>NZ_CAXQZX010000090.1:0-41741 GCF_964228395.1 Limnobacter sp.
AGGCCCAGTGGCTTGGGCCGCCTCAGCCTAGAAGCGCGGCGCACAGCATTCCAAAAAGGCACAGACCTGCCTGTGTCAGTGCAGCGTCACTGGCGTCTGCATCCAAGGCTTGTAACGCTCAATGAACGCCTCAATGTCATCCACATCAGGCTCCTGCGCCGCCAAATACCGAACTTCTTCACGAAAGCGCTCGGCTGCATCGCCTTGCAGGAACAACTCACGCTGGTTGTTTTTGTCCACAATTTCGATGCCCACGCTGGGCTGGCCCTCTGTGAGCACCAAGTCCACAACGCAGTAGTAGGGGCTGTCTATCATCATCAACATTACAAACCTCCAATGACGCTTTCAGTTTGAATATGGTGTTCTGGCAAGCAATTTCAAGACCACGCCCTGCTTGTGCAGCCCTTGGGCAATCATCAACCTTCCACAATGCTTATATCGGCAAACCAGGGCGTCCATTGAGGGTCACTCAGGGTTTTTAGAACTTCGCTGGGGTGCGCTTGGGTTTCAAGTTCCAGCAGCAGCACTTCTGGTTGGTTTAATCGTAAGGTGCGGGCGAGGTGCGTGGTAAGCACCAATTTGGAGGAGCAACAGGGGCATCCCGGGCTTAAACGCAGCACATGCATGCCTTGCGCTTTGCGGGCTTCATCGTGTGCAAACAGCGTGGCTTGTTGCTCCACAGTGGCCTTTTGGAACACCTCACCACTGAGCAACAGGGTGGTTTTTAAACCCTTCAGGCTTTGCACCTCTTGCTCAATACGAAGCGCACGTTGCCATGGGTCCGTGCCGGGTACAAGCCGCACCTGGGTTTTCATTTGCGCCAAAACGCCGGGGTAAACAGCACCAGAATGGTGAACATTTCCAGGCGACCCAAGAGCATGGCAAACGAACACACCCAGGTTTGGAAGTCGCCCAGCCCAGCAAAATTGCTGGCTGGCCCAAAATCACCCAGAGCAGGGCCCAGGTTGTTGATCATCGCAATCGCCGTGGTTAAGCCAGAAATGGGATCCAGACCGGTGAACACCAGCACCATGGTGATGGTGATCACACTCATCCCGTACATCAGCATAAAGGCCAGTACGCCAAAAATCACACTGGGGCTGACCGCCGAGCCGCGGATTCGCACTGGGTTGATGGCCCGTGGATGCAACACACGCGACAGTTCGCCCACCGCATGCTTGAACAAAATAACGGCGCGAAGCATTTTAATGCCCCCCCCGGTGGAACCCGCTGCGGTGGCAAACATGCTCAAAAACACCAGGTACAAGGGGGCAAACCAGGGCCACAGGCTGTAGTCGGTGTTGGCATAACCAGTGGTGGTGGCCACCGACACCACGTTAAAAATGCTGTACCGAAACGCCTCGCCCACCGAGGTGTAGGTTTGGTGGGCCAGCAAATACACCGTGACCAAGGCCACCGCAAAAAACATGAGCGCGAAAAACCATTTGGCTTCCGGGCAGTTGATGTAAGGCCTAAAAGACTTGCCGCGCCATGCCAAAAAATGCACCGAGAAATTCACCCCTGAAATGAGCATGAAGGTGACAGCCACCATCTCGATGGCTTGAGAATCGAAATATGCGTAGCTGGCATCGTGCGAGGAAAAACCCGAAAGCGACACCGTGGTGCCCGCATGCAAAAATGCATCCAGCCAGGTCATGCCGGCCAACTTGTAGCTCAACAAACAGGCCAGCGAAATCACGAAATACACCATGTACAACGACTTGGCGGTTTCGGTGATGCGGGGGGTGAGCTTGGAGTCTTTCATGGGGCCGGGTGTTTCGGCCTTGAACACTTGCGACCCTCCCACACCCAGCAAAGGCAAAATGGCCACAGCCAGCACCAAAATGCCCATACCGCCCATCCACGACAGCAAATGCCGCCAAATGTTGATGCTGTTGGGCATGACATCTAAGCCGCTCAACACCGTGGCGCCGGTGGTGGTTAAGCCGGACACCATCTCAAAATAAGCATCGGTCACCGACAAATTGGGGAAATACATCAACATCGGAATGGTGGCAAAAGCTGGCAAACCCGACCACACCATGGACACCAACAAAAAACCATCGCGGGGTTGCAACTCGCGCCGAAAACGACGGGTGAGCAGATGCGTCAAAGTGCCCAGCAAAAAGGTGAACACAAAACCCGCGGCAAAGGCGTGCACGGTGGGCTCCCTGTTCAATAGCGCATAAGCCAGTGGCACCAAAAATGCCACAGAGAACAAAGCCACGGCAAAGCCAAACACTGAGAAAATCGGAAAAACAGAATTCCTCATGCCAAGCCCGCCACCTTACAAAAACCCCACGCCGACCTGGAACAGCTTTTCAACCTGTGGCACCAGCTTGCGGTTTTCTACAAAGGTGATCACATGGTCCTCGGCTTCAATCACTGTGTCGTGGTGCGCCATGATCACCGTGTCGCCACGCACCACTGCGCCAATCACGCTGCCTTTGGGCATGTCGATGTTTTCAATGGCCCGGCCCACCACCTTGGATGATTTTTGATCCCCGTGTGCAATCAGTTCAATGGCTTCGGCCACACCACGGCGCAAGCGGTGCACAGCCACCACGTCGCCACGGCGAATGTGTTTAAGCAATTCACTCAAGGTGGCGTTGGAGGGTGCCAGTGCAATGTCGATTTGACCACCCTGCACCAGTTCGGCATATACCTTGCGCTGAATCAGTGAGATCACCCGGCGTGCACCCAGGCGCTTGGCCAGCAAAGAGGACATGATGTTGTTTTCATCGTCGCTGGTGAGTGCAATGAAGGTGTCGACCTCCTGCACGTTTTCTTCGGTGAGCAGGTCTTCATCGGTGGCATCGCCGTACAACACCAACGTGCGCGAACCCAACTGGCTTGCCAGTTCTTCGCAGCGCTTGCGGTCGTTTTCGATCACCTTCACCTGGTATTCGTCTTCCAGACTACGGGCCAAGCGCAAGCCAATGTTGCCACCGCCAGCAATCATGACCTTATTCACTGGCTTGGACATTCGGCGCAACTCGCCCATCACACTGCGCACATGCTCGGTGGCCGACAGGCAAAACACCTCATCACCGGGCTGTATGGTGGTGTAACCATCCACAGTCACCGGCTGATTTTCGCGAAACAGGGCCACAATGCGCACATCAATGTTGGGCAGATGTTTGCGCAAATCTTCAATGGGGTTCGACACCAAAGGCCCACCGGCAAAGGCCCGCACCGACACCAAGGTCACCTTGCCATTGGCAAAGTCCAACACCTGCAAGGCCTCTGGAAATTGAATCAAGCGTTCAATGTGGTCGGTCACGCTTTGCTCAGGGCAAATCACATGGTCCACGTTAAAGCCTTCATCGCCCTGCAAATTCGCCTGCTCCAGCATTTCGGGCGAGCGCACCCGTGCAATGCGGCGAGGCACATTGAACTGCAGCGCCGCAATTCGGCAGGCCACCAAGTTGGTTTCGTCGCTGCGGGTTACAGCCACCAACATGTCGGCGTCTTCAGCGCCCGCCTGCTTTAACACGCGGGGCAACACACCGTTGCCCACCACGGTGCGCAAGTCGTAGCGGTCTTGCAGGTCGGCCAGCAAGGCGGGGTCTGGATCAATCAGGGTAATGTCGTTGTGCTCGGAGACCAGGCTTTCGGCCAGGCTTGCGCCCACCCGCCCGGCCCCGACAATGATGATTTTCATGCGATGTTCTTGCGCGCCGTGCGGCCCACTTCGACACCCAGCTGCTTCAGCTTGCGGTACAGGTGCGTGCGTTCAATGCCAGTGCGTTCAGCCAGGCGCGTCATGCTGCCATTTTCAAGCCGCAGGTGGTATTCAAAATAAATGCGCTCAAACGCATCGCGCGCGTCGCGAAGCTGTGCATCCAGGTCCAAGGTAGACAATTCGGCCATGGCTTGGCCCAAGGGGGTGCTGTCCGCATGTTGTGCGCCACCTTGGACGCTGGCGGCGGGGGCAGTCGCAGCCGAGGCGGTGCCTGGGGTGGTGGCGGCCTTGGGCTGGGCCTGCATGAGGGCGCGCGCCGATTGCACCATGCGACCACGGGCCAAGCCCTTTTCTACCGCACCCAGCAGTTTTTGCAGGGCAATGGGTTTTTCAAGAAAATCAAGCGCACCGATGCGGGTGGCTTCCACAGCGGTGTCAATGGTGGCATGCCCACTCATCATGATCACAGGCATGGTGAGCTGGCCTTTGGTGGACCACTCTTTTAACAAAGTAACGCCGTCGGTGTCGGGCATCCAGATGTCGAGCAGCACCAGGTCAAGCTGTTCTTTGTCGCGCAAAGCACGGGCCTGGCCCGCATTTTCAGCCAACAACACCGCATGCCCTTCGTCCCCGAGGATTTCGGAGAGCAGCTCTCGAATTCCAATTTCGTCATCTACAACGAGAATGGTCGCCATGGTTGCCTAATTCCTTCCTTATGCGGCCTGACTGTGTTCTGTCGGCAAAAGTGCCTCGTTCAAAACCGGAAACGTGATTTCAACGGCAGCGCCCACCACGCGTCCCTGTGCATCGACCCTGTTTCGGATCGCAATGCGTGCCTTGTGCTCATCAGCAATTTTTCGAACAATCGCCAGGCCCAAACCGGTGCCCTTGGATTTGGTGGTGATGTAGGGTTCAAAAGCTTTGGCCAACAGGTCGGGGTTGAACCCGGGTCCGTTGTCTGCCACCACCAATTTAACACCCACCAAATGGTCCTGATCGCCTTCCGGTGACTTCAATCCCTCAGTGCGCAATTCCACACGCGGGGTGTCACACTCTGCACAAGCATCCTGAGCATTTTGCAACAAATTATGGATGACTTGGCGAAGCTGCGACGAATCTCCAGCCACCGGCGGTAAATTTTCAGTCAATTTGGGAATCAACTGAGAGCCTTTGGATTCTGCATCATTCAGGTCTGCATCGTACAAGGCCAGCACATCAATCACAAGGTCATTTAAATCCAGTGGCTTCAAATCGGCCGGGGGCAGGCGCGCATAGTCGCGGAAGTCGTTGACCAAACGCTTGAGCGACTCCACCTGGTTCACGATGGTTCTCGTGGCCCGTTGCAAAATACCCGACTCTGGCTCGACCAGTTTGCTGGCCAGTTTCATTTGCAAACGCTCAGCCGACAACTGGATCGGCGTAAGCGGATTTTTGATTTCGTGGGCAAGGCGGCGCGCCACCTCACCCCATGCAGCCGTGCGCTGGGCCGAGATGAGGGCGGTGATGTCGTCACACACCAGCACATAGCCCGCTTTTTCGCCGGGCAAGCGCGAACCACGCACCAAAATCGACTTGTTGCTTTGTGGGTCGTAAGCCCGCGGAATTTCCAACTGCTTTTGCCAAATGCCCGCCTCGCCCGATTCTTCGCTTTGATGATCTGCCACGCTGGCGCGCACCGCCATGGCAAAGCCCTCCAAGCCGGGCACGTCATCGAGGGAATGGCCTTGGTTTTCGGCCAAGGCGCGATCAAAAATTCGCAAAGCGCCCTCGTTGTACATTTTCAAGCGCAGCTTGTGGTCCAGCACAAGCACCCCCGCAGACAGGCTACTCAACAAGCTTTGCAAAAAGTCGTTGTTGGCGGCCAACTGGTTTTGGTTGGCTTGCAAACGGCGCTGCGCTTCAGACAACTGCCGGGTCATGGTATTGAAACTTTCAACCAACTCCGCCAACTCGTCGTCGGCGTTGATGGGCTGCATGGTTTTAAAGTCGCCCTTGGCCAAGGCCTTGGTGCCTTCGGCTAGCCACAGCAAGGGGCTAGACAGACGCGAAGACAACCAAAACGCCGCAGCCACCGACACAAACACCGTGAGCAACAAAGCCAGGGTGAGGGTGATGCCGTAAATTTTTCTCAAACCGGAGCGCGACAATTGCAATTCCTGGTAATCGCGATAAACGCTTTGAACCGCATTGGCACGCTGCGACAAACTGGCTGGCACCGGGTGCATGATTTGCACATAGCGTTGCCCCAAATCAAAGCTGGTCAGCGGCGGTGCAATCGGCACAATCACGCGCATATAAAGACGCCCCTCGACATCATCAGGATCGGGCTCAATTTGCTGAAAAGGGCGGGTCATCAAAGCCTGACGCAGCATCACTTGCGTGGGCAGGCTGGGCAGCAGGCTGTCCAATTGACCGCCGGCGCTGGTGATCACCTGACCAGCCTCTGACAGCAAAGTGAGCTCCTGCACATTGGCGGCATCGCGCAACCGGGGCAACTCCAAGAGCTGTTCGCTTGGCGTGGCGCGAGAAAGCTCGATCGAAATCGACTGCCCCTTCAGGCTCAGCTCGTTGATCAAGCTGTCCAAAGCGGTTTGGCCCAAATTTAGACCCGACTCCAAGGCGCCATCCACCCGCACATCGAACCAGCTGTCGATACTCTTGGCCAAAAACTGCACCGACACCAGGTACAACACAAAACCGGGAATCAAACCCATCAAAGCAAACGACAGCGACATGCGCAGCAGCAGCCGCGAGCCAAACACACCGGCTCGGTAACGGCGCACCATGCGCACCACCAGCACCATCAAAATCGCAAATAGGCCCACGGCAATGACGCCATTGAGCGAGATCAGCAGGGGGTAATTGCTTTCAAAAAAATCGGTGTTGGACGAGGCCGAGGCCAACACGAACAGCAACACGCCACCAAGTCCACCCAAAATCAGCAGGGTGTAGCGAATCCAGCGCGTGTTCTCTAACCATGGGTTCATTTCAGGGCCTCGCGGCGAGGCGTGAATTCAAACGTGACCCATTCCGAGGACAGATCCCATTCACTGTTCACCAATGCACTGATTTGAAAAGGTTTGGGCAGCTCCGTCAACAACAATCGAAAACGAACCTGCGCGGTGTACTTCTCGCCCGGTGCAATTTGCTCGCGCTGGACGACCGTCCACTGGCTGACCCGGGACATGCGATCAATCATTTCATCCAGGCTGCTCGATGTGTAGGTGTTGGCCGGCGTCACCAAGCGATAGGTGCGGGTCAGCGCGTTGTAAGACAGGTTGTAGGTGTAAGTGGTGGCCAGGGTTTGCTCGTCCATCCAATACCAGCGCGGGCGAAAGAGCTGAAAATCCACCGCAAATTGCAAAGGCAAGCCACGATCTACCGCCTCGCGAAGCTTGTTGCCCAATTGAATATCAAACTCGGCGGCCAGGTTCCAGCCTGGCGCAGCAGGCGCCTTGGTGGGCTCGAGCTTGACGGCAGTTACACGGGTGATGGAATCTTGCTGCGCATGGGCTTGGGGCCAGCAAGCCAGCACCAGCCAAAGCAGACATGCACCAAACCAGATGTTCAGGCGAAAGGTCAACTCATGGCGCAGCCGGGGAGGATTCAAAGCCAACCCTCAAACCTGTGGGGCTTTTTGAAACCGGGCGTAGAAAAAACCGTCCGACACATGGCCACCGCTCCCGTCGATTTGGGGCAGCAGCAGACCGGGGGCCTGCAGGCGTAGCGCATCGGGTTGTTTGTTTTCAAAAGCTTCGGCCAGCACGGGGCCCTCATCCGGAAAAATTGAACAAGTCACCAGCAAAAGTGTACCGCCGGGCTTCAGGGTAGACCACAAAGCAGCCAGTATTTTGTGTTGTAGGCGCGACAACTGGGCCGAATCGCCCGGGCGGCGTAGCCAAGGAATGTCCGGATGCCTGCGCACCACCCCCGAACCCGTGCAGGGCACATCGGCCAAAATGGCATCAAAGGGCTGGCCATCCCACCATTGTTCGGGCTGCTCGGCTGGTGCAGCCTGCGTGCGTAGCCGTGGGTGGTAAGGCAAGGCAGGTGCAATGCGCTGCACATTGGCCAGCACACGTTGCAGGCGTTGTTCACTGGAATCCAGGGCCAACACGTCGACATCGGCCAGCTCCAGAATGTGACCGGTTTTACCACCCGGGGCGGCGCAGGCGTCCAGCACACGCTGACCATCCTGCAGTTGCAGCAAGGGGGCTGCATGCTGTGCAGCAGCGTCTTGAACCGACACGTGACCCTCTGCAAAACCCGGCAAAAACCCCACCGGCACGGGCTTGTTCAGGCAAACAGCTTGGGGCCCAACCACGCGACCAGCCTGCCCTTGCGCCTCCAGCGCGGTTAAATACTGCTGCGGGCTTCCCCAGCGGGCATTGACACGCAACACCATGGGGGGCTGGCTTTGGCCCACATTCAGAATGGCCTCCCAATCGTTGGGGTGGGCTTGAGCCAAGGCCTGCTGCCACCATGCCGGCACGTTGTGGCGGGCCAAGGGGTTGTTTAGGGCCTGTTGCACCCAATCGGGGGTACCCCTTAAAAAATTCCGCAAACACGCATTGGCCAGGCCCTTGGCGCGGGCCAACTGGGGGTGTGCAGCACAGGCATTGACCACTTGATCGACCACCGTGTGGGCCGGGTATTTGGCCTGTTCCCGAGGCCACAGCAAGGCCAGGCCCAACGCCATCAGTGGATTCAAAAGCGAAGGCTCCAGGCGGGGCTTGCGGGTCAGCAAGCGGCTGAGCACCAGGCCTTGCCCCATGTGGCGCATGCCCCAGTAAGCCAGGTCTTGAATGGCACCGCGCGCTTGGGCCGAACGAACACCCTCGAGCTCCATGGCCAGTGCGCGGTCCAGGGAGCGCCCATGCTCCAAAACATGGAGCAGGGTGCTGGCGGCTTTCAGCAGGGCAAAAGACAGGTCGGTTTCGACCAAACGGGTAGCGCTCAACCCACTCTGCCGTTTTGGGTCATTTGCATCAAACGGGCGATGCGCTCTTCTGTGGGCGGGTGGGTCGAAAACAAGCTGGCCACACCTTTGCCAGTCAGGGGGTTCATAATCATCATTTGCGCGGTCTCTGGGTGGGCCTCGGTGGTGCGGAATGGCACCCCTTTGGCGTAGCGCTGAATTTTATCCAGTGCGCTGGCCAATGCGGCGGGGTCACCGCAAATTTCGGCACCACCGCGGTCGGCTTCAAACTCCCGTGCACGTGAAATCGCCATTTGGATCAGCGAGGCCGCCAGTGGCGCCAGAATGGCCAAAGCGATGCTGGCAATCGGGTTCACGGGTTGGCCGTTTTCGTCGCGTCCACCAAAAAACAATGCAAAGTTGGCCAGCGCAGAGATGGCACCCGCCATGGTGGCTGAAATGGTGGAAATCAGAATGTCCCGGTGCTTGACGTGTGCCAATTCATGGGCCATGACGCCTCGCAGTTCCCGTGCAGACAGCACACGCAAGATGCCGGTGGTGGCTGCCACCGCCGCATGCTCGGGGTCGCGCCCGGTGGCAAAGGCATTGGGTGCGGGGTCGTTGATGAGGTACACCCTTGGCATGGGCAACTGAGCACGCTGGGCCAGCTCGGCCACCATGTTGTAAAACTCGGGGGCGTTGCTTGCATCCACCTCTTGGGCGTTGTACATGCGAAGCACCATTTTGTCCGAGAACCAATACGCACCAAAATTCATCAACAAGGCAAAACCCAAAGCCAGCAACATGCCGCCCCGGCCGCCCAGCATACCGCCCAACACCACAAACAGCGCCGTGATGGCGGCCATTAGCATGAAGGTTTTCATCCAGTTGTACATGGCAGTTCCTTTGCAGCCCTGTGGGCCAACGTTGATCAATCAATGCTTATATTGGGGCAGGCACCTGGGCTTTCAAGCGCCCAGCAAGGTCCCTTCTTCCCAGCCCAGGGCCTTGGCCACCATGCCCGACGGCGAGCGCTTGGCCCCAGCGCGCTGCAGGGTGCCCAAGCGCAACACACCTTGGCCGCACTGCACGTCCACACCCTGCTCACTGACGCCCAATACCTCACCAGGTTGGCCCAAGCAGAGGTCGGCCTGTAGCAGGGTGGGGTTGAAGCATTTGATCAATTGCCCCTGCCACTGCGTGCTAGCGCCTGGGAACGGATCAAAAGCCCTCAACTTGCGCTGCAACAGCGCCGCACTGCTGGCCCAGTCAATTTGCCCTTCGGCTTTGGCGATTTTCTCGGCGTAGGTCACCCCCGTTTCAGGCTGCGGATCCAGGGGCAAACCACCCGCCTCCAATTGCGCCAGGGCCTCCAGCAAGGCGCTGGCGCCCAAAGCGGCCAGTTTGTCATGCAGCGTGGCCGCGGTGTCGTCGACCCCAATGGGCAAGGCTCGCTGCAAGCGCACTGGCCCTGTGTCCAGCCCGGCTTCCATTTGCATAATGCACACCCCGGTTTGGGGGTCGCCGGCTTCAATGGCCCGTTGAATAGGGGCAGCTCCGCGCCAGCGCGGCAGCAAACTGCCATGAATGTTCAAGCAACCCAATCGCGGTGCATCCAGCACGGCCTGGGGCAAAATCAGGCCGTAGGCCGCCACCACCAACACGTCCAGGGGCTGGCCATTGGCCACCGTGCTCAGTTGATGCAACACCTGCTCAGCCTCTTCACCCTTGCGCAGGCTGACCGGCTGCAGCACAGGCACGCCATGCTCCAGCGCCAGCTGCTTGACTGGCGAGGCGGTCAGCTTCATGCCACGCCCAGCGGGGCGATCGGGTTGGGTTAAAACCAAAGGCACAGGGTAGCCTGCGTCCAACAGGGCTTGAAGGGCCACGCGCGCAAATTCGGGCGTGCCCGCAAACCCCACTTGAAGTGTTTTTGTCATGGGCAAAAAGTAGCTTGAAAAAGAACAGGCTTAGGCGGGTTGCCTGTCCTGCTTTTTCAGTTTGGTTTTGATACGCGTCTGCTTGAGCTGCGACAGGTATTCCACAAACACCTTGCCATTGAGATGGTCAATTTCATGTTGAATGCACACGGCCAGCAGCTCGTCGCAGTCCAACTCAAACCACTCGCCTTTCACGTTTTGGGCGCGCACCCGCACTGTGTCTGGGCGCTCCACTTTTTCGTAAATGCCTGGCACCGACAAACAACCCTCTTCGTACACCTTGCAGGCCTGGCTTTTGTCGATGATCTCGGGATTCACAAACACGGTCAGCCCGCTGCGGTCTTCGGTGACGTCAATCACAATCACCCGCTTGTGCACGTTCACTTGCGTGGCCGCCAGGCCCACGCCGGGTGCGTCGTACATGGTTTCAGCCATGTCTTGGGTGAGTTTGACAAGTGCATCATCAAACTGGGTGACGGGGGTGGCAACCGTTTTTAATCGCGGATCCGGATAACGCAAAATCGGGAGCAATGCCATGCTTTTACAACCGTTGTTTTCTACACACTCAAAGGATATACCTTCTGGGGGCAAAATAGTTCGCTTCCAGAGGGCCGCGCACCATGTACCCACTGCTGCACGCCATGAACCTGGCCTACAACACCCACCTGCCGGCCGCCCAGCGGCAAACCTTGGCCGCCAAAGGCCCACAAGCCGAGTTACCCGCCCCCTGTGACGCCGTGCGCATATGGCACAGTCTGGCCCGCGACTGGCTTGAAGAAGCACCCCGCCGGTTTTGGCGCACCGTGCACAGCCCAGACTACCCACCGGGCCTGCTGCAGCTGAAAAACCCACCTCTTATATTGTTCGGCGAGGGCGAAGCCGCCCTGTTGGGTGCGCGCAGCATTGGCGTGGTGGGTAGCCGAAGCGCCACCCGCACCGGCCTGGCCAATGCCCAAGCCTTTGCAAGCGCGATGGCCACCCAGGGGTGGGCCATTGTGAGCGGGCTGGCCGAGGGCATTGATGGGGCAGCCCACCACGGTGCCCTTGAAGCCCACGGCGCCACCGTGGCCGTGCTGGGTTGTGGGCCCGATGTGGTGTTTCCTGCCCACCACAGCGGGCTGGTGCGGCGCATCGTGGGCCAAGGGGGGCTGGTGTTGTCTGAATACCCACCGGGCACTGCACCTCAAAAGGCCTTTTTTCCCAGACGAAACCGCATCATCGCAGCTTTGTCTGACGGTTTGCTGGTGGTCGAGGCGGCCCTCCGATCGGGTTCGCTGATCACCGCGAGGTACGCCAGCGAATTGGGCCGCGCCGTGGGTGCCGTACCGGGCTCCATCCACAACACCCACAGCAAAGGCTGCCACGCCATGATCAAACAAGGCGCGCTGCTTGTTGAAACTGCACAAGACCTGCTGAACGAGGTACAAGCCAGCCTTCCGACCCATCGCAAAGCCTGCCCACCGTTGTTGCAAGAAGGTCACAACCTGGGTTTGCAGCACCTTGCGCCCGGCGGTGACCCAGCAGAAGAACCTGGCTGCGAACTGAGTGATGATTTGGCCCACGTGCTGGGCCAAGTGGGGCATCACCCCGAGCACATCGACCGGCTGGCCGGGCTGGCTGGCATCGCCTGCGACCAGGCCTTTGTGGCGCTGACCGAACTGGAACTCATGGGGCTGGTGGTGGCCGAACCGGGCAACCGCTGGGTACTCAGCGGCCAACCCTGTTGAAGCAACATTCTTTAGAAAGCCTTGATTAAATCAAGGCATGGCACTTACACTTCGGCGCACAAGGCACTGAAAACTTTACTCACGTTGGACCAATTGAGCAGCGACACCCCAAAAAAACTGATCATCGCGGAAAAACCCTCTGTGGCGGCCGACATCGCACGCTCACTGGGCGGCTTCACCAAGAAGGATGACTACTTCGAGAGCGACGAGTACGTGCTCTCCTCAGCCGTGGGCCACCTGGTCGAGATCAAGGCGCCAGACGAATTTGAAGTCAAGCGCGGCAAGTGGAGCTTTGCCAACCTGCCCGTGCTGCCCCCGCATTTTGATCTTTCGCCAATTGCCAAAACCGAGTCGCGGCTGAAGGTGCTCAACAAACTCATCAAGCGCAAAGACGTGGTGGGCCTCATCAACGCCTGTGACGCGGGGCGTGAGGGTGAGCTTATTTTTCGCTTGATTGTTCAGTACGCCAAAAGCCACAAGCCTGTTGAGCGCTTGTGGCTTCAATCCATGACGCCTGCCGCCATTCGCCAGGCCTTTGAATCACTGCGCAGCGACTCTGAGATGCTGCCTTTGGCCGATGCGGCCCGCTGCCGCTCCGAGGCCGACTGGCTGGTGGGCATAAACGGCACGCGCGCCATGACCGCCTTCAACAGCAAAGAGGGCGGCTTTTACCTCACCACCGTGGGCCGTGTGCAAACCCCCACCTTGGCCATTGTGGTAGAACGCGAAGAAAAAATCCGAAAGTTTGTGGCCCGCACTTACTTTGAAGTCAAGGCCAGCTTTGGTGCCAAAGCGGGAGCCTACGAGGGCAAGTGGTTTGACCCCGACTTTAAAAAGGGCGATGACCCCGAACAGCGAGCCGACCGCCTGTGGGACGAAGCCAAGGCCCGTGCCATTGTGGCTGCCTGCGATGGCAAACCCGGCACGGTGGAGGAAGAAAGCAAGCCCACCACGCAAATTGCGCCGCAGCTGTTTGACCTCACCAGCCTGCAACGTGAGGCCAACAGCCGCTTTGGATTTTCTGCCAAAAACACGCTGGGCCTGGCTCAGGCCCTGTACGAAAAGCACAAGGTGCTCACCTACCCACGTACCGATTCCAAGGCCCTGCCCGAAGATTACATGGGCACAGTGAATCAAACCCTCAAAGCCTTTGTGGGTTTGGAGCGCGGCCACATCGCCGGGGACTACGGCCAGTTTTGTGAGCAAATCCTCAAGAACAATTGGGTCAAGCCCAACAAGCGGGTGTTCGACAACACCAAAATTTCAGATCACTTTGCCATCATTCCCACCCTGCAGTTGCCCAAAGCCCTAAGCGAGCCCGAGGCCAAACTGTACGATTTGGTGGTCAAGCGTTTTCTGGCGGTGTTTTTCCCTGCGGCCGAGTACAACGTCACCACCCGCATCACCACGGTTGAAAAGCACCGCTTTAAAACCGAGGGCAAGGTGCTGGTTAAACCGGGCTGGTTGGCCATTTATGGCCGTCAAGCCGCAGCCGCGGGTGACGACAGCCTGGTGGCCGTGGATGCTGGCGAACAAGTCAGCACCGACGACATCGCCCTGCAAACCCTGCAAACCAAGCCGCCTGCCCGATATTCGGAAGCCACTTTGCTGTCGGCCATGGAAGGCGCGGGCAAGCTGGTCGACGATGACGAGCTGCGGGACGCCATGGGCACCAAGGGTCTGGGGACACCGGCCACTCGGGCGGCCATCATTGAAGGCCTGTTGAACGAAAAGTACCTGGTGCGTGAAGAGCGAGCCCTGGTGCCCACCGCCAAGGCCTTCCAGTTGCTTACATTGCTGCGCGGTCTGGATGTGGAAGAACTCACCATGCCGGAGCTGACCGGGGAGTGGGAGTACAAACTTTCTCGGATGGAAAAAGGGGAGTTGTCTCGCGAAGAGTTCATGCGCGAGATCAAAAAAATCACCGAAACCATTGTTGACCGCGCCAAAAACTACACCGAGGACACCATCCCCGGCGATTACGCCACCCTAAAAACCCCGTGCCCCAATTGCGGCGCGGTGGTCAAAGAAAACTATCGCCGTTTTGCCTGCACCAGTTGCGAGTTTTCCATCTCTAAAATTCCCGGTGGACGCCAGTTTGAAGTGCACGAGGTAGAAACCTTGCTGCGCGAACGGGAGCTGCCCATGCTGGACGGTTTCCGCAGCAAAATGGGGCGGCCATTTGCAGCTGCGTTGCGCTTGAGCAGCGACCACAAGCTTGAATTCGACTTTGGTCAACCCAAAGACGACGAACTGGCCGAAGAGGTCGATTTTTCTGGCGAAACACGGCTGGGGCCCTGCCCCAAGTGCGCTTCCAATGTGTATGAGCAGGCCACCAGCTATGTGTGCGAGAAGTCCGTCGGCCCCAACAAAAGCTGCGATTTCCGCTCGGGCAAAGTGATTCTGCAGCAGCCCATTGAGCGCGATCAAATGGGAAAGCTACTGCTGGAAGGCAAAACCGATTTGTTGACTCGCTTTGTGTCCTCCAAAACGCGCCGTGCATTCAAGGCTTTTTTGGTGAAAAAACCCGATGGCGCCATTGGCTTTGAATTTGAAGCCAAGCCAGAGAAAAAGCCCGCTGCAAGCAAGGCCAAAACCAGCAAAACCAAAGCCAGTCAGTCTGAATAATTGGCCCCGCGTGCCACGCCAGTTTTGGCTGGCCGTGGCAGCACGCGTCGGGTGAGGCCATGTACAAAGCCTTGCCCGCTGCAAAAGCCTGCAATCATTTGGCCTGCCAAGGCGCTCCAAAGCAAGCCTCTGGAGGCAAAACCCGTGCACAAATACACCGGAAACGCCCACCGTTGGTCATCAACCGGCAGGGGGCCGATGGCTGGCAAGCGATCGTGCCACACCGCCCGCACCGCGCAACGGTGGTTTTGCCTGGGGCCCACCGGTACGCTCGGGAAAGCGGCGTTGAATCGCGCCAGGTTATCCTGATCGGCTTGTTCAGTGGGTTGTAAATCCAGCACCGGGCGCTCATACGTGGCGCCCAACACCATCCAGCCCAAGCCTTTGGGCGCAATGGCATAGGTTTGGCCAGACAGCACGGCGGGCAGTGGTTGCGCCGTGCTGTGCAGGCTGATTTGCCCTTTAACAACGCCCATGCTTGCGCCCGCAAGCGGAGCCAAGGCGAGCGACTGTTCTGCCGCCGCCACCACCACAGCATCGAAGCCACCGCCCAAGGCGTTCAGGTCGTCCACCGGGCGGTTCCAGTGCAGCGTAAGCCGCTTGCCGCAAGCCTGCAGATTGGCTTGCACCCAATGCGCAGGCCTCACCCACCCCCCTTGCGGAAAAAACACCCCACCCAAGGCCGTGCCCGGCCATTGCCCCGGCGGCACCCAACGCACCAAGTCGCCGGGTAAACGCAATAAGGCAAGCGTGTCTTGCATTTTTAAAGCCTCTGCATCGGGCAGGCTTTGAAAGTGTCCCGGGGTGTCCCAGTCAACTCCACGCGTCAGCAAGCCCTCGTCGCTCAAGTGTTCTAGCGCGTACACCGTGTAGGCCAGCCCCAAGCGGCTTAGCTGCGACAAGGGCGAATCGCCCCTCGTAATGTGGGGGTGAAAGGCCCCGGCCCAGTTGCCAGAGGCCCCTTGTGCCGGGCCATGGGCTGCGTCAAACACATGGACCTCCATGCCCTGCTGACACAGGGCCAGCGCCACTGCACTGCCTGCCAGCCCTGCTCCCACGACCGCCACCTTCCTGGCCGGTGCCGAGGTTTGAAGGGCCTGAACATCAAAAGCACCAGGTGGCCCATGCCAATCCACCCGACCAAGCAACACGCGCTGGGCTTTGCTCAATGGCCCCACATGCACATGCAACTCGGCGTGGTGCTGTGGCATCGTGCACACATGCCAGCCGGGCGCCCAGTGGGTCACGGACTCACCGGTCAGCGCCCGGAGTTCAGGCGAAGCCACCCACGCGGCCAGGGGATCTTCAATGGCCAACACAGCCCTGAAGATGGGCTGCCCATGCCCGCGAGCCTGCTGTAAAGCTGCCAAAAGAGCCGGCAGGGGGTTAGAAATGTCGGGCGGTGGAGCCATGTCAGCACAAAACAAGGGGAAGGGCTCATTTTAACCCGCCCTGTGGCTGGTGAATTGAAGGGGCCCAGTGATAATATATGAGCGTTTAATCATATATAGAGGCGTCTATGCCAAGCATTGACTGGAACCTGTTTACGCCCTGGCAAGCCCTGTTGGGCGGGGCACTCATTGGCTTTTCGGCCCTTTGGCTGATGTTTGCAGCCGGGCGCATCGCTGGCATCAGCGGCATTGTGGGCGGTCTGCTCAAGCCCATGCAAGGCGACGCGGCCTGGCGGGCCTGCTTTGTACTGGGTCTTCTGCTGGCGCCTTGGCTATACACCGCGTTGGGCGGCACGCTCAGCATGAGCAGCCCCCGCGGCCCAGTGCTGTTGGTGGTGGCGGGTTTGCTGGTGGGCTACGGCACGCGCCTGGGTTCTGGCTGCACCAGCGGGCATGGGGTGTGTGGTTTGTCGCGTTTGTCGCCCCGGTCGCTTGCTGCGGTGGCTGTGTTCATGGCTGTGGGTTTTGCGGTGGCCACGCTGATTGGGGCCCATCTGGAGGGTTCGGTATGAGCAAAAGCATGTCTTCAAGATCATGGCCTGTGGCTTTGGCCAGCGGTTTGGCCGGTGTGTTGTTCGGCTTGGGCCTGATTGTGTCGGGCATGAGCAACCCGGCCAAAGTCATTGGTTTTTTGGATTTGAGCAAACCATGGGACCCCTCGCTGATGTTGGTCATGGCCGGTGCCATTGCTGTTGCCCTGCCGGGGTTTTGGCTGGCCAAGCGCAGGCAAACAGGCCTTCTTGGCCAAGCCATGCAATGGCCGGGCACCAGCAGCATTGACCGGCCTTTGTTGGTGGGTGCGGTGTTGTTTGGTGCGGGCTGGGGTTTGGGTGGTTTTTGCCCTGGGCCCGCGTTGGTGGCCAGCAGCGCTTTGCTGGGCGAGGCCCTGCTGTTCACCGCGGCCATGCTGCTTGGCATGTGGGTGTTTTCAGTGCGTCACCGCTAAATACTTCTCGAGGGTGGCCTTTAGCATGGGCACATTCACCGGCTTGGTCAAAAAGTCGTCCATGCCGCTGGCCATGCAGGCTTCTTCATCCTCTTTCAACGCACAGGCGGTCAACGCTACGATCGGCAGGTTGCGGCAAGGCAAAGGCAGTTGGCGAATGGCACGGGTGGCGTCAAGCCCATTCATCACCGGCATGTTCACGTCCATCAACACCAAATCAATATGGGGGTCTTCCTGGACCTTGGCCACGGCCTGCTCGCCGTTTTCAACCACCACCACTTGCAGTTCCATGCGCTTTAACAAGGCGCACACCACTTGCTGGTTCAAAGGGTTGTCCTCGACCACCAAGACCCGTCTGCCGGCCATGCCATGAGAATCGAGGTTCGGCGGAGCAGGCGGTGGCGCACTGGCAAACACGGGTTTGACCACCACAGTGAATGTGAACTCGCTACCCAAACCAGGTTGGGAATCAACACCAAGCTGCCCACCGAGCAAATCGGTCAAGCGCTTGCATATGGCCAGGCCTAGGCCAGTGCCGCCAAACTGCCTGGTGGTGGTGTTGTCGGCCTGCTCAAAAGGTTCGGTCAGCCTTTCGAAGTCCAACGGGTTCATGCCCACGCCCTGGTCTTTTACGCGGGTGCGCAACACGGCTTGCTCGTCGTCTTGGGTCTGCAATTCCAAAAACACATCCACGCTGCCACGCTCCGAGAACTTCACCGCATTGCTCAACAGATTGGCCAGAATCTGCTTGTATCGGGTGGGGTCGCCGCAAACACGTTGGGGCACCATGCTGTCGACGTTCAGGGTCAGCCTCAGGCCTTTGGCCCTGGCGCGCTGTTCAAACTGAGACAGGGTGTTTCGGGCCGCTTCGCGCAAATCGAACTCGATGTTTTCTGCCACCACGGCGCCCGACTCAATTCTGGAAAAACTCAGAATGTCTTCCAGCATGGCCAACAAATGGGACGATGCGTTGCTGATTTCTTCGACATAGTGGCTGGCCGTGTCACTCAGCGTTTCACTTTGCAGCAGGCTGTTTAAGCCAATAATGGCATTGAGCGGTGTGCGTATTTCATGGCTCATGTTGGCCAAAAACAGGCTCTTGGCCTGGCTGGCGCGAATGGCCTGCTCAGTGGCCTGCCGCAGGGCGTAGGCGGCGGCCTGCCTTTGCAGCAATTGAATCAGGTCTTGCAAAAACAGCCGGGCTTCCAACACATCATGCTCGTCAAAAGCATTGGTTTTGTCGGCCAGGCCCAAAATGTACTGCCCCTCGCTTTGGGAGGCTGCAGGCAACACCAACAAATTCTTGCACTGGGCAAACAAGGGTTCGTCGTGGCCCAGCACATGGTGTTGCGGCTGGTTTCGGCTTAAGGTCTCACGGTTTATGGCCAAGGCAGTTAGTTGATAGCGCTCGTCGTCCACCCCAACACGCGTGTTGTTCAACGCCTGGCATGCCAGTTTGGCGGTGTCGGCGCTGTAGGTCCACTGGGTCACCCAATTCCACTGGGCATCCAGTTCAATCAAAAAGTATTTCTGCGCCCCCAGTAGCCGTATCAATTGCCGGAAAGCTGAACGCAGCAAAACCTCGCGATCGGCGTCTGGCGGCAATTGCGCCAACTCCAGCATGGCCAACATGCGCTTTTCGCCAAATTGAAGGCGTTCATTGGCCTCTTGCAGTTCATGGGTTCGTTCGTCGACCAGCTTTTGTAAGTCTCGCTTGTAGCTCTCCAACTCCATTTCGCTGGCGCGGCGAGCAGTGATGTCCTGCACCACACCCTCCACTGAAAGCAACACGTCATGGTCCGATAACACGGGGCTGTTGAAGCCCTCCACGGTCACCGGGCTGCTTTTGCCCCGCTGATCATGCTGCAGCTCATAGCTACTGATGGTTTTGTGCATCAGGGCGTGGCTCAAAGCCTTGGGAAAGTTTTGCCCGGGATACACCGCGTTGGCCAACATGGTGAGGTTATCGCCAACCGCCAGGTCGGGCAGGCCCAACATGCGCGGCAAGGAGGGGCTCATGTAGGTCAGGTGCCCACCCGGGCCAAGGCTGTAAAACGCAAACTGACCCTGCAAAGCCTCTACAAGGCTGGTGTAGCGCCCGTGGCTGGCCTGCAATGCCACGTTGCGCTGCGCCAGCTCCCTGCGTTGCCGCGCCATGCTGCCGATGATGAGGAACAAAACCACATCAATCACCCCACCGGCCAGCAAGATCATCTGGGGCGTGGCGCTTTGCACCTCGCGATCAAAAGCCTCTGTGCCTTGGAATTTGGCTGTCCACACACGCCCAGGCAACTCCACAGGTACCACGGTTTGCTGGCTGCGAAGGGCTGTGGCCGAGCCTTTGCGTGTCGTGAGGGGCGCCTCGGTCGACCGATAAACCAGGCTGCTTTCCTGCATACCCTGGTCATCGTATAACTCAAAATTCAATGGAATATTTTCTCGGCCCAACACGTTTTGCATCAGGTCTTTGGCCCGAAACGGGCTGTACACAAAGCCGATGATTGCCCTGCGACGCTGGGCCTCTGTGAGGACCTGCTGATTGGAGGCATACACGGGCAAATACATCAAGAAACCGCGTTGCGCGTCTGATGAACCCTCTTGCCGCAGTTGCACCAGGCCAGACAACACCGTGTGCCCGGTGTCCATGGCTTGGTCCATGGCCGCTTTGCGCACCGCCTCCGAATACATGTCGTATCCGAAGGCGCGCTGGTTGCGCGCATCAAATGGTTCGATCATTTCGATGGGGAAGTACACCGGCCTGCTACCGGGCGGAGTGACCGAATAACTGACAAACCCCTGATCCCGCAGGGACTGTTCGTGGGCAGCCAAACCCGCAGGATCCACCCGACGCGCAAATCCGTAGGCTTGCATGCCAGGCAAAAAGGACTGCAGTTCAAGACTGCTCACGTAGGTCACCCAAGCCTGTCGGTCAAATTTGGGGTTGGCGTTGATTAAAGCCACACCGCCGCGCAAGGCTTGTTCGTACTCCAGCATTCGGGTTTGAATTCGAATGGTGGCCTCGCGAACCTCATAGCCGAAGCGTTCTTGAGCTCTGCGCTCCACGGCCTGCGAGGCCAAATACCATCCAAGGATGGTGATCAGCACCGACACGGCCAGCACCATCCACGCCGTGATCTCGCCATGAAACAATCCAGCGAAAGATCGCCGGTATTTCATTTCATTGGCTTCAACAGATTTGGACATGTACGGGGCACCGCGTGCTGATTCAGTTAAATGTAATCGTTTCCCAAGCTTGGTGCACCTCAAGTTGCACCCCATCGCGCAGCGCCAGCCCTTGCAACACAGGCAAGGCAGCCGACATATCGTCCATCAAGGCTGGCATGGGCACCAGGGGCGCAGGCTGACCTTGGCTAAAAACGGGCTTGGTAAAGTCATCCCAGTGAATCAGATAAACGCGCCTGGCCCCCGTTTGAGTGACCATCTCTTGCCAATATGATTCAATGTAATCCTGGCCCAAGCGACCCAACCCCCCCACGCCCAAGAACACCACAGGCACTTTTAGATCACGATTTTCGCCAGGCAAAAACCCAGCGCTAGGCTGAACCAAGGCGATGGGTTCGTCGCCCTGCGACTTGTGATGCACCACAAAACTGTAGCTCAAGCCCTCTTTAAAACGCAGAGCATGGGCAGGCAAGCGCAAAGGTTGGTGGTTCAACCCCCCGGTAAATCCCGTGGGGGCGTGGCGTGTTTGACGAATTTTTACCTCAAAGTCCCCAAGCCTGGCCACCCCTGCATTGTGTACCACCTCCATTTGAGTGGGCGGCAAATCTTGTCCCAAGGCAATTTGCCAGGTGGACTCTGACCCATGCACCTGCCCACCATAGCGCTTGGCAATGTAGGGGGCATCCATGGCATGGTCATAGTGCGAATGGGCCACCACAATGCCCGCCACTCGGTGAGGCATGTTCAACTGGTCCAGCGCATGCTGCAATGTGGCGTCCACCAAGGCTTCATCCACGTCCAAAGGTGTAAAGGCCACATTCCACAGGGGCTGGCGCGATAAAAACCCGTCAACCAACCAGGTGGTTTTTCCATCGGTCCACACCAACGTGGACGTGCCCAAAAAAAGACTGCGAACACTGGCCTTGCTCGCTGTTGTCAGCGTTGCATGGGTATGGGGCTGAATATCGGGGCGCGAATTGGCCAAATACAGCAAACCACCCAGCGCCATGCCAAGCATGGCCAGCAGCGCGACCCAAAGGCGCACGGATGTAATCAGGCGCACCTTGGCTTAGTCCAAGAAAAAATCACGTTGAATATTGGCGCTTCCCGGCACAGTGGCGTAGTTGGAAAAGTCGTCAACGCCATGCTGCCTCAGCACATGCTCGTCGATTAAAAACTGCCCGGTGTGCTCGGCAGGCCCCACGGGGCGAGAAAGAATCAAGCTGGCCGCATCGGCCATGATGTCTGGCTTGCGGCAATGCTCGGGCAATACACCGGGGATCATTTGCATGGCCGCGGTGTAAATGGCGGTTTGAGGCCACAGGGCATTGACGGCAATGCCGAACGGTTTGAATTCCCGGGCATGCCCCAGCACGCACATGCTCATGCCGTATTTGGCCATGGTGTAGGCCACGTGAGGCGCAAACCAGGCGGGGTTCAAATTCAAGGGTGGGGACAAATTCAGCACATGAGGATTTTTGCCTGCTTTGGCCGATTTTTTCAGGTGGGGCAAGCAGGCTTGAGTGCTGGCAAAAGTGCCACGCACATTCACCCCAAACATCAAGTCAAAACGCTTCATGGGGGTGAGCTCGGTGGGTGTCAAATTGATTGCACTGGCGTTGTTGACCAGTGCATCAATGCCGCCAAAGTGCTGTGCGGCTTGGTCCACCGCGGCCTGCAATGCCACCTCGTCGCGAATATCCACCTGCAGGGGCAAACAACGCCCACCCGCAGCTTCAATCTCGCTGGCGGCGGTGTACAACGTGCCCGGCAATTTGGGGTTGGGCTCCACGGTTTTGGCCGCAATCACAATGTTGGCACCCTGGCTGGCCAGCTTGGTGGCAATGGCCAGGCCGATGCCTCGAGATCCCCCAGTGATAAAGATGGTTTTGCCTTCAAAAAGGCGTGTTGTTGGCGTGGCCATGGCGAACTGTCTCCTTGCTTCCCCGCTGTGTTGCAGGGTTGTCATTGTGGTGTCGCCATCATAGCCTGCACAACAGGCGTAAAAAAGCCGCGCTTTGAAACAGAGCGCGGCTTTTTGGAAAACGCTTTAAAAGACGTTTTAGCGGGTTGCCAAAGCGGCCAGGTGCGCGTCTTCCACCGACATGGCGACCTTGCCAGCGTGCACGCCGTCCAATTTGGCGGCTTTGCGGGTGTCAAAGTATTTGTCGTAGTGGAAGATGTAGTCGTCTTTGGCCAAAGGCAGGTGGCAACCACGGCAGGTGGCGTAGTCCACTTTAGCGGGTTGACCGTTGGCTTCAAAAGCAGCGTACACCCAATCACCAGTTTTAAGGCCCTCTGGCGCAGTGCTGCCCCAGTTGTTGCCTTTGTACATTACAAACACCTTTTCAAGCGCTTTTTTGGTCATTTTGTCGCCAGTTTTTTCAGCTTTGTAAATTTCCATCACGCTGACGGTGCCGTTGGCAAACGCATCGCCTTTGTTGGCAGCAGCGCCAGTCGGGTTAATGTAAATGTCGCGAATGTGCCCAGTCGGCTTTTCAATGCCGGCCAAAAACACGGGCCAGGAGCGGTAATCCGTGGGCATGGCCAGTTCGCCATCCTTGGGGGCTGGGCCAAACATTCCACCTGCAGCGCAACCTGCAAGCACCAGTGCTGCAGACGCAGCCAAAGCAAACTTTTTCATTATTTCCCCTTTTTTTGGTTTTTAACGCTCATTTCACCAGCCATAACATTGCGCCAGCGTGCGCGCTTTGGCAACTGTTCCATCAAGCCCTGTCCAGATGCAAGGGTTTACCCTAGTATTTTGCCCCTGCAATCGCCCATTAAAGGCCCCCATTCCTGCCGCTAATCCAACGATCAAAGCCTTGAGCCATTCACTACGCTAAAAAAACCCGTCACCAAAACAGGCGATTCCCCAAGGAGCCAACCCATGTTCAAAGCCCAATTGATGTTTAAACCCGCACTGGCAGCCCTCTTGATCGGCAGCGCTGCCTTGGCCAATGCCGCTGGCAACGCCAAAGACGTGGTGCCAGAAATCAAAGCGATTGCAGCCAAACCCGACGTGGTGGCTGCTGTTAAGGCACAAAACGCAAAAAACCTCACGCTAGAGAGCATCAAAGCCATTGATGGCCGTTGGATTGGCGCCGGTGGCAACATTCCAGAGGCGCAAGCCATGCTGGCCAGCCCCATTTCACAAGCGCTGTTGGCAGCAGAAAAAAGCAAGCCGTATTTTGTAGAAAGCATCCTTACCGACAACCAGGGCGCCAACGTGGCCATCAGCGCGATCACCTCCGACTACTGGCAGGGTGACGAACCCAAATTTGTGAATGCCTACGCCGAAGGCAAGGGCGCTGACTACGTTGCCCGCGCCAAGAAAGACGAAAGCTCTGGCGCCGTGGTATCCCAGGTATCGGTGCCCGTGATGGATGGTGGCAAAGCCATCGGCACGCTCACCATTGGCGTGAACGTGCAAGCCTTGCCATAACTCGACTTAAAGGAAATGACATGAACCATTCCTTGATCACTCGGGTGATGGACACCAGCCTCACCACGCGGCTCGGCATCGTCATGGCCATCCCCATCTTGGCCTTGCTGGCGCTCAGCGGCTTCTCGGCGCTGGAAATGCATCTGCTTAATCAAAGTGCACAGCGCAACAGTGAAACACAGGTTAGCCTGTTGTCTGAAGTGTCGGCCCTTACCGGCAAATCTGCACTGCTGGCCCGGGAGGCAAGGAATGTGGTGCTGGCCGACGAGCAAGCCCGCTTCGATCTTGCCAAAACCCGCATGGAACAATTGATGACCGAGGTGCAGTTGCTTGGCACCGCCATGGCGCAAAAGCATCAGGAAACTGAAAAAGCCGGTCTGCTCCAAAGCATCAACCAAGACCTGGCCGCCCTGGAGCCCGCCTACAAAAAAGTGGTGGCCAACTCTGAAATGGGCGAAATTCAAGCCGCCACGCTGGTGTTGCTGTCACAAGCCGACCCCATCGAAGAGCGACTGGACAACACCTTGGCATCACTAAGCGCCAGCGTGCAATCGGCGGTGGACAAAGCCGTGGCCGAAAGCGACGAAGCCTTCACCGAAGCATTGGTGACCATTGGCATTGCCTGCGTGTTCATCGTGGTGGTGTGCGGCTTGTCGGTGGGCATGGTGGCCACCTCACTTCGCCGGCAAATTGGGGGCGAGCCCGCCACTGCCATGCAAGTGGTAGGCACCATGGCCAATGGCAATTTAAGCGTAACCGTGCCGCGCAGTGAGGCAGGCTCGCTCATGGAGGGCATGCAACACCTGCAAAGCAAACTGCGCGACATCATTGCTCAGGTTAGCCAGGCTTGTGCCACGTTTAAAACCGCCTCCAGCGATTTGGTGGATGTGGCCACAGGTTTGTCGAGTTCTGCGGAGCGCCAAGCCGACAGTTCCAACGCCACCGCGGTCAGCGTGGAAGAAATGAGCGCCAGCGCCAAATCCATTTCGGACTACGCCCACAAAACCGAAATGCAGGCCAAGCTTTCAGCCGAAACGGCCCGAAATGGCATGGCCCTGATGCAAACCCTCCAAGGCAAAATGGACACCATGGCCGCCCAAATGCGCACCACCACCCAAGAAATCGCGGGTCTGGTGGAGCGCTCCGACAAAATCAACGGCATTGTGTCAGTGATCCAGGGCATTGCCCAGCAAACCAACTTGCTCGCCCTCAACGCCGCAATTGAGGCCGCCCGGGCTGGCGAGCAAGGGCGGGGATTTGCAGTGGTGGCCGACGAGGTTCGCACACTGGCACAGAACACGGCCACCGCCACTGACGAAATTCGCACCCTGATTGCCGAAATATGTACTTACTCTGCGCGGTCCAATGACTCTGTTGAACAAGCCGGTGCGCAAATGGGCGAGAACATGGAGTACGCCGAAAAATTGATGAGCGGCTTGCAGGAAATTGTTCAGCATTTTGAACAATCGGTGCAGTACGCCCTGGCTGTGGCCAATTCCACCCGCGAACAAGAGGCCGCCAGCCACGACATCTCTACCCGGGTCAGCGACATTTCCAGTTTGTCCGAACAGCTCAAGCAAGCCAGCTCGCAACTGGAAGGACAATCCCGCCGGGTCGAGAGCATGTCGGAAGATCTTCAAACAGCGATTTCTTACTTCAAAACCTGATGCCGTGCACACCGCGCCGCTTTCGATTGAAAGCGCCACGGATTACTCAGTGTGACAATTTGATGCCTTGTCACACTGAGAAATTCTTCAGAACCAATTCACGCCGTCCAGGGGTATCACAGGGGTTGTTTCAATTTTTCCCCCTGAGGTTTACCCATGTCTGGACCAAGACGCAAACGCAGCCGAATTTTAAAACGCCCAGGCCTGACCCGCCGCACATTCCTCAAAGGTTTGGGGTTTGGTGGTGCCACCATGGGCTCATTGAGTGTAATGACCGCCTGTGGAAGCGACAACGCCACCCCAAGCAACAACCCACGCACCAACCCCAGCGAAGAAACACCGCCCCGCGATGTGCAGTTTTTACACGGCGTGGCCAGTGGCGACCCCGCCTTTGACAGCGTGGTGCTTTGGACGCGCGTTACGCCGCAAACCAACGATGGCACACTGACTGGCCGCGTGGATGTGTTCAAAGACGAAGCGCTCACTGATTTTGTAAAGTCGGTCAATTTCCAAACCAGCAAGGCGCAAGACTTTACCGTCAAGGTCATCTGCGATGGCCTGCAGGCCGATACGGTTTATTTTTACCAATTCAGAAGCAAGGGCAACACCAGCCGCGTGGGCCGCACCCGAACCACACCCGCTGCGGGCAGCAAACGCGCGCTAAACTTTGGTGTGGTCAGTTGCTCCAGCCTGGCGCACGGATTTTTCAACGCCTACGGCAAGCTGGCGCAGCGCGACGACTTGGACGCCATCATTCACCTGGGCGACTACATTTACGAGTACGCCACCGGCCAGTACGGTGGTGTGCGCGAATACGAACCAGCCACCGAAATTATTACGCTTGCGGACTATCGTGGCCGACATGCCCAGTACAAGCGCGATGAAGACTTGCAGAACCTGCACGCCCGTTTTCCCTTCATCACGATTTGGGACGATCACGAGTCCACCAACAACTCTTACCGAGACGGCGCAGAAAACCACACCGAGGGCGACGAAGGTGTGTGGGCCGAGCGCAAAGCCATAGCCCAACAAGCCTATGATGAGTGGATGCCCATACGTCTACCCGAACCAGGGAACCGCGCAAAAATTTTCCGCCGCGTTCAGTTTGGGGACATGGCCGACCTGTTCATGCTCGATACCCGCCTGTACGACCGCGATGTCGAAGCCGCAACCCCTGTGAACCCGCTGGAAGGTGCCGCTTCTGACCCCAACCGCACCATGATCGGCCAAGAGCAGTTTGATTTCTTGATCAATGGCATGCGCAACTCCCAAGCCCAATGGAAACTGATTGGCAACCAAGTGGTGTTTCACCAGTGGATCATCAAGCCAGGCTTGAACAACCCCGCCCCAGGTCCGGTGAATGACCTGTTGGCCCCCTCGGGATTGAATGGCGACGCCTGGGATGGCTACGGTGCCGAGCGTCAGCGCATCATCAACGCCCTGCGCGGCAGCGATGGTGGGCCGGCCATCAACAATGCGGTCATATTAACCGGTGACGTGCATTCGGCCTGGGTGGCCGACATCACCGACAACCCCAACCAGCCCATCGATGCAGCTGGTGGCTACAACCCGGTTACCGGGCAGGGCAGCGTGGCCGTGGAATTTGTGGTGACCTCGGTGACCTCGCCCGGGCTGGATGTGCCCAATCAGATCATTCAGGCCATTCGGGCGTCTAGCCCGCACATCAAACATGTCAACGTCACAGACCGTGGCTACAGCGTGTTGCGGGTCAGCGAAAACAAAACCTCCTGCGAGTACTGGACCGTGAGCACCATCACCGAGCGTGGTGGCAGCGAGCAGTTGTCAGCCACATTTGAGGTGAGCAACAATGCCAACCGCATCACCCCCACGCTGCCCTAGCCATTTAAAGGCGCCTGCCCCCTGGGGCAGGCCGTCTGCACAAGCTGAAGGCTTATTCAAGATGCAGTGCAGCATTGTGGGGTAATATCCGGGCTGTTGATTCGCAGGATGCAACCCCGTGCCTTTGTCTAAATTTTTGCCCAAACCCTTGGTGGGCGTGCTCACGGTTTGCGCCATGACGGTGTGCATCACCTTCTGGTTTGTGGTCATGCTGCCTTTTATTGCCTTGCGTTTGGTGCCCATCTACCGCGTGCAGCGGTGGGCATCCAACGCATGCGTGCGCATCGCCACCTGGTGGGTGGGCAGCAACCAGGGCATTTATGCATTGATGCACGGCGTGCAGGGGGAGCTACGCATACACGGCGATTTTCAGCCCCACAGCAGTTATTTGGTGGTCAGCAACCACGCCGCGTGGGCCGACATTCTGGTGCTGTTCAACGCGCTGCATGGCCATGCGCCGTTTGGCCGGTTCTTCCTTAAAAAAGAACTCATTTGGGTGCCCATTGTGGGCGTGGTGTGCTGGGCCATGGATTTTCCATTCATGAAACGCCACAGCCAAAAAGCCATTGCCCGCAACCCGGCACTGGCCGAGCAAGACCTTGAGACCACCCGCAAAGCCTGCGCGGTCTACAAAGAAAGCCCAGTCACCGTGATCAACTTTCTGGAAGGCACCCGCTTTACCCCCAGCAAGCACGCACGCTACAAATCGCCTTACCAGCACCTGTTGCCACCCAAGTTTGGGGGGTTATCGGCTTCTTTAAACGCCATGGGCGAACAGTTTGAAGCCTTGGTGGATGTCACCATTGCTTACCAAGCTGTGAAAGGCAACACCACATGGTCCTGGCTGTGCGGCCAGCAAACCGGCATGCAAATTGAGGTGCACCTGCTGCCCATTCCCCAAGAGATGATTGCAGGCGACTACCGCAACAACCCCGACTTCAAGCAAGCCTTCAAAGCCTGGGTTGCGGGTTTGTGGCAAACCAAAGACCAAAGGCTGGCCGCCCTCAAACAAAAGGCCACCGACGCGCCATAAAAGGGACTTGACAGGGTGTGTACAATCTAGCCATGCCAAAGCCCCTCCTTGTTTATCGCTTGCTGCTTGCAATATGCCTTGCATGGGCCCTGCCCATGGTGCAGGGGGCCGGGCATGTGCACGCCTTGGAGCATCGCGAACCCCTTAAACAAGCGGAGCTTGGGCACCACCATCACCACTCAGACACACTTCACTTGTGTTTGTTGGTGGATGGGCTCACCGGTGCGCAGTCTTTGCTGTCATCGGCTCCGGCTGTTCAACCCCCCATGCCCAGCCCAGCGCTTCGATTAAAAGCCGCTTTGGGCAACCCAAACCCCCATTGCGCCCTGTTGGCGCGCACCCGCGTTCGCGACCCACCCCGCTTGTCCTGATCTCGAATTTGTTTAGTCAATCACCCGCTGTCACCCCAATGTGAGCAGCGGGCGTGTCGTTTTTGTTTTCAGGAAAATCGTGATGTCTACTCCGTTTAAACGTGGCGCCGTGTCGTTGGCAGCCATCCAATTTGTATCGCTGGCGCTCGCGCTGGCTCCCCAGAGTGCAACAGCCCAAGGCATTCTTGAATCGGTGGTGGTTACTGGGCAGACCAGTACAGGGGATGTGGCCAAACCCTTCGCGGTGGTCGAATCCGACACCCTGCTGGGCTCTGGCGCCACTACCGTTGGCGAGGCTCTGCGCAATCAGCCTGGCACCAGCGCCACAGGTTTTGGGCCCAACGCGAGCCGTCCCATTGTTCGTGGTCAAGATGCAGACCGCATCAAAATTTTGCGCAACTCGGCAGCATCGGTGGATGTGTCGGCCCTCAGCTTCGACCATGCGTTGCCAGTCGACCCCTTCTCGCTCACCCAAGTAGAAATTCTTCGTGGCCCAGCCGCCTTGGCCTACGGCGGCAACGCGGTGGGCGGCGCAATTAACCTGGTCGACCAACGCATCGCTCGCACGCCTGTGCAAGGCATACAAAGCGAATTTAACGCCCTGGTGGGTGGTGCAGCCGACCAAACCGCCGGGGGCTTCAAGATGGACGCTGGCTTGGGGCAGGGCGTCAGCTTGCATCTGGGCGGTTTCAAACGCACCACGCGCGATCTCGAGGTGCCCCCCTTCACTGATCCAGACGGGGTGCGGGGCGAACGAGTTAGAAACTCCTCCTCAAAATCCGATGGTGCATCGGTGGCAGCTTCTGTGAGCACACGCCAAGGCTATGTGGGTGTGTTGGCCGAGCGATACAACAGCAACTACGGCGTGCCCAAATCAACCGATGTGCGAATTGGCATGGAACAAGAACGCTATGCCCTGGAAGGCGAGCAGAGCTTCAACACGGCGGCCTTCAGCAAAGTGCGCTACCGTTTGGCGAAAACCGACTACCAGCACCGCGAATTTGAAGACGGCAATCCCGCCACCCTGTTCATCAACGATGGGGTGGATGGTCGTCTCGAGCTGGACCTTCAGGCCTTTGTCCTGGGTGGCTTCAACATCAGCACCACCACCGGCCTGCAATTTGAACGCATTGATTTTTCCGCGGTGGGCGACGAAGCCTTTGTGCCCAGCACCGCCACCGACCAAACCGGTGTATTCACCATTGTACGCGCCAGCAAAAACCCTCAAACCAGTGGCACGTTTGAAGTGGGCATTCGCGCAGACCAAGTCGATGTGAACGCCGCCAGCAGCGGCGTATCGCCCCTGGTCGGCCCTGTCGCAGGCGGGGGGGTCACAGGCGGCCCAGCCATCAACCGCAGCTTTGCGCCCACCTCGCTCTCGATGGGTTACACCACTCCCATCGGTAGCGGTTGGTCTCTGGGTGGATCCATTTCCCGGGTTGAGCGCGCGCCGTCTGGCTTCGAACTGTATGCTGACGGTGTACACGTGGCCACCGACGCTTACGAGAAGGGCAACCCAAATTTACGCGAGGAACGCGGCCGCCACCTGGAACTCACCAGCACTTGGGAAGTGGCCTTGGCCAAATTCAGCGCCACCGCATTTGCAAGCCGCTACAGCAACTACATTGCGCTGATCCAGCGCAGCGGCGCCAATTCAACTTTCAGCGGCGTGGATGGCGAAGGCAACCCGTTCACAGTGCCCGTGTTTGACTTCACCGCTGTGCCCGCCGAGTTCACAGGTCTTGAACTGGCCTATTCAACCCAATACGCCTTGGGGAAGGGGCAGTTTAAACCGCGCGCGCAATACGACCTGGTCAGGGGCAAGCGAACAGATGGGGGCGGCAATCTGCCCAGAATCAGCCCACAGCGCGTGGTACTGAGCAGCGAATACGCCATGGCCGGGTGGTCCTTAACCCCTGAATACATTTGGGTGGACGACAGCAAAGCCTCGCCCGGCGACCCCAGTGTCAATGGTTACAACTTGCTGAATTTCACCGTGGCCAAGGCTTTGAAATTCTCGCAAGTCGGGGGTGAAGTGTTTGCCAGTTTGCAAAACATCACCGATGAGTTGGCATTCTCGGCCACCACGCTGAACACGGTGCGCGGCTACACCCCGCTGCCGGGGCGCTCAGCGTTGCTTGGGTTAAAGCTGGTGTTTTAATGTTGTTGGTTTAGTGTGAATGGTGTTGGCCACTGCCGTGGCCAGCATCTGCGGCGGTGGCTCCAGCCACCGCCTTCACAGGCATTTCCAGGGTGCTGCCGTCGGGTTTTTCGAACTGCAGGCTAAGCTCTATCTCTTGCCCTGGTTCTATGGGGCCATTTAACACCATCAGCATCACGTGGTAGCCACCCGGCTTCAGTTCCAAAGCCTCGCCGGGCTTAATGTCCAAACGGTCGGCCTTTCTCATGCGCATGATGTCGCCATCCATGCGCATTTCATGCACCTCAGCCACTTCGGCGGCGGGGCTGGCCACCCCCACCAAGGTCAACGCCTGCTCGGAATTCAAGGTGAAATAGGCGCCCGTGGCGTCTTGCTCACCCACGGTGGCCCGCACCCATGCGCCGCTCACAGACACCCCATCTTGCACCTGAGCAGGAGCGCCATTGGGTGCCGCTGTCACGGGTTGGGCTTCATCGGCGTGCGTATGGTGCTCACCCTCGTGATGGTGGCCATGGTGTTCTGAACAAGCACCCAGGCCTAAAGCACCCAAGGTCAGCAACACCATGCCCAGGGTGGGCCAGTGGGACGAAAAACGGCTCATTGCTTCATGCCTCCAAATACCTTCTTCAAAATTGCGCTGCCTGCTTGCATGGGGTTGGCTCGAATGGATTTTTCCTCTTCCGCCACCAACAAATACAGGGCATCCAGGGCCTTGTTGGTCACATGCCCCTCCAGATTTGCATCCTCGGGCTTGACCAAGCCCAACTTGCTGCCCTTGGCAGCGAGCTGATTGTATTGTTGCGCCAAACCCACCTGGCCTGTTTTTGCTTTCACGATGGGCAGCAACTGCTTATACAAATCCGCCTGGGTTTTGGTTCGGAAAAAATCGGTCACTGCGGTGTCGCCCCCAGTAAGCACTTGGCGCGCGTCGGTCACCGACATGTTTTGGATCGTTTTTTTCAGCAAGGCTTTGGCCTGGGGCACAGCCGCCTCGGCCGCACGGTTCATCGACACTTCCAGCTCGTCGAGCTGTTTGCCCATGCCCAACATGTTCAACATGCCCTTGCTGTTCTCAAGGCTGGCTGGCAGGCGAATACGCGCCGCCGGGTTGCCCAAAAAGCCGTCGGGCCTGCCCAGGCTGGCCACCGCCACATCGGCACCTTGCGCCAACGTGGTGCGCAACGCTGCCACTGCATCGGTGTTGCTTACACCAGCCAAAGGGTTGGCCCATGCGGGCATTGTCACCATCAAAGTGGCGCACAAAGCCAAACCACGCTTCAAAAAGCAGTTGAACATGCACTTCCCCCAAAGATGGTTTTAGCGGTCAAGCAGGCGGGCCTTGCGCTCGGCTCGAATGAAGATTTCCACCGCCTGGCCTTTGTTTTTGGCCCCCAAGCGGAGAAAGATTTCTTTGATGTGGCCACGCACCGTGTCTGGGCTGATGTCCAACGCACGTGCCACCTCTTTGGCCGACATGCCCTCAGCGGTTTTGCGCATGATGTCCACTTGTTTCCAGGTCAGAGGTTTGTCCGAACCCGGGGCGTAAATGTTGGAATGGTATTCGTTGCCATTCCGTTCATTCAGCGGGGCGGGGGGGCTGAGCACACCTGCTTCAATGAGGCAGCTTTGCAAAACATGGAGTAACTCTGGATAGCTGGAAGCCTTGTTCACGAATGCAAAGCCTGCGGCTTGAGCCTGTTGCATCAGCGCTGCATCCAGCACACCGGAGCAAATCAATTTGGCCGCATTGGGAAACAATTGACCAAAAGCATCGATGGAATCCACACCCTTGGAGTCGGGCAGATCGAGGTCTGCAATCAGCAGGTCGGGCTGGCGTCCACACACCTGGGCTTTTGCCAGGCTGTCGCACACCATCACCTCACTCTCCAGCAAAAGCTGCTCCACCATGTCGGCCAACATGATGGAGATCATGGGGTGGTCTTCTACAATCAGGATAAAAGGTGGGGTGGCCCCATCGGTGTTTTCTTTCGTCATGTTTTTTATTGTACGACGAATCACGATGTGCGGTTACAAACGGGCCTCGGCTTGCGCCTGGGCAATCAAACGCTGCTTGCTGCCCGAAATTGCCTCTTTAATTCGCCCCAGGGCCTGGTGGGCCACCTTCTCGCCTTCCAGCAAAAACTCATGCCGTTGGTCCAGGTTTAAAGCATCGGCGTGTTGTACGCTGGGTTGAATTACCACATCAGCCTGGGCCAACTCGGCTCGAATGGCCTGCTGGCTAAGAATATTGATGCTTTGGTCCAGCAAGCCCCACCAACCCAGGGCACCGGCCCCCTGTTTGGGCCTGGCAGAAATATCCACCGCAATGACCACATCGGCGCCCATGTCGCGGGCCGTCATCACGGGCACCGGGCTTACCAAGCCCCCATCCACATACTGACGCTTGCCAATGCGGGTGGGCAAAAACACATTTGGAATACTGCAAGAGGCGCGCACCGCCTGACCGGCATTGCCAAAGTTGAAGGCCACTTTTTCGCCGCTTTCAAGGTCGGTGGCCACGGCGGCAAAACGAATGGGGAAATCTTGGATGGCCTTGTTCTTCACCTGGGTGTTTACAAACTGTTGCAGTTTTTCACCCACCAAAAAACCCTGGCTGCTCAAGGTAAGGTCGCGAATATCGGCCTCTTGCATGCCCAAAGCCACGCGCTGCAAGCCATATGCATTCATGCCGCTGGCATACAACGCCCCCACAAAACTGCCCGCGCTGGTGCCCACCACAATGCTGGGGCGAATGCCCTGGGCTTCCAGCACTTTGATCACACCCACATGGGCAAAACCTTTGACGCCACCCCCGCCCAGCACCAAGGCCACCACGGGCTCGCGCACTTTGGGAGGCGCAGCGGCTTGCTCTGCTTGGGGTTGAGGCGCTGGTGCTGGCGCAGAGCTTAAGGAACTGCAAGCACCCAACACCAAAGCGGCAGCCACCGCGAGCGCCGTATTCAACATTTGCTTGGTCATGTTCAACAAATTGCATTTAAATCAATCGCTTCAAATGCTACCGCAGCGCAACATGCCCGGGTGGTATTCCACGTCTAACTGCGCTTGGGTGTAGCAAAACACCCACGCCACACATCGCACTGTTGCAGTGCACAACATGCTCGGGAAAACCCGAATTTTGTCAAACTTTAATGAATAAAGTGACACCTAAAGAGTGATACCCTCGGACCCGCTTTTGGTTTGATGCGGATTTTGTGCCATGTTTATGCGCAAATAAGGCACTTTTAGCACCTTCGTGGTGCACACCCGGAGACACGGTGACGCTCAATATTTCCAGTCAAGCGCCAAGCTGCATCAACTCGCCTGAGTGGGAACAGGCGAGCCGCGACTACACGGCCCGCAAGGCTCGCATGTCCAATGCAGGCAACGGGTATTACAAGCGCATGTCCTTCTGGACCAAAACCTACAACTTCCTCACAGCCACACGCGGCCCCGGCATCATGGCCAAGGCCTGGCAAGAATCCTCAGAGCACGTGGCTGCGGCACTTCTGCGTGAACAGCGCATGCTTGAAAAGCAACACAACCGCGGCGAAATGCCCGCCAAATCTGTCTGGCAAACAGACGGCGTGGCGCGCAGTCTCATGCGGCAAGACGTGGTCCGCTACCGGCCAGAATACTTACAAGGCGAATACCGCACAGACGACACCCGGTACAAAAAACACTCAGAAACCCAGTCCACCGACCATTCAGGCAAAAACAAAGAAAACAAATGGGCCTTGCGTTTTGGATCCATCTCCAAGGTCTTCCATGGCATGTGCGAAATATTTGCCGCCCCCACCGGCATGACCTCCGCCGCCTTGCGCAACACGGTGCACCCGGGCATGAAAGAAAGCGGCACCGCCAACAAAGCCCTCATGACCGGCACACTGGGCTTGATTGGCGTTGGCACCACATACTTAATTGGCGAGTCCAAAAATGGCCTGGAAAAACGCATGGTCAACGATGGTATCGGCAACAAGATCACAGAGCTTGTGGCCGACATGTTTGTGTCTTTTTCTTCCGTGTCCAGTTTGATGGGGTTGGCCGGCACCATCACCGGTGCAATCAGCCAAATGACGCTTAGCCGCCCCAACATCAACGACAGCCAGAAGGCCATCATGGAAAAGGACCTCTCTGAACTGTTGCACAAGGTGCTGCACAGGGTCAAAAGCGTCATCGACGACCCGGTGGGCAAAAGCATGGTGTCCAAAGCCATGATTGGCTCAGGGGCTCGAGTCAAGATTGGCGCTGAATTCATCAATGAAGATGGCACCCCCAGGCTGTTGCAAAACCTGATCGATGCCGTGCAAGGCGCAGCCACCCAAGAAGCGCAAATGAAAGCGCTTACCACAGCCATCGGCGATTACCTCAGCGAAGATTTGCCCACCCTGCCAGAGTCACCCAGCCCCTTGGAGCTTCGGCGCCACAACCGCCAGGTTGAAACCCGTGAAAAGCATTTTCGCGCCCTGTGCCGGCTGGTCAACCACACCGAAATCGACAACCCACAGGTCAAGTCCAATACCGATGTTCGTAAGATGGTCGAGACCAGTCTTTTTGGCAATCTGCTGCACAAAGGGCTGCTCATTGGATTACCCGCCGCCCTTCTTGAAAAGTTTGGTGGAAGTGATGGCGCACGGTGGGCCAAAAAATTGAAAGACTGGTCCGGCGACACCCCAGCGGCCAAAGCCGCCTTGGCCCGCAAAAAGGCTCAACCTGCTGAGCAGCGGCTCGACTCGGCCTACATGATGGCCAACCTCCACCAGTACGGTATTGTGACCCGCACCTTGTTGCGGGCCTCGGAAGCCTGCCGGGTGTTCAACAACAGCGTGGTGTTGTCGAGCAACGCGCAGGCCTCACGATTGTTCAACAATCTGTTTTCCTCGCTGCAACGTTTTTGCACCCAAAGCGTGGCGTCCAGAACCATGTGCGCCTCCCTTGGCCGTTTTTTTGGTGGCGCGGCAGTCACAGCCATTTTCGGCTTTGCTTTTCCTGCTCTGGCTGCGTCCACTGGCGGCTCCCTGAGCACAGTGCAAGCGGTGGGTGGCAGCAATGTCCGCATCAGCTACACCAACATCGGCAATTTGATGTTCTTGGTGTCGATTCCCACTTTGGCGCTACAACTGGCTGCCAAAACATTTTGCTATTTGGCCAACGACTGGAAGGGCGACATTGCCAAGCCCGTCACCGCCAAAGCAGGCACTGACAAGGCGGTGTACTGGGGTAAATAAACCCTGGCGGCAGCCCAATTTGTCGATCAGCGGCTTTCTTGGTAAAACTACAGGTATTCCGCTGACCAAATTTCGACAGCCTTAAGGGGAGGGTTGCACCATGCAAAACCACTCATCGGCGAGTTTGGCCCCAAAGCCCATCGCCCGGCTTCTTGAACAAGCCGGTGTCAACCTCAACGGGTCGCAGCCCCACGACATGCAGGTGCACGACGATCGGCTGTACAGCGCCGTGCTCACGCGAGGCACCCTGGGTCTGGGCGAAGCGTACATGGAGGGCTGGTGGAGCTGCGAGCAGCTGGACGAACTGATGCACAGGCTCATGGCCATCGACCTGGATGACCACACCAAAGCCTGGACCAAAATGCAGTGGCTCATGCTCGCCGTGCGTGACAAGGTCTTCAATCTGCAATCGCCCATGCGGGCCTTTCAGGTGGGCGAGCACCACTACGACACTGGCAACGAGTTATTCGAAGCCATGCTTGATCCCCTGATGATCTACTCTTGCGGGCATTGGCAGCACGCCAACACCCTGGCCGACGCCCAATTGCACAAGCTCAAAATGATTTGCCAGAAGCTTGAGCTTCAGCCCGGGCAAAAACTACTGGACATTGGTTGTGGTTGGGGCGGCTTGGCCTGGTATGCCGCCACACACTGTGGCGTGCAGGTGCTTGGCATCACGGTATCGGCCGAGCAGCAGGCACTGGCACGCATACGCTGCAAAGGCCTGCCCGTGGCCATTGAAATGATGGACTACCGTGAGCTGACTGGTCGGTTCGACAAAATTGTATCGGTGGGCATGTTTGAGCACGTGGGCCTCAAAAACTATGGGGAATACTTTGACTCAGTGACGCGGTTGCTGCACCCCGAAGGACTTTTTTTATTGCACACCATCGGCGGCTTTGACAAAACCGACGCCACCGATCCATGGATTGACAAATACATTTTCCCCAACGGCAAAATTCCATCACCCAGCGAAGTCATGCTGCACACCGAGGGCAAACTGGTGCTTGAAGACTGGCACAACTTTGGTCGCGACTATGACCGAACCCTCATGGCCTGGCACAACAACTTCAAAGCCGCCTGGCCACAGCTAAAAGCCGCTGGCTATGACGAGCGTTTTTACCGGATGTGGACCTATTACCTCTTGAGTTGCGCGGGGTATTTTCGCGCACGCAAGGGCCAACTGTGGCAGTTGGTGTTCAGCCATCGCAAACGCCAAAGCATCTATCGCAGTGTTCGACCCATTGCATAAAAACTTTTTATTAATACACATACGTATTAATTGACAGCAGTGTCGGAGCTTTTATATATTACGTATGCGTAATAATAAAGAGGCTTAGATGGATCGCAGACTTTTTTTCATGCTCAACCGGGCACGCGCCGCGCTGCACCGCCATGTAGACAACCAGGCCGAGCAACTCATCGGCGTGCCCGTGGCGCAAATCAGCCTGTTGTTTGCTTTGGCCAAACAACCCAGGGCATCCATGCAAACCTTGGGGGCAACCTTGGGTTTGAATAGCTCGGCGATGACCGGTTTGGTTCAACGCATGCAAAACAGCGGCTTGCTGGAACGTGTGCCCTCTGAAGAAGATGCGCGGGTGGCCCACTTGCGGCTTACCCCCACCGGCGAACAAAAACTGGCCCAAGCCAAGCCTTTGCTCACCAAACTGAACAAGCAACTGCAAGCAGGCTTTACCGCCGAAGAAATAGACACCGTGCTGCGCTTTCTGAACACCGTGCACACGCGTTTTGCTCAACCCCATGGAGACCATGAATGAACATTCAAACCCTGGCCGCCCACCTGGCCAGCCAGCCTTTTTTAAGGTTCGCCAAACTGGGTACGCACCAACATGAGGGTCAAGCTCACACCTTGTTGGGCTTTGATCCCTTTTTAAAAAATCACATCGGCACTTTGCATGCCGGTGCAATTTTTGCCGCGGCTCAGGCAGACGCCCAAGCCAATCTGCAAAGCGAACTCAAACAACACGCGGGTGTACACATTGCCGGGTTCAAAAGCCAAATCGCTTACAAACGTCCCGCCAAAGGACCGGTGTGGATGAGCACCACCATCAACGCCATCGACCTGGCCAATAACACCGCCAGCACCCTGACCGTGATACACAACCAAAACAACGAGCCATTGGCCGAGCTTGCAATTGAATTTGTATTGGCCCAGGAGGGAGCGTGATGTTAGATGCCATGTTGAACGCTCTGATGCGCCCCTTGGTCAAAATGCAAATGGACGGCAAAGTGCCCTTTGCCAAAGCATGCGGCGTGCGCTTGAAAACCATGGGCCATGGGCAAGCCACCTACAGCATGGACCACCGCGCCGATTTATTGGACGACCAAGGCCAGTTGGCGGCAGGCGCTTTGTTTACCCTGGCAGAAACCTGTTCGGGTGGCGCCATGGCCGGAGGATTTGCGTCGGTTATTTTGGGTGTGCGCCCGGTGGCCGCCCAAGTGGAATTTCAGGTGCTGGGGCAATCTGCTGGCCCTGTGCTGGCCAGCGCCAAGGTGGCGGCCCCCATTGCACAGCTGAAGCAAGCACTTCGTCAACACGGGAAGATCAACTTCCCCGTGGAGGTCGATGTGCACGACCCCAACGGTCAAATCTTGGCGCGGATGGTGGTGACTTGGAATTTGAAGAAAAAGTAAGACTCACACATCAATATTGCTCGCCTTCAGCGCATTGCTTTCAATAAATGCGCGGCGAGGCTCCACTTCATCACCCATCAGCGTGGTAAAAATTTGGTCGGCTGCAATGGCGTCTTCAATTTGCACGCGCAGCAGGCGGCGCACATTGGGATCCATGGTGGTTTCCCAAAGCTGTTCAGGGTTCATTTCACCCAGGCCTTTGTAACGCTGCTTGCTCACCGAGCGCTCGGCCTGCTCGCGCAGCCATTGCATGGCTTCGCGGAAGCTTTGCACCGCTTGTACCTTCTGCTTTTCGCCTTCGCCGCGCTGCATTTCAGCGCCCTCGCCAATCAGGCCTTTGAAGGTTTTGGCAGCATGGGCCAACAAGGGGTAATCGGCACCGTGCACAAAATCGGGATCGATGGTGGTCACCCGCACATTGCCATGGTGGCGGCGGTGTATCAACACGCGGTGTTTGTCGCTTTGTTCATCAAATTGGGCAAACACACTCAACACCGTGGGGTCGAGCACAGCCTGCAACTTGGCGGCGGTTTCTTTGGCTGCGGCCTCGTTGTCCAGGTCGAGTTCTACACCTTCCACAATGGCGTTGAGCACATCGGGGTCGATGATTCGGCTTAGGCGCCGCACCACCGCTTCCACGGTCACAAACTGGCGGGCCAATTCTTCCAAGGCCTCACCGGTGATTGCATCTTTGCCAGTGCCGGGCACCAGGGCGGCTTTTTCAAGCGCAATGCCCATCATGTACTGGGCTTCCTCTTGGTCATCTTTTAGGTAACGCTCTTCTTTGCCATGCTTCACCTTGTACAAGGGCGGCTGAGCAATGTACACATGGCCTTTTTCGACCAACTCGGGCATTTGGCGATAAAGCAGGGTCAGCAACAGGGTGCGAATGTGAGCGCCGTCCACGTCCGCGTCGGTCATGATGATGATGCGGTGGTAACGCAGCTTGTCGAGGTTGAAATCGTCTTTGCCAATGCTGGTGCCCAAGGCAGTGATCAGCGTGGTGATTTGCTCAGAAGTCAGCAGCTTGTCGAACCGCGCTTTTTCGACGTTGAGCACCTTGCCGCGCAGTGGCAAAATGGCCTGGAATTTTCTGTCACGGCCTTGCTTGGCCGAGCCACCCGCCGAGTCGCCCTCCACAATGTACAGTTCGCATTTGGCGGGGTCTCGTTCTTGGCAGTCTGCCAACTTGCCAGGCAATCCCACGCCGTCGAGCACGCCTTTGCGGCGGGTCATCTCTCGGGCCTTACGGGCTGCTTCGCGCGCACGCGCTGCTTCTACAATTTTTCCACAAATAATTTTTGCGTCGTTGGGGCGCTCTTCCAAAAACTCGGTGAGCGCTTTCACCACAATGTCTTCCACTGGGGCGCGCACTTCGCTCGACACCAGTTTGTCTTTGGTTTGGCTCGAAAATTTTGGTTCGGGCACCTTCACCGACAACACACAGCACAGGCCTTCGCGCATGTCATCACCGCTCACCTCCACTTTTTGCTTTTTGGCAATTTCATTGGTTTCAATGTATTTGCCAATCACGCGGGTCATGGCCGCGCGCAAGCCGGTGAGGTGGGTGCCGCCATCGCGTTGTGGAATGTTGTTGGTAAAACACAGCACCGATTCGTTAAACCCATCATTCCACTGCATGGCCACTTCAACGCCAATGCTGGTGCCGGGACTACCGCCGTAGGTTTCGGCCGGGCGCTCGCCAGCAGCGTAAAAGGCATTGGGGTGAAGCACCTTTTTGTTGGCATTGATAAACTGTACAAAGCCCATCACGCCGCCGCTGCCGGCGAAGTCGTCTTCTTTGCCGGTGCGCTCGTCTTTTAAGCGAATGCGCACGCCATTGTTCAAAAAGCTTAGCTCGCGCAGGCGTTTGGCCAGTATTTCGTAATGGAAGTCGCTGTTTTGCTGAAAAATGTCGGTGTCGGGCAAAAAGTGCACTTCGGTGCCCCGCTTGTCAGTGGGGCCCAACACCTTCATGGGCGACACTTCCACCCCATCGACCACCTCAATGATGCGGTTTTGCACCACACCCCGGGCAAATTCAATTTGGTGAACCTTGCCCTCGCGGCGTACTGTCAGGCGCAGCCAAACCGACAAAGCGTTCACACAGCTCACGCCCACGCCATGCAAACCGCCCGATACCTTGTAGCTGTTCTGGTTAAATTTGCCACCCGCGTGCAGTTCAGTGAGCGCAATTTCAGAGGCCGAGCGTTTGGGTTCGTGCTTGTCGTCCATCTTGACCCCGGTGGGAATGCCCCGCCCGTTGTCGGTGACGCTGATGGAGTTGTCGGCGTGTATGGTCACCACAATGTCATCGCAATGGCCAGCCAAGGCCTCATCGATGGAGTTGTCTACAACTTCAAACACCAAATGGTGCAGGCCAGTGCCATCGGATGTGTCGCCGATGTACATGCCGGGCCGTTTGCGCACGGCCTCCAGGCCTTCAAGGATCTGAATGGCGCCTTCGCCATAGTCACCACCAGTGGGTTGGGCGGGCAAAGCGCCGCCTTCTTGCATGTCTGAAGTCATAGGGTTTTATTGTGTGTGTTCGGTTCAAATGCGCATGGGCATCACGACGTACTTGAAATCGTCTTTGCCGGGGTTGGTCACCAGCGCGCTGCTGTTGCCATCCTGCAAAGTGAATTGAACCGTCTCAGCCTTGAGATTGTTAAGCACATCCAGCAAGTAGTTTACGTTAAAACCAACATCAATCTCTGGACCGTTGTAATCCACTTCGATTTCATCTCGAGCTTCTTCCTGGTCCGAGTTACTGGCTACAACAACCAAACTTCCAGGACTTAATACCCATCGTATGCCTCTGAATTTGTCGCTGGTCAGAATAGAAG
>NZ_CAXQZX010000091.1:0-12754 GCF_964228395.1 Limnobacter sp.
AATTCCCAGTTTATTGCGCTGTCTGCCGTGCTCTCTGGGGTAAAAGACATTCGCGCAGCCGTAGACCAAGCCGCTGCCCATGCCAAAGCGGGGCAGGCCACCATATTGTTCATCGACGAAATACACCGCTTCAACAAATCCCAGCAAGACGCTTTGTTGCCATTTGTGGAGTCGGGTTTGGTTACCTTTGTGGGCGCAACCACAGAAAATCCATCCTTCGAGGTGAATTCAGCCCTGTTGTCGCGCTCGCAAGTGTATGTGTTAAAAGCCCTGCTGCCAGAAGATTTTGCAAAGCTGCTTGAGCGTGCTTTGGTGCATCTGAACCTTCCCATTGCAGTCACAGAGCAAGCGCAACAGGCATTGGTGCAGCATGCCGATGGCGATGCCCGCCGTTATCTTAATTTACTTGAAGTGGCCTTGCTACAAGCGGCGCATGCGGGTCTTGACGAGGTTGACCATGAGTTTTTGGTTCGCATCGCCCCCAACCAAATTCGCCGTTTTGACAAAGGCGGCGACGCCTTTTACGACCAAATTTCAGCTTTGCACAAGTCTGTGCGTGGGTCTGATCCCGATGCCGCCTTGTATTGGTTTTGCCGGATGCTCGATGGTGGCGCCGACCCGCGTTACCTGGCCCGTCGAATAGTACGTATGGCTTGGGAAGACATTGGCCTGGCTGATCCACGCGCCATGACCATGGCCAACGAGGCAGCCCAAACCTACGAGCGCCTGGGCAGCCCCGAAGGAGAGTTGGCGCTTGCCCAAGCGGTGATATACCTCGCGATTGCCGCCAAAAGCAATGCAGCCTATGTGGCCTACAAACAGGCCATGGCCCACGTTAAACAAACAGGCTCGTTGCCGGTGCCCATGCATTTACGCAATGCCCCCACGCGGTTGATGAAGGAACTCGGTCATGGGGCAGATTACCGCTACGCCCACGATGAGGCCGATGGGCATGCAGCCGGCGAGCGATACTGGCCCGATGACATGCCTGGCACTCCTCAGTATTACCAACCGACCAATCGTGGGCTCGAAATCAAAATATCCGAGAAAATGGCATGGATCGCGCAACGCAATCAATCTGCCAGGGGCAAAAAATAAGCTTTGCCCACCCGTATTCGCTGCCCCTGCGCGGTCGAATTTAGTACCATCACGTTCTACACCAAACCATCATCAAACCCGGATACCTCACTGATGTTAGACATTCAATTGCTGCGTAAAGACCTGAACACCGTGTTGCAACGCCTGGCCTCCCGTGGGTACCACCTGGATGCCAGCGAATTCAATGCGCTGGAGGGCAAACGCAAGGCGCTGCAAACCAGCACCGAAGAACTCCAAGCCAAACGCAACGCACTTTCAAAGCAGATTGGGCAATTAAAGGCCAAAGGCGAAGATGTTTTGGCTGTGATGGCCGAGGTGGGCGGGCTTGGCGATGCGCTCAAGGCCAATGAGGCCGAGCTGGCCAACTTGCAAGATGCACTCAACGCTTTTTTGCTCAACATTCCAAACCTGCCGCATGAGTCTGTGCCGGTGGGCCCGGGGGAAGAGCACAACGTGGAATTGCGTCGTTGGGGCACGCCACGGCAATTTGATTTTGAGGTTAAAGACCACGCCGACCTTGGGCTCGCTTTGGGACTCGATTTTGAAAGCGCCGCGCAATTGTCTGGCTCGCGCTTTGCTGTGTTGAAGGGGCAGGTGGCAAGGTTGCACCGCGCCCTGGCGCAGTTCATGCTAGATACCCACACCGAACAGCACGGCTACACCGAGCACTACACTCCCTACATTGTTCGTGGGCAAACGCTGCAAGGCACTGGCCAATTGCCAAAATTTGCGGATGATCTTTTTTCGGTTCAGAAGGGGGGCCTCAAGGACGCTGACGAGGGTGGCAACGAGCCTTTGTACTTGATTCCCACAGCCGAGGTGACGCTAACAAATCTGGTGGCCGATCAAATATTAAAAGCCAGCGATCTGCCCATCAAAATGACAGCGCATTCGCCCTGTTTTCGTTCCGAGGCGGGCAGCTATGGTCGAGATATAAAGGGCTTGATTCGCCAGCACCAATTCGACAAAGTAGAAATGGTGCGCATTGAACACCCTGACCATTCCTACGCCGCATTGGACGAGATGACCAGCCACGCCGAGGCCATTTTGCAAAAGCTGGGCCTGCCTTACAGAGTGATCGTTCTGTGCACCGGTGACATGGGTTTTGGTGCCAGCCGCACGCACGACATTGAAGTGTGGTTGCCTGCCCAAAACAAGTACCGAGAAATATCTTCTTGCTCCAACTGCGAAAGTTTCCAAGCCCGGCGCATGAAAGCGCGCTTTAAAAACGAGGCTGGCAAAACCGAGTTTGTACACACCTTAAACGGCTCAGGTTTGGCCGTTGGGCGCACCTTGGTGGCTGTGCTCGAAAACTACCAACAGGCCGACGGCTCAGTGAGGGTGCCCGAGGTTTTGCAACCTTATTTGGGTGGGGCCACGGTCCTGAAGCACTAAGGCTCAAGCGGATGTCCCAGCTTGTTGGCTGGGTAGCACCCATGGGCACAACACAGCGGCGAGCGCAGCCATGGCCGCGAATGCCCACAACATCACTTGGACATCCTGTTGGCTTAGCAGGGCCACTGCGGCGCCAACAAGCAAAATCAGCCCACCTATTATGGTGTTGCTAACAGCGACGTAGGCCGAGCGTTTTTCGGGCGTGGCCATGTCCACCAGCAGGGTTTTTCTACCCAGGCGAACTCCGGCCAGGCACACCGAGAGTACAAAATACACCCCCGCATACAGCATCAGTTCATCAGCCAGAGTGAAGTGCTCCAGCAAAATCATCATCGCGACAATGGTGAGGGCATTCAATGCACTGGCACATCCCATGACCAATCGGCTGGACACGTCGGCCAAGCGACCCCACACATAGCCCGACACGGTATTGGCCAGCCCGGCCATCAGCAACAGAAGCCCAATCAGACCAGTGGCATTGGTGTTTGCTTGAGCAAGCACCACCACCATGGGAATGCCCAAAGACACACTCAAAAGCAGGGTTCGACAAATCACAAAATTGCGAAACGGGGCATCGCTGATTAACAAATGAAGAGATTGCAGGGCCACAACCCCAGCGTTGCCCCCCCCTTCGGTGGCGCCAGGCTCCTCGCGCATGTTGGCAATACAAAGGCTACCCAGCAGCCAACAAAAGCCGGCACCTGCCAGCAGGGCTGCCAGCACCAGGGCGTTGGCCTGTATGGTGTTGTAAAAGCCCAAATTAAGGCCAAGCAAAAGGGTGAATACGCCCGATATTGTTGTGGCTGTGCCCATCAGTGTGCCCCGGCGCGACTTTGACACCGTTTTGCCCAACACGTCCTTGGCGGCTACCGAGCAAATGCCTCGGGCCAAGCTAAACACCAACAAGGCAACAAACACCACTGTAGAGGCCACTTGCGGGCCGGCATCCATGATCAGCGCAAGAGCACAGGCCCACAGGGCCAAGGCGCTGAGGATACCGCCAAACATCCACACGTACTTTCGAACTGGTTTTTCGCGGATTTTGGCAGCAATAAACAACTGTGGAAGCAGGACCCCAGCCTCTCGAATTGGCACTGCCAGGCCAATCAGCAGCATTGGGGCGCCAAGCAGGGCCAAGACCCAAGGAAAAACAAGCCGGGCACTGGCCAGCTCATCGGCCAGTTTGGTGAAGAAGTTGGTGGCCAGATGCAATAAAAAATTGGCTGGCTGATGCTTGCAGGATTCTTCGGGGATGTCTTTGCACACGCGCGCGTCTTCGTCCCCGGTGATGAGGTCGTAGAGCGCGGTGGCGGTGTTTTTGTCAGTTTGGTAGGTCAACGGCCTTTACTGGGCACCAACAGTCGCCTTGATGGCGGCGATAAACTTTTCGCTTTGGGCAATATTGCTTACCGTGGCTTCCAAGCCATGGCGAGCCGATGCCAAGCGAATAAAGCGTTCCATGCGGCGCACTTCATGTTTGTTCCAACGGATTGTGAAGGATACAACACGATTGTTGTCGATCCACACGTTACTTGGCTTTAGGAACATAAAATCGCCCAAAGCGAGTTTGGGCAGACCGGCTTGGCCTGAAGCGTCGAGGCCACTGAATTGAACCAAAAGGGGGGTCCCCTGAACTAGCCAAGCGGGGTTTTCAATGGCGTCACAGAAGATGGAGCAGGTGGACCATGTCAGGCCGCTGTAGCGGACCATGAAAGCCAGCCGAGATTCTTCAAAATTATCTGTTACATCTGAACCCACTGCAGCCAGATCTTCAGGCTTTACTTTAAGAGCGAGTAGCTCTTGCTCAAGCGTGCTGTAAGCCACGCTGGATCGGATCTGCTCAGGAATCGGCTTGACCTGAAGCCAATGAAAGAGGCAGTAGGATCGGGTCAAGCGTTCAGCGATGGAACTCATGGTGGACTCCTGATTAAACAGATTGGCTACTTGTTTGTTTTACCGCCCAGGAACCCAATCAGATTCAGAGCGTGCCTACTACTTTGCGCTACAGCGTACTTCAAAGCGCTTTGAGCTTTAGTGCAATGTGCACTTGCAAAAGTTTCAGCTCTAACAACGTTGCATCGGTTTAACCGGATGACACATTTTGACATTTAATGGGTCATCACGCCGCTTTTTCTTCGCCTCGTTTTTTAAAGGTTTCGCTGGGTGCAGCGTGTTCACCAAGGCGATATTCAAGATTTTCCCACTCCGGGTTCAAGGATTCAATGAGCAGCAAGCGCATGTCACGGGGCCAATTGCGCACGCGCCGCAAACGGGCGGTGAACTTTTCATGGTCATCCCACACTTCAAAATAGACCAGTCTGTCCAAGCGGTGGTAATGCGCATAATCCCGTCGAAGGCCGGCATGATGCTCTTTCATACGGTTAAGCAGGTCGGTGGTATCGCCCAAATACAGGGGGCCGCTGGGCTTTGAATTTGACAAAATATAAAGCCAGTACTGTGGGGCGGTTGTTTCGCCCGACAAACCTGATTGTTTTGCTTGACTCAAACTATCCTCCAAGGGGCTTAAAACCTGAAAATTCAAACCATTAAAAGCAAGCTGATTTCATTGTAAGTAAAGTGCTGACGGGTGGGTGATTATCATCCCTCTTAATGGTTGTGCCCATCGCTATTTTTGACACGGTTTCGGTGTTACGATATGTATGGAGACATATTTCCTGTATTGGTATTTTTCTATTCCTTTATAACTTTATTCTTAAAAATCAAGGGTTTATATGCTCACTGCAATTTTGGTTGATGGTCCGTTTTTTATTCGCCGAATTCGACAAATCTTCCCGAGCTCTGTGCACCACGATGCCAAGGTTATGGCCGATCTCGTTTGGCGATTGTCAGCAGCGCATTTGTTTGAGCGCAACCAGCCCAAAAGGCACTTGTTCCGTATCTTTTTTTACGATTCGCCTGTATTCACCCAAAAAGTAACCTTGCCCATATCCAGGCAACAAATCGACTTGTCCAAATCCAAAGAAGGGCAGTTCCGAGCCGCGTTTCAGCGGCAGTTGCAGCGCAAACGCAAGCTTGCGGTGCGCCTGGGTGAGCCTCGCGAGGCCGACGCATGGAAGCTAAACGAAGACGCCTTGGCCGATTTGCTCGGGAAGCGCATCACGGTCGATGAACTGGCTGACGAAGATTTCACACCCGATTCGTACCCCAAGGGGATTGAACTGCGCATGGGCGTGGATTTGGCCTCGTTGGCCTACAAACGGCAGGTGCAGCAGGTGGTGTTGCTCACTGGTGATGGCGCTTTTTCCAGCGCGGCTGAGCTGTTACGCCATGAGGGCATCGACGTGGTGCTCGACCCCATGTGGCAAAACATTCCAGAAGAGTTGTTCACCTTCATTGACGGTTTGCGCTCAACCTGTCCACCACCAGACCGGGCGGCCGATTTCCTGGCGCGAATCGGCAGCGATTCTTATGAGGCAGACGATTTGCCCGGGGAATAAAAAAAACCGCCTTTCGGCGGTTTTTTTAATCGGCCATGCCTTCAGCATACAGATCGTCAATTCGGTCTTTGAAAGCCTCTAACACCTTGAGCCTTTTCACCTTGAGGGTGGGGGTCAACAAACCGTTGTCCACCGTCCAAGGTTCTTTGGTCGTAATAATTCGTCGCACGCGAATGTATCTGGGCAAATGCTGCAGACGGTCATTGGCCCGCTTGATGAGCTCTTTTTCGTTGGAGTTGGCCGTTACTGCAATCATGCCGATGAAGGGGCGACCTTCACCCACCAACACAATCTGCTCGAATACGTCGTCGCCAATGATGGCGGTTTCTGCATCTTGCGGAGAAAATTTCTCACCGTTGGACAGCACCATGATGTCTTTGATGCGGCCGCGAATGAAAATTCGTCCGTCTTTGAGCTCGGCCACGTCACCCGTGTGCAGCCATCCGTCCTTGTCAATGGCTGTGCGGGTGGCTTCTTCATTCTGCCAGTAACCCAACATCACGTTGGGGCCGCGTGCGAGTAATTCGTCGTTATCGCCCAATTTGACTTCGACATTCGGCAATGCCGGGCCAACCGATTCAGGCACATTGCCCTCAGGCCGGTTCACAGAAATCACCGGGCAGGCCTCGGTCATGCCGTAGCCATGCAAGATGGGCAAACCCATGGCGATGAAGGATTTTGCAATGGTGCTGTCCAGGGCGGCACCACCCACCACTGCAAGCCGTAGGCGACCGCCCAAGCGTTCCAGAATGGGCTGGGCCACTTTGGCGCGCAGCAAAGGCAATTGGAAGTGGTCCACGATGCCACCTTTGCCTTGTTCCATGCGCCAGCCCACATCCACCAACTTTTCGAAAGCCTTGCGTTTAAATCGCGAGTCCTTCACCGAGGCCTGGATTCGACCATAAAACTTTTCAAAAATGCGTGGCACTGCAAAGAGCACTGTGGGGGCCTGCGTTGCCAGGTCTTCGGGCAGTTGGTTGATGCCCCGTGCGTATACCACCTTGGCACCCACGCGCAGAGGCAGGTAGTAGCCGCCCGTGCGCTCAAACATGTGAGACATGGGCAGGAAAGACAAAAACACATCTTCGGGCTTTGCAATGTCCAGCTGGAAACAGCTGTCGACGTTTGAAATGACGTTTTTGTGCGAAAGCATCACGCCCTTGGGGCGTCCTGAGGTGCCCGAGGTGTAGCAAATGGTTGCCAAGGTGTCTTGCTCGAGGTCAAGCAGCTCCAAGGGCTCGATGGTGTTATCAAGGCTTTCAAGTACGCGATTGGCGTTCTCGATGCCATCGGTCTCTTTTTCAAGATCCGATTTGAGTGACAACACACGAACGTCTTTAAGACCTTCTTTAATCAAATTGCGTCCAATGCGGTCGTTCTCAACCACCACAGCGCGCGCGCCCGAGTTTTGAATGCAATAACAAATGTTGCTCGCGTTGTCGTCCACATACAGTGGAACCGACACCAAACCCATGGCCAACGCCGCTTGATCAAAAGCGACCCAGTGCACACCGTTTTTGAGGCAAATGGCAACCCGGTCGCCAGGTTGCAAGCCCATGGACCTAAAAAAGGCTTGCCAGCTGCGAGCCAGGTCGATCATTTCACGTGCTTTGAAATCTACCCACTCATTGTCCAAAAACTGGCGGTACAAAACCCGATTGGGGGTGTTTTCATGCTGCTGAAGAAATGTGGCGATGTTCGCCATATCGTGGTCTCCCGTCTTTGTATTTTTTAAGCTGCCCGTAGTTTACTGAAGCTGGCTTTGCTTGGTAAGAACTGTCATTCTAGTTTTTAAACGAAACCGCGCATACCACGTTCGTGTTAGGTCATTTCTAGGATACCTCAACCAACAGCACACTGAGTAAGCTTGATCCATCTTGGCAAGGTATGGGTGGGCAAAGCATGAGGGCAGGGTGGCTATTCAAAATTTGGCTTTTGGCAGCACTGGGTGTCGGCGCGCAAGGCCCAGCCCAGGCCATTGTTCTGGGGCCACTGAAGGGAAACACCGTGATGGGCGAGCCACTGCGCTTGAGCGCTCAAGTTTCTCAACTCCAGGCAGACCAGATGGGACAGTTGCGCGAAGGCTGCCTGCGCGCAAAACTTGAACCGCAGTTCGGATATTCAGATGGACGGGGTGTTTTGATTGAATCGCCAAGAGTTCGCGCTCAATTTGTACGCATGGGCGCCCATTCAGGCGAATTTTTTTTTGATGCACCGGCTCTGCTTCCAGACCCCTCATTGATACTCCAGCTTGAATCGCATTGCCCTTTAATAACATTTGCTCACCAGTGGGCGGTTCTTCTAAGCCCAGGGCAAGCGGAAGGTGTCGCAAAATCGCCTGGCAAAATAACGGCAGCGGATGTGCACGCACCACAATTTGATTTTGCGAATTCACGCTTGCTGGCCCAGTCGCGTGAGTTGGCGCTCGCTAATACAGCGCGGGCAGCATCATGGCCGTCTCGCGCTGATGTAACGCGTACAAATGCGACGTCTGCCAAGTCCTTGGCGGATACTCCGTTGGCGCCAGCAATGCCGCCGGTAGCCGCTGACCCAATCAATCAGGACCCTTTGCCACCGGTTGAATTGGCGTCTGCCAATCACCTTGTGTATGCCCGGGATGGTTTTTCTGACGCCGAGCGCACAGGCGAGCTGCAACAGCGCAGCCAGGGCTTGAGTCGATCTTTGGCTGAGTTGCTTGCATGGCCTGCGGGGGTAGGCAGCGCATTTTTATTGTTGGGTGGGGTTGCCTATTGGAGGTTTACTTCTGGCCGCAACCAAGCAAGCAGACCGGCCTGCACGCTGGCTGTTTCAACTGCCATGGCAGAAACTGCTCAGGCCGACCAGCAGGGGAATGCAACGCAACATGCCAACAAACCAATGGCCTTTAGGGTAGCGGGAGGGGGTGGCCGTTACGACTCTCTGGAGGCCAATCGGGTGCTGGAGTCGTTTTACACACCAGACCACCCCTCGGGTTTGGATTTTGCGGAAGTGGCCGAGCCTCTCGCAGAGGTATTCGAGCATGACGATCGCCCGCAGCGCTCAATCGACAAAAGTATTCGCCTGCTAAAACGAGCCATTACCACGGAATGGCGCTTGCCAGATTCTTTTCAGGCATTGGTCCGGGAGCGCAACCAGGCACTGCGACTGCATCAAGAAAACGCCTTGAAAGTGTTGCAGTGTCAACTTGGTTTGGTGGAATTGGCCTACCAAGAGGCCATGGAAGGTCGCCCATTCACTTCTGAACAAGGGGCGGAGTTTCTGGTTAGTTTGCTCGGAGATGATTTTGCAAGCCATCTGCAGGCCGACTGGCCAACCTTGCCCGATGTGGTTCGAACCTATGTGCGCGCCAAGTTTTGCGAGGTTACAGGTGCAGACAGTCGCCAACTGTTTAAGAAAAATCTTCAACTATTGGTGGAAAATCCACCGGCAGGCAAGGCGTGCTTCGACGCTTCGCTCTGGCAAGAGTTACTGAGCGAGCAGCCTTGTTAGTGAAAGATATTTAGGCTTTGGCCAACCCCAATTGCTCTTCGAGCGACTCAATGTCGATCATGGCCTCGAGCAAGCGGTTTTCATCCTCGGTTAAGCTGCTGGCAATACGCTCGCGCTCTTGGAATTGATCGCCCGATTGCTGCACAGAGTCTCCATTGGAATAATCGATTTGAGCCAAGGCGGCATCAAGCACTTTCAGGCGCGCCTGCGCCTTTTCAACATGGGCTTCCAGTTTTTTAAATTCATTTTTTAGCTGTTTTAAACGTTGGTGCAACTGCTGTCGATCGGCTTGAGCGCCTTTGGGGCTAAGCTTGGCTTCATGGCTCAAATTGACTGAGCTTGCTGCTTGCGCCTGCGAAGCCTCTTGGCGCAGGGTGTCGGCGTAGTCCTGCAGGTCACCATCAAAGGGCTTGACCTCGCCACCATGCACCCGCCAGTAGGTGTCTGTGATGCTTTCGAGCAAATGCCTATCGTGCGACACCATGACCAAGGCCCCTTCAAACTCGAGCAAGCTGCTGGCCAAGGCTTGCCGAGTCGCGATGTCCAGGTGGTTGGTGGGTTCGTCAAGCAAAAGCAGATTGGGCTTTAAGTAGGCAATCAATGCAAGCGCCAAGCGGGATTTTTCGCCTCCTGAAAACCCGTTCACAGTCTGCTTGACCTTGTCGTCGCGAAACTGAAAACGCGCTAAAAAATCCCGTAGCTGTTGCTCGGTGGCATTTCGGTCAAGCCTGGCCAAATGCTCCAGCGGCGTGGCTTGCATGTCGAGCGATTCGATTTGGTCTTGAGCAAAGTAGCCGTACACCAAACCCTTGCCCTCGACACGTTCCCCGTCCAACAATTGAAGCTCACCAACCAAGCTTTTGACCAGTGTGGTTTTGCCATTGCCATTGGCACCCAGTAGACCAATGCGGTCGCCCGGGCGAATTTCAAGGGACAGTTTATCAAGCACTGGGGAGTGCGCTTGGTAGCCACAGCTTGCCCGGCTTAGCACCACCAAAGGGTCTGGACTTTTGTGAGGTTCCAGGAATGGAATGCTGATGTGCTGGTCAACCTGAAGCGTCTCGATCATTTTAATTTTTTCGAGTCGTTTAACGCGGCTTTGTGCCTGTTTGGCTTTGCTGGCCTTGGCCTTAAATCGATCTACAAAACGTTGCAGCTTTTGGGCCTCTGCGCTGGCTTTTTTGTTGGCTTGGTTGGCCTGCTCGGCCCGTTCGGCAAACGCGCGCTCAAAAGCCGAATAACCGCCAGTGTATTTGGTGAGTGTTTGCTGGTGGAGGTGCACCGTATGCGTGCAAACCGCATCCAAAAAATCCCTGTCATGAGAAATCACCAACACAGTGCTTTGCACTTGTTTGATCCACTGTTCAAGCCACACCACCGCCTCAATATCGAGGTGGTTGGTGGGTTCGTCCAGCAAAATCAAATCGGCACGTGATCCAAGCACCTTGGCGAGGTTTAAGCGCATTTTCCAGCCGCCAGAAAATTCGCCGACCTTTCGCTGAAGGTCTTCGGCCTTAAAGCCCAAGCCATGCAAAATGGACGCAACACGCGACTCGGCCGCGTAGCCGTCCAGATTTTCGAGCTGCTCATACAGCGCTGGCAACTCGTGGTCATTGCCTTTGGCCTGGGCTTGTTCAATGTAATGCCGCACCTGGCTCAATGCCCGGTCGCCTTGAAGCGCAAATTCAAGCACCGTGAGGTGGTTGTCTGTGACCTCTTGATCGATCCAGGCCAGTGTCCAATTGCCAGGCAGCTGTATGCTGCCTTGCTCGGCCTGCAAATCCCCAATGATTGCGCTGAACAAGGTGGACTTGCCAGCGCCATTGTGACCCACCAAACCTACTTTTTCTTGGGGAAACAGGGTGAGGTTGGCTTCGCGCAGAATTACCGTGCTGCCGCGGGCCAAACCCAGTTGTGTGATTTGGATCATGCAGCGCCCAGGTCTTCAGCATGAAGCAGGAACACCTGTTCATCACCGGCATAGGTTTCTAGCCACATGGGATTGAGCTCTGGAAAGGCCGCCTCAAAATGTTCGCGTTCATTGCCCAGTTCAACAATCAGCAAGCCACCGGGGTTCAGATGGGTTTTTGCCTGTGTCAATATTCTTTTGATGAGGTCCATGCCATCATCGCCGCCAGCCAGGGCCATTCTGGGCTCGTGGAGATATTCTGGGGGCAGTTGCTGCATGGATTGCTCATTCACATAGGGCGGATTGCTCAAAATAATGTCGTAACGCTGCCCTTTGAGTTCATTGAACAAATCAGACTCGATGGCTTGAACACGATCGCCCAGGCCATGCTGAGCGATGTTCGCGTTGGCCACCTGCAGGGCTTGTGGCGACAGGTCCACCGCATCAACCGAGGCATTTTCAAAAGTGTGGGCCGCCAAAATGGCTAGGCAGCCCGAGCCGGTGCAAAGGTCAAGGATGCGCATGGGCATCTCGGGCGCATTCACCCAGGGGGTAAGTTGGTCGGCCAACAACTCAGCAATAAAAGATCTTGGAATAATCACCCTTTGGTCCACTTTAAAGCAGTGGCCCTGCAACCAGGACTCGCCTGTGATGTAACTGGCAGGTTTTCGGTCTTCAACGCGTTGCATCAGGTAATGCAACAGCGCTTGTTTTTCGGTCGGCGTGACACGGGCATCCAGAAAAGGATTGATATCGCCCATCGGCAAGTGCAAGGCGTGTTGAATCAGGTAAATCGCTTCGTCCATGGCATTGGCACAGCCATGGCCAAAAAAAACACGGCCCCTGCCCATGCTGCTGACATAAAACCGCAGCCAGTCACGAATGGTGCGGAGAGTGTCCAGGTCTGCCTGGCTGGCTGCTGTGGGCTTGCTCATGGTGGTTAGGCTTGGCTGAAGTCAGTTTGACCGATGGACAACTCGCCTTGGTGCTCTACCACGGGCCGTTTGATGACGGTGGGGTATTCAAGCAACAAGGCCTTGGCACCCTCAGGCGTTTCAGCACTGGCCTTGAGGTGGTCATCCAGGCTTCGCCAAGTGGTGCCCTTGCGGTTAACTACTTTTTCGGCGCCGAAGGCGGCCATCCATTCATCGAGCAACTGCGCACTCACGCCATGTTTTTTGAAATCGTGAAAGACAACGTCGATGCCTTGTTCTTTCAGCGATGCAATCGCCTTTTTAACACTGGTGCAATTGGGTATTCCGTAAACTTTGGCGGTCATCCTGGATTGGGCCTCTTCGGTGTTGGTTAATGTAATGAGTTCGCTTATTCGGCGTTGCGTAGCAACTCGTTGATGCCGGTTTTGGCGCGTGTTTTGGCGTCCACCTGTTTCACGATCACGGCGCAG
>NZ_CAXQZX010000092.1:0-4399 GCF_964228395.1 Limnobacter sp.
GCTCTTGCGCGTACTGATGAGTACCGCTTTCGCGCAACAGCACATTGGCCTTCCACAATTGAGCCACAATTTCGGCCGTGCTTAAATTGCGCGAAAACCCCTGTTTGCCGGTGGAACAAAATCGGCAATTCACAGCGCAACCCGCCTGCGAGCTTACGCACAGAGTGCCGCGCCGCTCTTCGGGGATGAACACGGTTTCGACAGCGTCACCCTGCCCCACATCAAACAACCACTTGCGCGTGCCATCTCGGGACACGTGGTCAGAAATGATCCCGGGCGCCGCGATGAATGCCTTCTGCTGAAGGGTGCTACGAAAGCTCTTCGCCAAATCGGTCATGGCGTCAAAGTTATCGACCCCAGACTGATGGATCCATTTGGCCAGTTGCTTGGCACGGAATGGCTTTTCTCCCAGGGACGCGCACCACTGGACCAACTCGGGCACCGAGTATTCAAGCAGGTTGTCGGGTTGAGCACTCATGGGAGCATCCACACAAAAAAGCAGGCTTTTTAAAAAAACACAGGGGCGTTGTGCGCCCCTGTGTGCATGCGGCCTGTGCGCACGACCAAGCTTAGTTTAGCTTAGCGGGCAAACACTTGCGAAGAAGGAAAGAAATAAGCGATTTCAACGGCCGCTGTTTCTGGGGCGTCTGAGCCGTGCACAGCGTTGGCGTCGATGCTTTCAGCGAAATCAGCGCGAATGGTGCCGGCTGCAGCTTCTTTGGGGTTGGTTGCGCCCATCAGCTCGCGGTTTTTGGCGATGGCATTTTCGCCTTCCAAAACCTGGATCATGACGGGGCCGGAAATCATGAAGCTCACCAGGTCGTTGAAGAATGGGCGAGCCTTGTGCACTGCATAGAAGCCTTCTGCCTCTGCGCGAGACAGGTGGGCCATGCGGCTGGCCACGATTTTCAAACCAGCGTTTTCAAAACGGCTGTAAATTTGACCAATTACGTTTTTAGCCACTGCGTCAGGCTTGATAATAGACAGTGTGCGCTCGATTGCCATGGTGTAACCACTCCGGTGATGTTGAAAAGCTTAAAAATTAACCCGCAATTATAGCTGGTTTATAAAAAAAACCAAACCGTCACCCTGACCGCTCACTCCATTTGAAACTTTTGGCCGTTACCATTACTCTAAATCACTGGAATTTGTTGACTCGCAAGGAGAGTACGAACATGTCTGAATTCAACACAACGTCATTTGGCCGCACGGCTGGTGGTGTTTCCCAAGTAGACACCAACCGGGTGCTGCGCAATACCTACTACCTGCTGGCCATGTCCATGGTTCCCACAGCATTGGGCGCATGGCTGGGCGTGGAGTTTGGGTTCTTCACCCTGTTTGCAGGCAGCCCGATTCTGGCTTTTGTGGTGATGCTGGCTGCCATGTTCGGTTTTATTTGGGGTATTCAGCGCAACCGCAACAACTCATTGGGTGTGGTGCTCATGCTGGGCTTCACATTCTTCATGGGCCTTATGCTGTCGGGCATCTTGTCTGTGGCTCTTAGCTTGAGCAACGGCGGCGCAATCATCGGCATGGCCGCATTGGGCACTGGTGCCATCTTCTTCGGTTTGGCCAGCTACGCCGCTGTGACCAAGCGCGACTTCACCAACATGGGCAAAACCTTGTTTATTGTGTTGATGATGGTCATTGTGGCCAGCGTGGCAAACCTGTTTCTGAAAATGCCAGCGCTCCACCTCACCATTTCGACCATCTGCGTGGGCTTGTTCTCCATGTTTTTGTTGTACGACCTGCAGCGTGTCATGCGGGGTGGAGAAACCAACTACATTTCGGCTGCACTGAGCATTTATCTGGACCTGTATAACCTGTTTGTGAATTTGCTGCAGTTGCTGATGGCCTTTGCTGGCGGCAGCCGGGAGTAAAAACACCCTTTGCATGACACGCCGCAACATCAAAAACACTTGATTGGGCGGCGCAATGGGTGCAATATCAAAGCTCAATTGATCGATATCACTATCGATCGCCAGGTTGGTGGGGCATACCACCAACGTAAACGGGGCCCAAGTGGCCCCGTTTGTTATTGATTGCCAATCGCGGTCAAACCGTTATTTTTCAAAAACCGCGATGGATTCAACGTGCGCCGTGTGGGGGAACATGTTCACCACTCCAGCCTGTTTTAGCGTGTATGGGCCCGTTGCGCATAACACCGCCGTGTCGCGGGCCAAAGTGGATGGGCTGCACGACACGTACACAATACGCTGAGGCTGAAACTCTGCCTTGGCGCCCACAATGGCTTTGCAAATTTCCAAAGCGCCATCGCGCGGCGGGTCGATCAGCACTTTGTTAAAGCGCCCCCAGCTTTCCCACTCAGCCGACTCCACTTCAAACAAATTACGAACATGAAACTCGGTTTTGCCAGCCAAGCCGTTGAATTCTGCATTTTCAGCGGCCCTTTGCACCAGGTCTTCTGAGCCCTCAAAGCCTTTAACATGGCTGCTTTGGGTGGCCAATGGCAGAGAAAAGTTGCCCAAGCCACAGAACAGGTCAAGCACCCGATCTTCAGGCTTGAGTTCCAGCAAGCCCACCGCCCGGCTGACCATCGCGTCGTTGATGAGATGGTTAACTTGGGTGAAATCTGTGGGCCTAAACCGCATGCGTATGCCAAAGCTGGGGATAAGGTACTGCAAATCCACGGGTGTGCTGGGCAGCAAACGATGAATGGTGGCGGGCCCCTCTGGTTGAAGCCACCAATCCACCTGCCATTGCTCGCCAAAGGCTCGCAAGGCTTGCAGATCTTGCTCGGCCAGAGGCTCAAAGTGGCGCAACACCACTGAAGTCACCCCCTTGCCCACAGCCAGCTCACTCTGCGGTACCCGGGTATAAATGGTCAAACCCTCAAGCATTTTGGCCAAAGGCACCAGCATATTGGACACGTGGCGAGGCAGCACATGGCATTCATACATGGTGGCCACATAAGAGGATGCCTTCTCGTGGAAGCCCACCAGCATGCCGCCCTTTTTGGGAACAAATCGCGCGGTAAGGCGGGCGCGATGGCGGTAGCCCCAATAGCTGCCGTGGATGGGTGGCAGCATTCGCTCGGGTTTTTGTTTGCCGATGCGCTCTAGCAGATCCTCAAGGGCCCTGTTTTTAATGGCCACTTGGGCCGAGGGCTCCAGGTGTTGCATGGCGCACCCACCACACACGCCAAAATGTGGGCAACGGGGTGTGGTGCGCACCGATGAGGCTTTTAATACCTGCACAGCGCGCGCGCGAGCATAACTGGGCTTGCTTTTAACCACCTCGGCCACGACCGTCTCACCGGTGAGGGCACCCTCTACAAAATGCACCTTGCCATCAAGGTGAGCCACGCCCTGTCCCTCGAGGTCAATCGACTCAATATCCAAAGTGACCTGCGGAAACGGCGCTGGTTCTTTTTTTCTTCTGCTTCTACCCATGATGTGCTTATAAAAGATGGGGCTTAACGGGGTGGCAAGTATTCCATGGGGTCCACGGGTTTGCCTTGCTTGCGCACCTCAAAGTGCAATTTGGGTCGGTCAGCATCAGACTGGCCGGCTTCGGCAATTTTTTGACCTTTGGTCACGGGCTCGCCTTCTTTGACAAGCAAGGTTTTGTTGTGGGCATAGGCGGTCAACAGGTTGTTGTCGTGCTTCAGAATAATCAGGTTGCCGTAACCACGCAGGGCGTTGCCCGAATACACCACCCTACCCGCCTGCGCAGCATAAATGGGGTCACCCACCTTGGCAGCCAGGTCGATGCCCTTGTTGACGCCTGCCTTATAGGCTTGAATGATTTCACCTTGATGCGGCCACATAAAGCCCAACGTCACATTGGCCGGTGCGGGCGGCCTTAATTCGGTGGCGGGCTCAACGGGGCTCACTGGACGGGCTCCACCAGCCGGGGCCACTGGGGTGACTTCAACCACGCCGTTGCTTTCGGTGCTGGCAGCCAGGGGCGGCACAGCCTGCCCAGAAATACCCTCCACCTTCAGGCGTTGGCCGATGCTCAATTTACTGGGATCGGCCAGGTTGTTGGCTCTGGCCAGTTCACGCCAGTCCAGCCCAAACTCAAGGGCAATACCATACAGCGTGTCGCCAGGCTTGACGATGTAAGTGCCTTCGGCCGAAGCGCCGGTGTCGCCCGCGCGTGGGGGCAGGCGATCGATCACAGGCGCATTGTTGCCCGTGGATGCACAAGCGCCCAGCAACACCAAGGTTGCAAAGCCAAGGGCCAGGGAATGCAGGTGACTTAATGGGGAATAGCCATTCAAAGTGCTGCGTTTCATACGTTGCGAGTTCCTTGTAACAGGGGGACAAATTTAACAAGATCTTTGTTTTCGCGATGCCATTTGTCGACCGCCAAGCGGTCAACAACCACCAGCACCTGCTTTTGCTGATCAGCCACAGGCACAATCAAACGGCCA
>NZ_CAXQZX010000093.1:0-5607 GCF_964228395.1 Limnobacter sp.
TTTCAAGCGCGGCACGCGCAATGTGACCACGGGTGGTGCCACGGGTCATGCCCACCAGTGTGCCTCGGGCATAGGGGTCCCAATGGGGCGCCCCCAAGCCAGCAAACGCCGGCACCAGCACCACGCCATCGGTGCTGGGCACACTGGCGGCCAGCGCTTGCACATCGCTGGATTTTTCAATCAGGCCCAAGCCATCGCGCAGCCACTGCACCACCGCACCACCCATGAACACACTGCCTTCCAGCATGTAATGGGTTTGCTGTGCACGGCGCCAACCGATGGTGGTCAGCAGCTTGTTGTGGCTCTCTACGACCTGTTGCCCCGTGTTGAGCAGCATGAAGCAGCCAGTGCCATACGTATTTTTTGCTTCGCCTGGTTTAAAGCATGTTTGCCCGAAGGTGGCTGCCTGCTGGTCCCCGGCCACGCCGGCAATGGGTATGGCTGCACCCAACACCGCTGCGTCGCAATGCCCCATCACCACGCTGGAATCATGGACCTGTGGCAACATGCTGGCAGGCACCTCAAAAAGACCCAGCAAATCAGCGTCCCACTGACTGGTGTGAATATTCAGCAACATGGTGCGCGAGGCATTGCTCACATCGGTGGCATGCACAGCACCGCCAGTGAGTTTCCAAATCAGCCAGGCGTCCACCGTGCCAAAAGCCAAATCACCGCGATCTGCAAGGGTTTTGGCGCCATCCACATGGTTCAATATCCAATTAACCTTGGTGGCAGAAAAATACGAATCCAGCTCAAGCCCGGTTAGTTTGCGAATTTCAGCCGCTTTGCCCTGCCCGCGCAGCTTGTCGCAATAGGCCGCGGTGCGGCGGTCCTGCCACACGATGGCGTTGTAAACGGGCTCGCCGGTTTTGCGGTTCCACACCACGGTGGTTTCGCGCTGGTTGGTGATGCCAATGCCTGCAATATCTTTTGCAGCCAGCCCCGCTTTTGCGATCGCTTCCCGCGCGCAGCTCAACTGCGTATTCCAAATGTCCATGGGGCGGTGCTCCACCCAGCCCGGTTTTGGAAACACCTGCTCGAATTCTTGTTGTGCGCAGGCCAGCACCTTGGCATGCGCGTCAAACACAATAGCGCGCGAGCTGGTAGTGCCTTGGTCCAGCGCAAGTATGTAAGGCATATTGCGTCTCCTGAAATATTGTTATTGTGCTTGGGCCTGGTTGCTCAGGCCTTCGATTGCCGTGCGCCGGTCTGGTTCCAGCTTTGCACATGCCTGCCCAGAAATTTCTGCAAGCCATCTTCTTCAAACCGCTGAACACTCCACAGCTTTCCATCCAGCGCCGCAGGCTGCAACCACAGGTAGGTTTGAACCTTCAAATCCTGGCCATCGACTTGTACGCTGATGGTTTGCCGCTGATACTCGGGCCCCTCAAAAGCATCCAGCCTGCTCAAGTCGTCGGCTGCCACGTTCAGCCACACCAAACCTTTTACTTCGCTGTCGGCCTGGACCACCATGGCCGGGTAGGTTTCGCCAGGCACCGCATAGCGGGCATGGCCACGGGCCACAGCATTTTTGCAGGCATAGGTGCCCTGCACCACCTGCCCCCACACGGGCAAGTACATCAACGACCCATACACAAACACGTGCTGAGGCTCTTGCTCAAAATTCAAGCCCATGCGATGTTACCTTTTCACACAAAAAATTGAATCACAATCGGTGAGGATTAGATGCAATCCTCCAGCCGCACAACAACAAGGAGACGATGTGAGCAACACCCTTGAGCTTTTCAATTTACAAGATAAGATCGCCCTGGTCACTGGGGCCACGCGTGGAATTGGCCTGGCCTGTGCAGAATTGCTGGCCAGCCAGGGGGCGACAGTGATCATTTCCAGCCGCAAACAGGAAAGTTGCGAGCAAGTGGCCGCCCAGTTGCAAGCCAGTGGCCTTAAGGCTGTGCCCATGGCCTGCCATTTGGGTGAGCTCGATCAAATTGAGGCCCTGTACAGGCAAATTGAAGAACGCTTTGGCCGGCTGGATGTGTTGGTCAATAACGGGGCCACAAACCCTCACTTCGGCCCAATTTACGACACTGATGTAGCCGCCTTTCAAAAAACGGTGGATGTAAATATTCGTGGATACTTTTTTATGAGCAGCTTGGGCAGCAAGCTGATGGCCAAAAATGGTGGGGGTAGCATTATCAACGTGGCCTCGGTCAATGGTGTTATTCCCGGTTTGTACCAAGGCATTTATTCCATCACCAAAGCAGCGGTGATCTCGATGACCAAAGCGTTTGCAAAAGAGTGCGCACCCATGAAGGTGCGGGTCAACGCACTGCTGCCGGGCGCCACCGACACCAAGTTTGCGTCGGCTTTGGTTCACAACGACGCCATACGCAGCGCCCTGCTTCAACACGTGCCCATGAACCGTGTGGCCCAACCCAGCGAAATGGCAGGCACCGTGTTGTACCTCGCATCGAATGCGTCAAGCTACACCACGGGTGCGTGCATTAACGTGGACGGGGGCTACCTCACGGTGTAACGGGGTTTGCAATCACGTGGTCGGCATGCCTGAAGTTTTTGGCCATGCGCAAATAGGTGTAGCTGAAACCCGGGAACATTGCCACCACGTGCCCACTTTTGCTTTTGTACCAACTGCTACACCCACCTTTTTTCCACACGGTTTTTTCCATTTCGCTGTGGATGTGGGTGGTGTGCCTGGCTTCGGCGTGTGGCTTCACCTCAATGTGTGTGGCCCCTTGTTTTTGTACCTCTGCAATGGCGCGCATGATGTAGTGCATTTGCGCCTCAATCACAAAAATGGCTGAGGTGTGGCCAATGCCTGTGTTGGGGCCAGTCACAATAAACAGGTTCGGAAAATCGGGCACGCTGGTGCCCAGGTAGGCCCGTGGAAATTCAGCCCACACGTCTGCCAGTTTTTTGCCGGCACGCCCAAGCACGGGGTAAGAAATCACACCATCAGTGGCATCGTAGCCTGTGGAATACACAATGCAATCCAAATCCACTTGGGTTCCGCCCAAGGTTTGTATGCCATTGGAATTAATTTCTGCAATGCCGTCGGCTTTGTCATGCAAGGTGACATTGCTTCGGCAATAGGCCGGGTAAAGCGTGTTGCTCAAAATAATGCGCTTGCAGCCAATGGTGAAGTCTGGGGTTACTTTCTTGCGCAGTTCCGGGTCTTTAATCTGCCTGCGAATGTGATGCCGGGCCTCGCGCTCAGCAATTTGCTTGAGCGCGAATTCAGAATACTTAAAGCCCACCACGCGGCTCTCCAGGCCCCAATAAATGGCCGAGCGTGCAAGTTTGCGAATGGGGTTGATTTTTAACAGGGCCCGCTGCCAGGGCTTGAATACCCTATCGGGTCGGGGCAGCACCCAGTGGGGCGAGCGTTGAAACACATGCAAATGCCCCACATCAGGCGCAATGGCCGGAATCACCTGCGCCGCACTGGCACCACTGCCGATGATGGCCACACGTTTGCCTTTGTAGTCATAACTTTGGTCCCAGGCATTGGTGTGGAAAGTCACGCCTTCGAAGGTGTCTCTGCCCTTGAAGTTGGGAATCACTGGGGTGCTCAGTGGCCCCGATGCGTTAATGACAAACTTGGCCAGGTACTCTGCCCCGTCGTCGATTTGAACATGCCACAGTCGGCGATCATCCAGCCATGAGATTTGCCTCACATTGCTGCGCACGCGTGTTTTTTCACGCAGACCGTGCTTTTCAATCACATGCTGGGTGTAGCGCTGCAGTTCATCGCCTTCAGCGAACATCTGGCTCCAGTCATATGGCTCTGACTCAATCGAATACAACAGCGATTGCACATCCACTGCAGCACCTGGGTAAGCATTTTGGCACCAAGTGCCACCCATGAAATCCCGCCGCTCCAAAATCAAAAAGTCTTCAATGCCGCGTTTTTTCAAATTGATGGCTGCACATTGGCCCCCAAAGCCGCTGCCGATGATGATCACTTGGTGTTGTTGCATGAAACGATTCCCTCAAACCCAGTGGGGTGTGGCCTTAAACAGCGCACAATTTATATCTGACAATTATTATTGTCAATTACAAATGCTGACTCACCTACTGCTTTTGAACTTTCGTCACCTGTTCAAGGGATACCCTCAATTGGGGGGCATTCGACCCCCTTAATCAAGCCTTTGCCCCCGCGCCATTGCCACCACAATAAATCGGTAAATCACGATGGGAAAAGGAGAATTCATGGCAGCCCCGCAAGCAATCATCACCGCGCTGGAAGGCGACGTTCAAGTCATCCGCGACGGTCAACCCCTTAACATTCAAGCTGGCGACTTTTTGTTGCCCGGCGATCAGGTGCAAACCGGTGAAAACGGACGCCTCGGCCTGGAGTTCCCCGGCCTGGAAGGCCAAAAGCCCGCCGCTGGTGTGATGACCGCAAACGGCAAAATCACCCTGGGCGAACAAGCGGGAGTCAATGGTCCGCAACTGGTGGTGATGGAAGATGTAGAGTGCTTTGAGTTCACCACCGAGGTGGCAGAAAACTCTGCGGCCGTGGAAGGCTCTGGCATGTCTGGCCTGTTTGGTGCAGGCATGTTGGGCGCAGGCGGCTCCAGCGTAGCCGGCCTGGGCGCATTGGCAGCGGGTGCGTTTTTGGGCGGTAGCGACAGTGGCGGCGATGCGGGTGGCGCAAGCAGTACCAGCCGCGCAGGCGGTGGCTCCAATTTGGGAACGGGCGAATTTTCCAGCAGTGACAGCCCTCAAAGCCTGGAAGAATTCAGGGACGAAAACCTGACCCAGGAAAACCTTGAAGACAGCGTGATCAACCCTGTTCAAGAGGCTGTGCAAAACAGCGCCGACAACCCGCAAAGCACCCCCGACAATGTGGCCACCGCCGGCGGCGACGTGGGCATGGCGGGTGCCGAGAATGTGCACGATTTGCTGGTGGCCTCTACGGGTGAAGGCACACCACAGGCCACTGTGGTGGACCAACTGGTGCAAGGCGCGGAAGGCACCCCCTTGGGCGAACCTTTGTCGCCAGTCACCAACCCTGTTCAAGAAGTTGTAAACACCGACATGGGCCTGGATACGCTGATTAGCACCATGCAGGCCGCTGGCATTGAAGGCGAAAATCTGGTGAACGATGGCTTGGTGAGCGCAGTGGTGGATGTGGCAGATGCTGCAGCCACGCCTGTGACCAACCAAGTGGAGCCTTTGGGCGAAGTGATTGACCAATTGCACCCGGTGGCCAGCGAAGTGGATGCCGCTATTGATGGTGTATTGACAAGCCTTGAATCGGCCTTGGGCAGCTCACCGGTGGGTGAGGCCTCCCCAGGCGGAGAGCCCAGCCTGGCCGATCTGGCCGAAGGCATTTTGGGCGGAGCCGACACGCTGCAAAATGCACTAAATGGCGCGGGTGGGGGTGGAGGCGGTGCCGATATGCCCGAGGGCGATTTGATTGGCACCGTGAGCAGCGGTATTTCGTCGGGCGCAGATGCCTTGGCCGATCAAGCTGGCGGCGCTGGTTTGCCCACGGACGTGCCGAGCATTTAACAGATTCTCCCCGAATCCCTCAACGCCCATGCTGCGAGCCTCTCTACCGTTCGCCTCTTGCACGGTCGATTCTCCCGGCTTTGCCCTTTGCATGGGCAAAGCTTCGAA
>NZ_CAXQZX010000094.1:0-10074 GCF_964228395.1 Limnobacter sp.
AAGCCCCCGCTTGGCGGGAAACCGAATCGGATGCAATGGCGACATTTTCGCCTTGCATGCCCCCTCGGAAGGGACAAGAAGGGATACACGGGCTGATCCCAGGCCCAGCGACCTGTGCCGCTCCAGCACCAAAACGCGACACAATCAATGTGCCCAGGCCTAGCCCAGCTGATGCTTAGGCCACGCTAACCGGGATTTTGCCGATCTTGGCCTGCCATTCTTTGGGCCCGGTGTTGTGCACTGAAATACCAGTGCTGTCCACAGCCACGGTGACTGGCATGTCTTTGATCTCAAATTCGTAAATGGCTTCCATGCCAAGGTCTTCAAAACCAACCACCTTGGCATTGGTAATGGCCTTGGATACCAAATACGCAGCGCCGCCAACAGCCATGAGGTAGGCCGATTTGTTATCGCGGATGGCCTCTATGGCCACGGGGCCACGTTCAGCTTTGCCCACCATGGCAATGAGGCCGGTTTTTTCCAGCATCATGCGGGTGAATTTGTCCATGCGGGTGGCGGTGGTTGGGCCAGCGGGGCCAACAGCTTCGTCGCGCACGGGGTCGACCGGGCCCACGTAGTAGATCACACGGTTGGTGAAGTCCACAGGCAGTTTTTCGCCCTTGGCCAGCATGTCGGCAATGCGCTTGTGTGCAGCATCGCGGCCGGTGAGCATTTTGCCGTTCAGCAGCAGGGTTTGGCCTGGCTTCCAGCTGGCCACTTCTTCGGGCGTCAGGGTGTCGAGGTTAACGCGCTTGCTTTTCTCGGTGTCTGCCGTCCAGCTGACTTGCGGCCAGTCAGAAATATTGGGTGCTTCAAGCTTGGCGGGACCATCGCCGTGCAAGTGGAAGTGCACGTGGCGGGTGGCCGCGCAGTTGGGAATCATGGCAATGGGCAATGATGCGGCGTGTGTGGGGTAATCCAGAATTTTGACATCCAGCACCGTGGTCAGCCCGCCCAGACCTTGCGCGCCAATGCCCAGGGAGTTCACTTTGTCGTAAAGCTCCAGGCGCAGTTCTTCGATGCGGTTTTTGGGGCCGCGCTCCAGCAGTTCGTGAATGTCGCAGGGGGCCATGAGGCTTTCTTTGGCCAACAGCATGGCTTTTTCGGGCGTGCCACCAATGCCAATGCCCAAGATGCCTGGGGGGCACCAGCCAGCGCCCATGGTGGGGACTGTTTTTAGCACCCAGTCCACGATGGAGTCTGATGGGTTGAGCATCACCATTTTGGATTTGTTTTCAGAGCCACCGCCCTTGGCTGCACAAATAACCTCTACATCGTCGCCGGGCACAATTTCGTAGTGAATCACGGCTGGAGTGTTGTCTTTGGTGTTTTTGCGGGCGCCTGCCGGGTCGAGTAGCACAGAGGCGCGCAACTTGTTGTCGGGGTGCAGGTAGGCGCGGCGCACGCCTTCGTTGACCATGTCGGTCACGCTCATGGTGGCATCCCAGCGCACATTCATGCCCACTTTCAGGAACACCACGGAAATTCCGGTGTCTTGACAGATGGGGCGTTTGCCTTCGGCACACATGCGGCTGTTGGTCAGGATTTGCGCAATCGCATCTTTGGCGGCCGGGCTTTCTTCGCGCTCGTAGGCTTTGCCCAAGGCTTGAATGTAGTCAAGCGGGTGGTAGTACGAGATGTATTGGAAGGCGTCGGCGATGGAAGAGATGAAGTCTTCTTGCTTGATGGTGGTCATGTACAGCTCCTGAGTGTGCTTGGGTGCAGCTTTTTATTTTAAATGGGTTTTGGCGGGCAAGGCCTGGTGAAGCAGTTTGTCGCAATAGGCGATTGCCACGGCCGACAGCAGGAAGATCACATGGATCGAGGCCTGCGCGATGATGGTTTTTTCATCGTATTGCTCGGCGTTGATGAAGGTCTTGAGCAAATGAATGGACGAAATACCGATGATGGCCATGGCGAGCTTTACCTTTAGCACTGAGGCGTTTACATGGTCAAGCCATTCGGGCTGGTCAGGATGGTTTTCCAGGTGCATGCGGCTCACAAAGGTTTCGTAACCGCCCACGATGACCATGATGAGCAAATTCGAGATCATGACCACATCGATGAGGCCCAGCACGATGAGCATGATGGCCGCTTCGGTCAGGGTGTGGGCCACCGCCCCGCCCACCAGGTGCCAAAGCTCGATGAGAAAGTGATACACGTACACGCCCTGGGCCACAATGAGGCCAAGGTACAAGGGCAATTGCAGCCAGCGGCTGCCAAAAATAAGCTGGGCCAGGATGGGGGGGTACTGTTTGTTTTGTTCCATTTTGTGACAGATGTGCGGCGCAACATGGGTGGGTGAAAGTTGCCGCAAATCATAGCAGAGCGGACCCCCGTTCGGGCGAAGTTCTTGACATGGAACGCGAATTGCTGTGGTGCGCCATGGTGTAAGGTGAGAGTAAGAGCTTTTGCCTATTGTTGAAGCAAATTAAATTAATAGAAAACTCATAAACCTTGGAGGAAAAGGATGTCTTCAATCGAATCCGTATCGCACGAAACCCGGGTGTTCGAACCCAGTGCCGAATGGCAGCGCAGCGCTGCCATCGGCGGCATGGACGCCTACAAGGCCCTGTGCAAAGAAGCCGAAACTGACTTTGAAGGCTTCTGGGCCCGTTTGGCCAAAGAGAACCTGCAGTTTGCTAAGCCCTACGGCAAGGTGCTGGATGAGTCCAACGCGCCATTTTACAAATGGTTCACGGGTGGCGAGCTGAATGCATCGGCCAATTGCCTGGACAAAAACATTGAGGCGGGCCTGGGCGACAAGGTGGCCCTTATTTTTGAAGCAGACGACGGCCAGGTCACCAAGGTGACTTACAAGGAACTGCTGGGCAAGGTGAGCCGCATCGCCAATGGCTTGAAGAGCCTGGGCGTAAAAAAAGGCGACCGCGTGGTGATTTACATGCCGATGAGCGTGGAGGGTGTTGCTGCGATGCAGGCCTGCGCCCGCATTGGTGCAACCCACTCGGTGGTGTTTGGCGGGTTTTCTGCCAAAGCCTTGCAAGACCGCATTGTAGACACCGGCGCAGTGGCCGTGTTCACTGCCGACCAGCAAGTGCGTGGTGGCAAACAGCTGCCTTTGAAAGCCATTGTGGATGAAGCGCTGGGCTTGGGCGGATGCGAGTCGGTCAAGAATGTGATCGTGTACAAGCGCACTGGGGCTGAGGTGGCCATGAAGGCCGGGCGCGACCAATACCTGCACGACCTCGCCGACAAGCAAAGCGATGTGTGTGCGCCCGAGATGGTGGACTCGGAGCACCCGCTGTTTATTCTTTACACCTCGGGCTCCACAGGCAAGCCCAAGGGTGTGCAGCACAGCACTGCAGGTTACTTGTTGTGGGCCATGCTCACCATGAAGTGGACCTTTGACACCAAGCCCAACGATGTGTTTTGGTGTACGGCCGACATCGGCTGGATTACAGGCCACACTTACATCGCCTATGGGCCGCTGGCGGTGGGCGCCACGCAAATCGTGTTTGAGGGTGTGCCCACATACCCCAACGCTGGCCGGTTCTGGGACATGATTGCCCGCCACAAGGCGACCATTTTTTACACCGCGCCCACAGCGATTCGCTCTTTGATCAAGGCTTCGGAAGCTGATCCCAAGGTGCACCCCAAGAGCTACGATTTGTCCAGCCTGCGTTTGATGGGGTCAGTGGGTGAACCCATCAACCCCGAGGCATGGATGTGGTATTACAAAAACGTGGGTGGCGAGAAGTGCCCCATTGTTGACACCTTCTGGCAGACCGAAACGGGTGGCCACATGATCACCCCGCTGCCCGGAGCAACCCCCTTGGTGCCCGGTTCGTGCACACTGCCATTGCCCGGCATTATGGCTGCAGTGGTGGACGAAACCGGCGGCGACTTGCCCAACGGCCAAGGTGGGATTTTGGTGGTAAAGCGTCCCTGGCCGTCCATGATTCGCACCATTTGGGGCGACCCCGAGCGATTCAAGAAGAGCTACTTCCCCGAGGAATTGGGTGGCAAGCTTTACCTGGCAGGCGATGGCGCCGTGCGCGACAAAACAACCGGCAACTTCACCATCATGGGCCGCATTGACGATGTGCTGAACGTGTCGGGGCACCGCATGGGCACCATGGAAATTGAAAGCTCGCTGGTGGCCAATGAACTGGTGGCCGAGGCTGCCGTGGTGGGGCGCCCCGACGACGTGACCGGTGAGGCCATCGTGGCCTTTGTGGTGCTGAAAGGGAATCGCCCGGTGGATTCCGAGGCGCGTTCAAAGCTGGCCAATGAGTTGAAGGCCTGGGTTGGCAAGGACATTGGCCCGATTGCCAAGCCCAAGGAAATTCGCTTTGGCGACAATTTGCCCAAAACCCGGTCAGGGAAAATTATGCGCCGCTTGTTGCGTAGCCTGGCCAAAGGTGAGCAAATTACCCAAGACACCTCCACGCTTGAGAACCCGGCCATTCTGGACCAGTTGAGCAAGTCCAACTGAACCCGGCCAAGGCCTTGAGCATGCGCCGTCGGTGCTTGAAAAAGACCAGTCCCACTGAAGTGGGCTGGTTTTTTTGTGCCCGAACAATCATGAAGTAAAGGGGTGGGCATGAACTTCACCTTGGGGTTGACCCGATTTTTTTCAGTGCTGACCTTTGGCTTTTTGCTGTGCATCACCGTGGCTGCCGTGATGGAAGACTATGGCGTGGGCCGCCAGTGGATTGGTTACTTTTTTATTTTTGTGACCATGGGCGGCTATGCGGTGATTGGCTTGTTGAGCCGCACCAGCGATATTCAAGAATATTTTGTTGCATCGCGCTCAGTGCCCGCGGCCTACAACGGCATGGCCACCGCGGCAGACTGGATGAGTGCGGCGTCTTTTTTGGGGGTGGCGGGCACCCTGTTTTACAGCGGGTTTGAAGCCCTTGCCCTGCTGGTTGGCTGGACTGGCGGCTTTGTGCTGATTGCCCTGTTGATTGCGCCTTACCTGCGCAAATTTGCATTTTTTTCGATTGGTGACTTTTTAGCCGCGCGCTATGCCGGGCTGGACAAAGGCCGGGCTGTGCGGCTGATCTGTGTGCTGGTCACCATATGCGTTTCGTTTGTGTACGTGATTGCCCAAATTTATGCGGTGGGTTTGATTACCTCCCGCTTCGCCGGGGTTGAGTTTGGCATTGGTGTGTTCTTTGGCTTGGCGGGTATTTTGGTGTGCTCGTTTTTGGGGGGCATGCGGGCTGTCACCTGGACCGCGGTTGCCCAGTACATCGTCATGATTTTGGCCATGATGGTGTGCGTGGGTGCAGCCATGAGTTACACCGGGCAGGGCAGAGCCGATATTTTGAGTGAGGGGCAATCCAGCAGTTACCCCGAGTACGTGCGTGACCAAGAACGAAAGTTTTTTACAGACCCGGCTGAATCGCAAGTGCGCAACATTTACATGCAGGAGGCCGATCGTTACCAGTTGCTCATCGACAACCTGCCGGCATCGTGGGCCGAGGGCTATGAGGCACGCCGTAAAAATCTTGAACTGGCGCGCTACGACGGGTCTTCGTTCCAGGAAATCAAGGCCGCTGAAAAAGTACTTCGTGATTACCCCCGCAACCCCATTGAAGCCAAACGCGAATGGAGCCAGGAGCGCCAGCGTTACCTGGACAAGGTCAAGGCCAGTGTGCCGCATTTTGGGTCGGTGCAGGACGAAGAGGGCTTGGCCAGCGGTGGTGCTTTGTTCAGCTTTTTGGCGGTGGCATTTACCTTAATGTGCGGCACAGTGGCTTTGCCCCACATCATTATTCGGTTTTACACCACCCCCAGTGCGTCGCAAACCCGTTGGTCGGTGGTGGTGGCTTTGGGCTGTATTTTGGTGATTTACCTGGCCGCCCCCTGGCTGAGTTTGGTGGCCAAAGTGGTGGTTTACGAAAACCTGGTGGGGCTGAGTTATGACGACATTCCCAACTGGATTGGCGCTTGGTCGCGTGTGCTGCCAGGGTTGGCCACCCTGCAAGATGTGAACATGGATGGTGTGGTGCAGTTTGCCGAAATTGGCTTGAGCCCAGATATATTGGTGCTGATTACGCCAGAAATTGCCGGTATGCCGTTTTTCTTGTCGGGTTTGATTGCCGCCGGCGGGCTGGCTGCAGCGCTGTCTACTGCCGATGGCTTGTTGCTGGCCATCGCGGGCAGCTTGTCGCACGACTTGTATTACCGCGTGCTGGACCCCGAGGCCACCTCGCAGCGCCGGGTCACCATGTCGAAGATCGCTTTATTAAGTGCCGCGCTGTTGGCTGCGTGGATCACCAGCCTGCAGCCGGGCAATATTGTGGTGTTGGTGGCTTCGGCTTTTGCCCTGGCGGCCTCGAGCTTGTTTGTCCCCCTGGTGGCAGGCATTTTTTGGGCCAAAGCCAGCCGCCGGGGCGCCCTGTGGGCCATGAGCACAGGCTTTTTGTGTTCTGCGTTTTACCTTGCGGTTTCGAATGCCAGCTTTATGGCCATGTTTAATCTGGATGCGATTACCTTGTTTGGCATCAGCGGAGTGGCGTCGGGCGTGTTGACCATACCGCTGGCCGCGCTGGCCATGTGGCTGGGCTCCAACATGGGGCGAGGGCCCGTTGAGACCCCCGATGTGTTGCGCGTGCTTCGCTCCCCGGAGGCCCACTGAAAATTGGCGAACTTGTGGCGCTGCAATGTAAAAGTTTGCTATACTCTCGCGCTTGATCACGCGGAGAGATGGATGAGTGGTTTAAGTCGCACGCCTGGAAAGCGTGTATAGGTTAATAGCCTATCGGGGGTTCGAATCCCCCTCTCTCCGCCAGAAATTTAGACAAAGGCCCGGTGTTTTCACTGGGCCTTTGGCATTTCTGGCGAGAGAGAAGCGAAGTCCCTGCGGACTTCGCGTGGGGGATTCGAAGCTTTGCCCATGCAAAGGGCAAAGCCGGGAGAATCGACCATGCAAGAGGCGAACGGCAGCGAGGCTCGCGGCATGGGCGAATTGAGGGATATGCCCCGACTTGGTGACTCACCGGAGTGAGCATTGGACGGTGCTTTGCGTTGTGAACTACATTGTGCGGTCGACACTTCGGACCCCTCACCATGCCCGCCGTCTGCAAAGCAAATTTCCCGGAATGCGTTACGCAATATTTTTCCTTAACGGAACTGACTGTCACCAAAACTGGTTTGCTCAACAAGCCTGACTCACCCGTTGTCACTGCCAATTTGCGTGAATTGGCCAACACAATTCTTCACCCAGTGTTTGAAACCTTCGGCCCAAAACTTACCATCGCCAGCGCCTACAGAAGCCCTGCTGTGATTTTGCTCAATCCTCCCGACTTGGCTGGAGGTAAACATTAATGCAAGATCGAACTCCTATTTTGTACGCTGTTGTGCTGCTGCTTTTTGTTGCTGCATGTACTCAACAGAGTGAGCACCACAGTCATACAAAATTGCATGATAGCGAGGTGCAAAATTCGCAACCTTTACCAAGCGATAATTGGTTATTCGGCCAGTGGGTAACGGATTTTGGCGAAGGTTTTGAGTTGTTAGAAGCTTGCAAAAGGCCGGATAGCCAGTTTGGTAAAGGCTATGCCTATTGGCGCGACGATGTTGATGGCGATCCCTATGAAGAATTAAACAAAGTGGATCAGTATGCGATTGATGGCAACTCGATCAAAGTTCGCTTGTTGCCACCGAGCAGCATTGAACCCATGCTATTCAAAGACGGCACCCTGCATTTTGAGCTTCAGTCTGAGGGTTGGGTCAAACTTTTTTTTCCAAAACGAAAAGATGAATTCGTCAAACTGGTGAGATGTGATTCCTCACCCTTCCCATACTCCGCCGACATTGCACCCACACCCCCCAAATACCAAGGCATAGAGCCGGGTATTGCGGACCGACCACGCGGTGACACTTGAAAAAACCTGCATCCAACTTGCCAGTTAACTTGACCTCGACCGTCGCCATTTCATGACTCGCTTAATGCCAACGATTGCGCAAACCAAGCTACCTAAAAACCAAGTGCTAGCAGCGCCGTATAGGTTTGTCGCATAACTGTTACCAGCTTCCGCAGCAATGGCAGGGCCAAGATCGAACGAGTGCAAATCGATCAGCAGGTAAAAGAACCAAGCCGCCGGGTACGTGATTGCAGCCGCATAGGCTGCCCAGTGTAAACGCTGGCACAAAAATGCGAATAGGACCCCAATGAGCGCAACAAGCCACATCGTCTGTGTTTGAGGTAGTTTGTCAAGAACTTCAGAATGCGCCCAAGGTGGACTGGATATCAAGACAATGAATAAAATGTATCTAAGGGGCATTTGAGTACTCCACTGCCAGGTGAATATGGCAATCGGTCTGGTTCCCTAGCATTTGCTTGAGGTCTTTAACAAAATCATTCATTGCATGTGTGAGGTCAATACATCCAGCGCTTCCAGGGGTGTCGCCGCCATGGATAAAAAATCCTCCTCGCCCGTGCGTGTTTGTACCGGGGTACACTCGGATGGCAATTCTATGATCACCCCAAGCAGATCTTGGTGACCGTAATATGTTTTTCAGGGGCGTGTTTGTCCAGAGGTCCGATGGGTTTATCCAATAGTTTCCTTCGGGGATCGGCCCTTGATTTGCAACACGCTGACGCTGGTTTGAATAGTCGAAAGAGCCGTTTACAGATCGACCAGAAACTGCGGGATAGCTTTTGAGAGTGCCAATGCTGGATTGAATTCTAAAAGTCTTTCCGTCGAAGTACAGTTGGATTGCTGATTTTTTGCAAGCAGGTACTCCCGGGCGGAGAATTTCGTGTGCGTATTTCGTCATCGGTAAATTGATCTTTTTATCGTCAAGTATTCAGCCTACCTATCTAAGTCTGACGGTTACAAATTCTTATTTGCCTCAGCAATTCCCCACTCAAAGTAGGACAATGAGGGTTTGTTTCAAACCAATGTGTCACCATGGAAGCAGTGCCCAGCACCCCCATCACCATTCATGTATGGACCGATTTTGTTTGCCCGTTTTGCTTGCTGGGCGAACGCATTATTGAGCAGGCCGCCGAGGGTTTGCCGGTGCACATTGAATGGATGCCGTTTGAGTTGCGCCCGCACCCAACGCCCACATTGAGGCCCGAGGATGATTACCTGCCGAGGGTTTGGAAGTCGTCGGTGTACCCCATGGCAGAGCGCTTGGGTGTGCCCATCAAATTGCCAACCGTGTCGCCGCAGCCCTACACGCGCAAAGCCTTTTTGGGCTTGCAGTACGCCAAGCAGGCGGGGCAAGGCAACGCGTACACCACTGCGGTGATGAAAGCATTTTTTCAGCAGGACCAAAACATTGGTGAAGATGCGGTGCTCAAAAACATTTTGAATGGTCTGGGCATGGACCCGGCCGGGCTGGATGAATTTATAAACTCCCCCCAGGCCAATGCGCAACACGATGCCGACCTGGAACATGCGCAGCGCATGGGTATACAGGCGGTGCCCTCGGTCTTGGTGGGGCGGCAATTGTTTTCGGGTGTACCCAGCGTGCAGGCTTTGCGCGAGGTGTTGCTCCAGAACATGGGGTAGGGATAGCGCGGGTGTTGTGCATGCGGTGGCTTTAGTATGCTGGCCGCATGCCTGTCAACAACCACATCTTCTTCCATGAATCTTCACTCAAAACTTAAACACCTGGCCGCCCAGGGCAAGCCTCTGCGCGTGGGCATGATTGGGGCTGGCAAATTTGGCTCCATGTATTTGTCGCAAGTGCCACGCACGCCGGGTATTCACATGGTGGGCATTGCAGATTTATCGCCCACCCGCGCGCGCAATTCGCTTCGCAACGTGGGCTGGCATGAAGAGGCCTATGGTGCCGAATCGCTTGAGCAAGCCGCCAAGCAGGGCAACACCGCGATTATTGACGATGGCATGAAGCTGATTGAGTCTCCTTTTGTGGACATCATCATCGACGCCACAGGCAACCCGGCGGTGGGCATTGCCCACGTGTTGGCCTGTTGCCAATACCAAAAGCACATTGTGATGGTGAACGTGGAGGCCGACGCACTGGCAGGTCCTTTGCTTAAGCAAAGGGCTGATGAAGCCGGTATTGTTTATTCATTGGCCTACGGTGACCAGCCCGCATTGATTTTTGAGATGGTGGATTGGG
>NZ_CAXQZX010000095.1:0-8083 GCF_964228395.1 Limnobacter sp.
AAAAATCCTGGAGTGCGCACAACACGCCCATGCGCACGGGGTGCGTATTTTGCTAACGCCCGAGCTTTCGGTCACTGGTTACCCGCCAGAAGATCTTTTGTTGCGCCCATCATTTCAGCGGCAAGCCGATGCAGCAGTAGACGGCTTGCGCCTGGCCCTGCAGCACCTTGACATTTATGTGGTGGTGGGTCACCCGGTTCGCCAAGAAACTGAACTGTTCAATGCGGCCTCGGTGCTGCACATGGGGCAGGTGGTGGGCGTATATCACAAGCACGATTTGCCCAACCGCGAGGTGTTTGATGAGCAGCGTTACTTCACGCCTGACAATCGCCCTTTGGTGTTTGAAGTCGATGGTGTTCGCTTTGGCCTGAACATCTGCGAAGACACTTGGAACGCCTATGCCCCGGAGGCCGCTGCAGCGGCGGGTGCGCAGGTCCTGTTGGTTCCCAATGCATCGCCGTACCACATGGGCAAACAAACCATTCGCCAGTCGGTGGTGGCTCGCCGCGTTTCCGAGACTGGCATGGCCATTGTTTATGCCAACTTGCTGGGTGGGCAGGACGAGCTGGTTTTCGATGGTGCCTCGTTTGCCATGGATGGTGAACAACATGTGGCCATGCGTTTGCCCCAGTTTCAAGAGGCGCTGGCCATCCTTGATGTTGAATCTTGCCCGGGCAAGCCCGTGGCCTTGCATGCTTCGCAGTCGCCCGTGCCTGAGCTTGATCTGACCGCGCAAGTCTACGAGGCACTCAAAATGGGCGTGCACGATTACGTCACCAAGAACCGTTTCCCGGGGGCCATCATTGGGTTGTCAGGTGGGGTGGATTCGGCGCTCACGCTGGCGATCGCCGTGGACGCGCTTGGCGCAGACAAAGTGCGCGCAGTCATGATGCCGTCGCCTTACACGGCCGATATCTCGTTGCAAGACTCACGCGACATGGTGCAGCGTTTGGGGGTTCGGTACGACGAAATCCCTATTGAGCCCTCGATGAAGGCTTTCGAGACCAGCCTCGCCCCATTGTTTGATGGCTTGCCTGCCGACACCACCGAAGAAAACCTGCAGGCACGTATTCGCGGTACCCTGTTGATGGCCATTTCGAATAAAACCGGGGCCATTGTATTAACCACGGGCAACAAAAGTGAAATGGCCACAGGCTATTGCACGCTGTATGGGGACATGGCTGGTGGCTTCGCGGTCATCAAAGACATTTTCAAAACCTTGGTGTACCAGCTTTGCCATTACCGCAACAGCATTGGTGAGGTCATTCCAGAACGCATCATTACACGTCCGCCCTCGGCAGAGCTTCGCCCTGACCAAGTGGACCAAGACAGCTTGCCGCCCTACGAGGTGCTTGACGCTATTTTGGCGCGCTACATGGAGAAAGACGAATCCGTCGAAAACATCGTAGCAAGTGGTTTTAGCCAGGCAGACGTGGTGAAGGCTGTTAAACTGCTTCGTATCAACGAGTACAAACGCCGGCAGGCACCTGTCGGTATTCGTGTCACGCACCGCGCGTTCGGGCGTGATTGGCGTTATCCCATCACATCCAAGTTCAACGATCTAAAAGGATTTCCTGAATGAAACTGGTCACTGCCATCATCAAACCATTCAAGCTCGATGAAGTTCGTGAGTCGCTGTCCGAAATTGGCGTCACCGGCCTGACCGTAACCGAGGTGAAGGGTTTTGGTCGTCAGCGCGGCCACACGGAGTTGTACCGCGGCGCAGAATATGTGGTTGATTTTTTGCCCAAGGTGAAGATCGAACTCGTCATTGAAGACAAAATGGTTGACCAAGCGATTGAAGCCATTCAAGGCGCGGCACGCACCAACAAAATTGGCGACGGCAAAATTTTTGTGACCAACGTTGAGCGGGTGATTCGCATTCGCACAGGCGAGCAGGGCGAAGAAGCCATCTAAGTGGTTTGTTCAAATCGCGTTCACCAAAAAGCCCGCACCTTGATGCGGGCTTTTTGTTGGCAAGCAACAAACGCTATGCCCCCAAATGCGCGTGAATAATTTCGCCAAAGGTGGGGGCCAAGGCCTCAGGCAAGTCGTGCCCCAAGCCTTTAATTAAGTGCAGCCTTGCATTGGGTACCAGCTTGGCAATTCGCTCTGAACAGGCCTTTTTTAGTAAGGGATCATCCATGCCGTGTACCACGCAAGTGGGCACATTGATTGCACGCGTGTAATCTTCAATCGACCCAGTTGCAACCACACAATGGGTTTGCCGCAGCACACCAGCTGGCTTGTATGCGCGTTGATAGGCCTTGCGGGCACGCTCGCGAATTTTGGCAGGGTCGGGCGGGTAGCCAGGGCTGCCGATGGCGGTGAATACGCGTTCTACGTGCTCTACCACATGGTCAATGTGCTGGCTTTTTGGGCGCTTTAAAAACATATTGTGGATCACATGCGGGCTGGGCATGGGCAATTTGGGGTTGTTGGTGCTCGACATCAAGGTCACCAGCTTGCCAATTTTATCGGGGGCTTGAGCTGCCACAATTTGAGAAATCATGCCGCCCATAGACACACCCACCAGGTGCGGGCGTTTTAGCTTCAAAGCATCAATCAGACCGATGGCGTCATTGGCCATGGTGTCCAACTTATAGTTGGTGGGTGTGCGCAAGCCCAGCTTGTTGCGAATAAATGTGGCTGGAACGTTCACCTTCATGTTGGTGGGGTGTTGGTCGCTTAGGCCAATGTCTCGGTTGTCGAACCGGACCAGCCGGTAGCCCTGCGCAAGCAGCGGCTTACAAAACTCATCGTTCCACATGGTGAGCTGGCATCCCAGGCCTGCCACCAGCAAAATGGTTTCTCCATCTTCTGGCCCGGCGGCTTCCCAAGCCATGTTCAAGCCAGTGGTGCTGGATCGGGCATGGCCCGCTTGCCAATCAATAGGCGTGGGTGCGGCTTTCATTGCAGTGCGTCTCCCTGCGTGTGCGTTGTGGATTTATTGTTGTTTGGCCTTCAGGATTACCAACAAGGCACCCGCTCCACCATCACGGGGTGGAGCCTGGCAAAAAGCCAAAACCTCGTCTTTTTGAACCAGCCAGCGCTTGACCTTGTCTTTCAGCACGGGTTCTTTACCGATCGAACCCAATCCTTTGCCGTGGATGATTCTGACACATCGAATGTCATGTTTTACAGCGCTGCGCAAAAATTCGCCAACTGCCTCCCTGGCTTCATCGCTGCGCAAGCCGTGCAGGTCAATTTGCGCTTGAATGACCCACTTGCCGCTTCGAAGGCGTTTTAGAGCTTCCAGTCCTATCCCGTTGCGGCGGTAGCTCAGCTTGTCATCGGTCTCAAGAAAGCGCTCCACGTCCATTTCGTCAGAAATGCTTTCTCGCAGTACATTCTCATCATCGATTTCACGCTGATGGGCAATCGGGGGAGGTTTGGGCAAATTGTGCAGCTTGCGGTTAATTTGGGGCAGGGGTGTGACGTCCTTGACGTGGGTCTCAAACAGCCGCGCCTCCGCGTCACGCTTTTTTTCGGCTTCAATGCGCAGCTTTTCAGCGCGCTCGGCATCCAGACGCTGCTCTTTCAAGGCGCGCCGCACACCTTCCAAATCGGCCATCGAGGTTAGCTTTTTCATGCTGCATGCTACCGAGGAACAACGGGCTTGAGGGCATGTCGGCACTGCATGACACGCCCCGGCCGGTGCCGCTTGGCACCGGTTAATGCATCATCAGGCTTCTTGGGCTTCCAGCCAGCGTTGGGCGTCCAGCGCCGCCATGCATCCGGTGCCAGCACTGGTGATGGCTTGGCGGTACACGTGGTCCTGCACGTCGCCAGCGGCAAATACGCCTTCGACGCTGGTCATGGTGGCCAGGCCGTTCAAGCCGCTGCGGGTGACGATGTAGCCCCCCTTCATTTCCAGCTGGCCTTCAAAAATTTCGGTGTTGGGGCGGTGACCAATGGCAATAAACACGCCTTGCAGGGCGAGGTCCTCGGTTTCGCCTGTTTTGGTCGACTTGATGCGTGCACCAGTCACGCCCATGTCGTTGCCCAGCACCTCGTCCAGCACATGGTCGGTTTTCAGTTCAATCTTGCCTTCTTTGACTTTTTCCATCATTTTGTCGATCAGAATGGCTTCGGCTTTGAATTTGTCCCGGCGGTGGATCACTGTCACTTTTTTGGCGATGTTGGACAAATAAAGCGCCTCTTCAACCGCGGTGTTACCGCCACCAACCACACACACTTCTTGGTTGCGGTAAAAAAAGCCATCGCAAGTGGCACAAGCCGACACGCCCTTGCCCATAAAAGCTTCCTCAGAGGGCAGGCCTAAGTACATGGCGCTGGCCCCGGTGGCCAAAATGAGTGCATCGCAAGTGTAGGTGCCGGAGTCGCCTTTCAAGGTGAATGGGCGGTTCTTGAAGTCCACCGTGTGAATGTGGTCAAACAGTATTTCAGTATTGAAACGCTCCGCATGCGCCAAAAAGCGCTGCATCAGGTCTGGCCCCTGCACGCCGTCGGCATCTGCAGGCCAGTTATCCACATCGGTGGTGGTCATGAGTTGCCCGCCTTGGGCCAGGCCAGTGATCAGCACCGGGTTCAAGTTGGCACGCGCTGCATACACAGCGGCCGTGTAGCCGGCTGGGCCAGAACCCAGAATAAGTACTTTGGCGTGGCGGGAAGGGTTAGAACTGCTCATGGAATCCTCTTTTGTACGTCACAATGTGGGTGATTCGAGATATTTGCCTCGAACTTTGTCAGAATACAGGCTTCAATTATATGCTGCATCGCGGCCTACACCGATTACAGTGAATTCAAGGACCCCACAAAATGCCGGCACCTTACGCGTCAGCAAGCTTTTGCTTGAAGTGCGTTGGCTGGGCCTGCTCGTATTCTCGATTTACCTGTTCCTGATACTGGTGTCTTACTACCCGCAAGACGACAGCTGGTCGCATGCCTCCGGCAGCGACATTGTGAGTAATTTTGGCGGCACGGTGGGTGCGCATCTTTCCGATTTTCTGTTTTTTCTGGCTGGGCACTCTGCTTATGCCTTGTTGGGCCTCTCTTTCTTCCTGCTTTGGCGTGCCCGCAAAATGGTCGATGCCATCGAGTTACCAGGGTTCGACGAACCTCTGCCCAAGTGGCTGCCCTGGGTTCGCCCTGTTGGCTTTCTGGTGCTGTGGTTGGGGCTCATGGGGCTGGAGGCGTTGTCCATCTTTCGCGGCGAATCACTTCCCGCCGGGGCTGGCGGGGTGGTGGGCCAAGGTATTGCGCAGGCCTTTGAGCTGATGCTGGGGTTGTCTGGGGCCGTCATGTTGCTTCTGCTGTGCACGGCTGCAGGCTTAAGTGGTCTGTTGGGCTTAAGCTGGGCAGCCATGGCAGAGCGGGTGGGCGCTGGGTTGGAGGGCGTGTTTTTCTGGGTACAGAACTCGATCAACGCCTATTTTGACCGCAAGGCGGGCAAAAAGGTGGCGCAGGAGCGTGTTGAAAAGATCGAGCAAAAACGCGAAAAATTTGAAGAACACAAGCCCATTCGCATAGAGCCGGTGGCAGTGCCTGTGGAGCCTTCGGTGCAGGCCATCAAGGAAAAACAGCAGCCCTTATTTGCAGATCTTGCGGAAACCGAGCTGCCGCCATTGAGCCTTCTTGATGATGCGCCAGCGGCCATCGAGACCGTTTCTGCCGACACACTGGAATACACCTCCAGGTTAATCGAGAAAAAACTAAGCGATTTTGGGGTGCAGGTGCAGGTGATGGCTGCCCAGCCCGGCCCAGTGATTACCCGGTTTGAGGTGGAGCCCGCGCCAGGGGTAAAAGGTGCCCAGGTGGTCAACCTGGCTAAAGATCTGGCGCGAGCATTAAGCCTGGTGTCCATCCGTGTGGTAGAAACCATCTACGGCAAAAACCTGATGGGGCTGGAGCTACCCAACCCGCGCCGGCAGGTCGTTAAGCTCACCGAGATTTTAGGCTCTCAGGTGTACAGCGGCTCTAAATCGGTACTTACCATGGCCCTCGGCAAAGACATTGCGGGCAAGCCGGTTGTGGCCGACTTGGCTAAAATGCCCCACCTGCTGGTGGCGGGCACGACCGGCTCGGGCAAGTCGGTGGGCATCAACGCCATGATCCTGTCGCTGCTGTACAAAAGCAATCCAGAAGAAGTGCGCCTTATTCTGATCGACCCCAAAATGCTTGAAATGAGCGTGTATGAGGGCATTCCGCACTTGCTGTGTCCGGTGGTCACCGACATGCGGCAGGCTGGCAATGCGCTCAATTGGGCCGTGGGAGAGATGGAAAAGCGTTACCGCCTCATGAGCAAGATGGGGGTTCGAAACCTCGCGGGCTACAACGCAAAAATTCTGGAGTCCAAAAAATCGGGGCAGCCCATTCCCAACCCGTTTAGCCTCACGCCCGATGCCCCTGAACCCTTGGACACCTTGCCCATGACCGTCATTGTGATTGACGAGCTGGCAGACCTCATGATGGTGGTGGGCAAAAAAATCGAAGAATTGATTGCGCGCCTGGCCCAAAAGGCCAGAGCGGCAGGTATCCACCTTATTTTGGCCACACAGCGGCCTTCAGTCGATGTAATCACCGGCCTCATTAAGGCAAACATCCCCACGCGAATCGCCTTTCAGGTGTCCTCCAAGGTAGACTCCCGCACCATTTTGGATCAAATGGGTGCAGAAGCCTTGTTGGGGCAGGGCGATATGTTGTACCTGCCACCCGGCAGCGGTGTGCCGCAGCGTGTGCACGGTGCTTTTGTGTCAGACGAAGAAGTTCACCGTGTGGTCGAATACCTCAAAGAAAAAGGTGGCGAGCCCAATTACATTGAAGGCATTTTAGAGGGGGGGACGACCGAAGAAGGTGGGAACGCCAGCATGGATGCCACTGCCGGCAGTTTTGATGGCGAGAAAGATGCACTTTACGACCAGGCCGTGGGCATTGTGTTAAAACACCGCCGGGCCTCCATTTCTTTTGTACAGCGCCACTTGCGTATTGGGTATAACCGAGCGGCTCGCCTATTGGAAAGCATGGAACAAGCTGGCTTGGTGTCAGCCATGCAGTCCAACGGCAACCGGGACATTCTGGTGCGTGCCGAGGCAGGGCAAGATGACGAGTAGTGGGTTTGGAGCCTGTGCTACCTGAACCTGCCTCATGCGTTGTTGTCTTATTGCCATGTCCGAATCACAAGGTATTTTCTTGAAGCCATACAGCACCATGTTCGACATTCATTTCAACTTCAAAACGCTTCAAACGTGGGTGACGGGTTTGTTGTTCACCTGTCTGCCCTTGTTTGCACAGGCTTCTGCCCAAGACATGCTCAAAGCCTTCGTCGAGAGCCGCCAATTTGCAGATGGTGAGTTCTCTCAAGTGGTGGTGAGCAGCAACGGGGCGGTCAAGCAACGCAGCTCCGGGGAGTTCTCGTTTTCCCGACCGGGTAAATTCCGCTGGGAAATTACCAAGCCCTATCCACTGCTGGTGATGTCCAATGGGCAAACCGTTGTCTCATACGATGCCGACATGCAGCACGCCACACGCAAACCCCTTGGCAACGCCATGGATTCCACGCCAGTGGCGTTGCTGTTTGGCAGCAAAAACGTGGATAAACTTTTTGCCTTGCAAGACGAGGGCAGCAAAGACGGTCTGGAGTGGCTAAAAGTAAGCCCGAAAGAAAAAGAAACCTTGTTTGACCATGTGCGCATTGGTTGGCAAGGGGGCTTGCCAGTGGCTCTTGAAATACACGACTCCTTGGGCCAAATTACGAAACTTCCCTTGAGGAACTGGCAATTCAACTCCGCTCGCCCTGCAGGCCATTACGAATTCAAGGCGCCCGCTGGGGTTGACTTGATTGAGACCAGGTAGGGTCTCTCATGGATCTGTTCGGCGAGGACCCAAACTCAGACGCCGCAGCCGTGCCTTCGACTGCCAGCCCCTTGGCGGCCAAGCCCGCCAACGCCGCCATTCCTTTGGCGGAACAATTGCGCCCCCAATGCTTGGCCGATGTGGTGGGTCAAACGCATTTGTTAGGCCCAGGCAAGCCCCTCACCGTGCTTTTTGAGCAGCGCAAAGTGCATTCGCTGCTGTTGTGGGGCCCCCCAGGTGTGGGCAAAACAACCTTGGCGAGGTTGTT
>NZ_CAXQZX010000096.1:0-19535 GCF_964228395.1 Limnobacter sp.
TGGTGTGCCCCTGGAACAAGTTTGCCAAGCCAGCGCAATACGCCGACTTCGACCCCAGACCAGGGTTTGAACACCCAGACTGGGCCACAATGATGCGATGGACCGAACCCGAGTTTTTAAAACACACCGAAGGCAGCGCCATTCGCCGCATCGGCTATCGACGCTTTAGGCGCAACCTGGCCGTGGCCGCTGGCAACAGCCACGCAGGGGCCGTGGTGCGTGAAGGTTTACTTCACATGCGGCAGAGTGCAGATGATTTTTTGGCCGAGCACATTGATTGGGCATTGAACCAACTGCGCGCCCGGCCAGATTGAGTGTTAATTGCTGGCAGGCATAACCACCGTGTGTGCTTCGCCATGGGCGCGCGGGCGCACCTTGCCGATCAGGTAAGGGGTCTCGCCTTCGGATCGAAGCAAAGCCATGGCAGCATCAACTTGCGCTTCTGGCAACACCACCACCATGCCAATGCCGCAGTTGAACACCCGGTTCATTTCATCGAACGGCACTTGGCCGTTGGCCTGCAACCACTTGAACAGATCGGACTCGGGCCATGCACCACGATCCAACTCGGCAGTGAGCTGCTCGGGCAGCACCCGAGGAATGTTTTCGACCAAGCCACCGCCGGTGATGTGGGCCAGGGCGTGCACTGGCAGCGCCTTGATGAGCTTGAGCACTGGTTTTACATACATGCGGGTTGGCGCCATGATGGCTTCTTTGAGGGTGACGCCATCGCAAGCCTGGTTCAGGTCGGGCTGGGCGCGTTCAAGGATTTTTCGCACCAGCGAAAACCCGTTGGAATGCACGCCGTTGGAAGCCAAGCCAATGATGGCATCGCCGTTTTGCACTTTGCTGGCATCCAGAATTTCAGATTTTTCTACCACGCCCACCGCAAACCCTGCGAGATCGTATTCACCATCAGGATACATGCCGGGCATTTCGGCGGTTTCGCCGCCGATGAGTGCACAACCTGCTTGTTCGCAGCCTGTAGCAATGCCGCCGACCACGCTGGCCGCAGTTTTTACATCAAGTTTGCCGCAGGCGAAGTAATCCAGAAAATAAAGGGGCTCGGCGCCTTGCACCAAAATGTCGTTGGCGCTCATGGCCACCAGGTCAATGCCCACGGTGTGGTGAATGTTCCATTCAAAGGCCAGGCGAAGCTTGGTGCCAACGCCATCAGTGCCAGACACCAACACGGGCTCCCGGTACCCTTTGGGCACTTCAAACAGCGCACCAAACCCGCCGATGCCAGCCAAAACGCCAGGGCGCAGGGTGCGCTTGGCCATGGGCTTAATGGCTTCTACCAGGTCATCACCGGCCTGAATATCCACGCCGGCGTCTTTGTAGGTGAGGGGAGAGTTCATTGACTTAGGGTCCAATAGGAGTTGGGGCTTTGAGAGCCGCTATTTTAACCGAGCCAGCGCGTCAATAGTGGCAATCGGGGGTATTATTGAGGGCTGCTTGAATTCGACCAACCCCCAAGCAATGCCCATGCAACAGCTGCTTCTCGACGTGTTTACACCCCCACGCCCCACCTTGGGCAATTTTTTGGTGGGTCAAAATGCGCAAGTGCTGCACGCATTAAAAAACCTGCTCAAAGGTGAGGGCCTAAGCCCTTTTGTGTATTTGTACGGGCCGCCCGGTTGTGGCAAGTCCCATTTGCTGAAGGCATTAAGCGAAACGCTGGGAGCCCCCGTGTTGCCGGGCCAGCAAAGGTTTGTGTTTAGGCCCGCACCGGCCTCGCTGCTGATGGATGACATCGATCACTTAACCCCCTACTCTCAGGTTCAATTGTTTAATGCATTTAATCAGTCAATGGCCGAAGGTTTGCCTCCGAACATTGTGTTGTGCGGTCATGAGCCACCAGCGACCTTGGGTTTGCGCGATGACCTGCGCACGCGCATAGAGGCGGGGCTTTGCCTGCGCATCCAACCGCTGAGTGATGAGGAAAAACAGGCCGCCTTGCAAACGGTGGCCAAGGCCCGCGGCCTGCAATTGAGTGAAGAGGTGGTGGAGTATGCGCTGCGTTATTTTCAGCGCGACATGGGGTCCCTGATGGCCGTGATGGACAGCCTGGACCGCTTTTCTTTGGAACAACAAAAACCAGTGAGCGTTACCCTGCTTCGCCACTGGATGAAACGCCGGGAAAGCCTGGTGGTACGTGAATATGAAACTCGCACTGTTTGACCTTGACAACACCCTGCTGCCCATGGACTCGGACCACGGATGGTCGCAGTTCCTGATCAACAAAGGCTTGCTGGATCGAGAAGAATTCGAAGCACGCAACAACCAGTTTTACGAAGATTACAAGGCGGGTTGCCTGGATATCCATGCCTTTTTGGATTTTCAGTTGCGCCCTTTACGCGACAACCCGCGCGCCCTGCTCAATGCCTGGCATCTGCAGTACATGGCCGAGGTGATTCAGCCCAATATTCTGCCCAGTGCAAGGCGCCTGGTGCAGCAGCACCAGGATGAGCAAGCGATTTGCATTTTGATTACCGCCACCAACAGCTTTATTACCCGCCCCATTGCACAGGCTTTTGGAATTGAGGCTTTAATCGCAACTGACCCCGAAGAAAAAGAGGGTGAATTCACCGGCAAGGTGAGTGGCGTACCCAGCTTTCGTGAAGGAAAGGTGCAGCGTCTAAACGACTGGCTTGCGGGCAAAGGCTGGACCCTGGAAAGCTTTGAGCAGACCCATTTTTACAGCGATTCCATCAACGACCTTCCTTTGCTGGAAGCTGTGAGCCACCCCGTGGCCACCAACCCGGATGAGCGCTTGGCCCGCATTGCCCGTGAGCGCAATTGGCCTGTATTAGAGTTGTTCAAATGATCCGAAAATTTTTCAAGCGCATGTTTGCGAAACCCGCTGGCCTGGGCAAAGACAACGCTGGCAAGCCCACCCATTTGAACTTGGGCAGCCGCAACAAAGCAGCCGCCAGCTACACGGTGCACAAACCCAAGGTGTGGGGGGTGGCAGAGCACAAAATTGACCGCCGCCTGGTAAGCCACAACGCCATTCGGGTGTGCGAGACCTTGCAAGCCAAAGGTTACAAGGCCTTTGTGGTGGGCGGCGCAGTGCGCGACCTGCTGTTGGGCATGCGACCCAAAGATTTTGATGTGGCCACGGACGCGAGCCCAGAGCAAACCCAACGCCTGTTCCGCAGAGCCCGCATCATTGGGCGGCGCTTCCAGATTGTGCATGTGATGTTTGGGCCTGAGACCATTGAAACATCCACCTTCAGGGCGTTGACCACCGGCAACAGCGACACCGATGAACACGGCCGAGTGCTGCGTGACAACGAATTTGGACGGCAGGATGAAGATGCATCGCGACGCGACTTCACGGTGAACGCGATGTATTACGACCCCAGCACCGAGACCGTTTGGGACTACCACCACGGCATGGAAGACCTTCGGGCCAAAACCCTGCGCATGATTGGGGAACCGGCCGTGCGTTACCGCGAAGACCCGGTGCGCATGCTGCGCGTGGTTCGCTTTGCGGCCAAGTTGAATTTCAACATTGAACCGGCCACCTACGCACCCATTGCCAGCATGTCTGATTTGCTGCGCAATGTGCCCGCCTCTCGCTTGTTTGATGAAATGCTCAAACTCTTGATGAGCGGCTCTGCCTTGGCCTGCCTGAAAGGCTTGCGCCAGGCGGGTTTGCATCATGGTGTGTTCCCCCTGCTGGACGCCATTCTGGAAGACGAAGCTGGCGAAGCTTTTTTGACCGAGGCGTTGGCGCGCACCGACCGGCGAGTGCACGAAGGCAAACCTTTGAGCCCAGGATTTTTGTTTGCCTGCCTGTTGTGGCATTTGGTGCTTGAAAACTGGGAAAAACGGGTCAAAGCCGGGGAGGTGAAATTTCCGGCGCTGTTTGCTGCCATGGATGAAGTGCTGGCCGAACAAGCGGAACGCACGGCCATTCCTAGGCGGCTGACCGGCGACATGCGTGAAATATGGGCCTTCCAGCCCCGTTTTGAAAAACGGGCAGGCAAAGCCCCCTTTCGCATGCTGGAACAACAAAAATTCAGGGCTGCGCTTGATTTTTTTGAGTTGCGCGCGCTGGTGGGCAACGCCGACCCTGAGCTGGCCCGCTGGTGGAGGGAATTCTCGGATGGTGAATCCAGCAACCGTCAAGCGCTGCTGGACAAGCTTCGTGGCTCACCACAGGGTGACGCGGGTGGGACAAGCAGCAAAAAACGCCGCCGCCGGCGCAAACCCAAGGCGGCTGGGGCTGGCCAACCGCCCAGTGGCGAGGCACAGTGAGAAGAGCGGCACAATGCTACCTGGGCTTGGGTGGCAACCTGGGGCACCCCTTGACGCTGTTTGATGCCGTGGTGGCTTACTTTGAAGCCCACCCCATGGCCAGCGAAGTGAAAGAATCCCCACGCTACAAAAGCGCCCCGGTCGACGCCACAGGACCAGATTACGTGAACTCAGTGATGACCTTGCGGTGGGCGGGAAGCCCCGAGGCATTGCTTGAGGCATGCATGGGCCTTGAGACCCAATTTGGGCGCGTGCGAAGCACCAGAAATGCACCACGCCCCATCGATGTGGACGTGTTGATGTTCGACCAAGACATTCTGAACACAACCACGCTGACCTTGCCGCACCCCCGCATGCACTTGCGACGTTTTGTGTTGCAACCGCTGCTCGATCTGAACCCCGAGGTGAGCATTCCTGGGCAGGGCAAAGCCAAATTGCTCGTGCAGGGCACATTGGACCAGACCGTGGAGCCAATTTGAGCGCTTATTCCAAACACGCAAGGCTGCGGTAGGCTACACTGAGGCCGCGCGGATGGGCCGCTTTCTGCACCACAACAACACAGACAAATCCGGAGAATGCCTTTGCTGTCTGACAAGTACCGCCACATCGTGATTGAGGGCCCCATTGGCGTGGGCAAAACCTCATTGGCCCGCCTGATTGCGCAGCGGTTTACGGCTGAAATATTGCTCGAAAAACCGGAGGAAAACCCCTTTCTTGAGAAGTTTTATCAAGACCCGGCCCGCTATGCGCTACCCACACAATTATTCTTTTTGTTCCAGCGAATTGCCCAACTTCGAGAACTGACCCAGCGTGACTTTTTTGAAAGCATGGTGGTCAGCGATTTTTTGCTTGAGAAAGACCGCATGTTTGCCGGCCTTACACTGGACGAAGAAGAACTGAAGCTTTACCAACAGATCTACCAGCACCAAAGCCCGCAAACCAGCGTGCCCGACTTGGTGGTGTATTTGCAAGCCTCCCCACAGGCTTTGATTGAGCGTGTGCAAAAACGCGCAACGCCTTATGAGGCCAACATCACCGAGGCCTATCTTTCGCAACTTAGCGATGCGTACAGCCGCTTTTTTTACCATTACGACGATGCGCCTCTTCTGATTGTGAACACAGAGCACCTTAACCCGGTGGACCACAGCGAAGACTTTGAATTGCTGCTCAATCAAATTGAGGGCATGAAGGGGCGACGCGAGTTTTTCAATTGGTCTGAGTGACCCAAGCCGAGAGCCATACCCATGAGTGCACAACCCCAAGACCGCGCCACCAGCCAACGAAAGGCCGTGACCCTGCCCGGCTTGCTGGAGATGAAAAAGCAGCAGGACAAAATTGCCATGCTCACCTGCTATGACGCCTGCTTCGCCAGTGTGCTGGATGCAAGCGGCGTGGATGTGCTGCTAATAGGCGACTCCCTGGGCATGGTGTTGGCCGGCATGCCCAGCACGTTGCCCGTGACCATGGAAATGATGGAGTACCACACTCGATGCGTGGCGGCCGGCAATAAAAATGCATTTGTATTGGCTGACATGCCATTTGGCAGTTACCAGGAAAGCGTTGAACAAGCCTACCGCAATGCTGCGCGATTGATGGCGGCCGGCGCCAACATGGTGAAACTGGAAGGCACGGCTTGGTTGGCTGCAACGGTGGAATACCTCACCCGGCGCGACATTCCTGTGTGTGCCCACCTGGGCTTGACGCCTCAATCGGTGAGCGCCTTGGGCGGTTACAAGGTGCAGGGCCGCGACGCCAAGGCAGCCAAGGTGCTTAAAGCCAACGCGAAGCTGATGCAAGAGGCGGGTGCACAACTTGAGCTGTTTGAATTGATTCCAGGCAAACTGGCCGCTGACATCACCAAAAGCCTGGCCGTGCCCACCATTGGCATTGGTGCCGGGGTTGACTGCGATGGTCAAGTGTTGGTGCTGCATGACATGTTGAATGTATTTCCGGGCAAAAAACCGAAATTCGTGCGCAATTTCATGGATAATCAGCCCTCCATCCAGGCAGCGGTGCAAGCGTACGTGAGTGCGGTGAAAGACAAAACATTCCCCGCTGCGGAACACACATTCTGAATTTGAGCCTGCTTTTGCAATGAGACAAATTTCCTCCATCACCGAGCTTCGTGACCAACTGCGTGGGCAGAACCGGGTGGCGTTTGTGCCCACCATGGGCAACCTGCACGAGGGGCACATGTCGCTGATGCGAATTGCGGCCAAACACGGCGACCCTGTGGTGGCCAGCGTGTTTGTGAACCGCTTGCAGTTTGGTCCCAATGAAGACTTCGACAAGTACCCGCGCACCATGCAAGAGGACGCGGACAAGCTCGAAAAAGAGCACGTGTACGTGATGTTTGCACCCACCGAGCGCGACCTGTACCCTGAGCCGCAAGACTACCGGGTAAAACCACCCGATGGCCTGGGGGGCACTCTGGAAGGCGAGTTCAGACCCGGATTTTTTGAGGGTGTTTGCACGGTGGTGACCAAACTCTTCAATTGCGTGCAGCCCCGCGTGGCTGTGTTTGGCAAAAAAGACTATCAACAGCTGATGATTGTGCGCAGGCTGGTTCAGCAGCTGGCCATGCCCATCGAGATTATTGCGGCGCCCACGGTGCGCGACCCCGATGGCCTGGCCATGAGTTCGCGCAACCGTTACTTAAACCCGCAAGAACGGGCCGAAGCGCCTTTTTTGTACCAGCTTTTGAATGATCTCTCGAATCAAGTAAAAAGCGGTCGCCCCAATGTGGACCAATTGATACAATTGGAACGCAAATGCTTGGATGCATTGGAAAAAAGAGGCTGGAAGCCCGACTACTTCGAGGTGCGCAAGCAGGCTGACCTGATGCGCCCCACCGACACAAACCTGTCCGATCAAACGCCGCTGGTTATTCTGGCGGCCGCCAAGCTGGGAGCCACCCGGCTGATCGACAACCTGGAGATAGAGTAATGCATCGCGAGATGTTGCTCGGCAAAATCCACCGAGCCAAAGTAACCCATTGTGAACTGCACTACGAAGGTTCCTGCGCCATTGACGAAAACCTGTTGGAAGCGTCTGGCATCATTGAATTTCAGCGCATTGACATCTACGTGATCGACAACGGCGAACGCTTTTCCACGTACGCCATCAAAGGCGAACGCGGCAGCGGCATGATTTCACTGAATGGCGCCGCAGCGCGCCGCGCCCAAAAGGGCGACTTGGTGATTATTGCGGCTTATGGGACGCTGGATGATGAAGAATGTAAAACCTTCCAGCCCAAGTTGGTGTTTGTCGACGACGACAACCGCATAGCTGAGCAGCGCGGCCATATTCCAACGCAGCAAATGTGACGGCCTAGGCTGAAGCACGCTTCAGCCTGTCTGCCACGCCTTCCCATTCCTCGCCAATGCCCGGTTGCTCAAAGAGCACCTGCGAGCAATTCAATTCGTCAGCTTGACGCAACGTGGCGTACAAATTTTTTGCAACCTCGTTGGGGCTGTTACCCAAGGCCTCCACCATCACATGGGGATGCCGAGTGCGCAGGGCGTCAGCCCGGGTTAAAAACGCATCACCCCAGCCCACACACAGAGTGCTGCCTACGGGCGTGAACTCACCCAAACCCAGGGCCGTGATCACCCTCACTTTGGCATCTGGGCTGTAGTGCTTTTCGAGTGCGCCAGACACCCGGGGGTTGTTCTGCAGCGCGCTGCTTTTAATAAAGCCCTCAACAGGCTGACCCAGTACTTCGCCCAGTTGCTGCGCGGTGATGGCCCCGGGCCGCAAAATTCGCGGTGACTTTTCCAGCAAAGACACGATGGTGGACTCTATCCCCACCTCAGGAATATCACCGTCAAGCACCCAAGGAATGCGGTCGCCTAGCTCAGCCATGACATGCACGGCCCGAGTGGGACTCACCTTGCCAAACCGATTGGCCGACGGAGCGGCTACAGGCACACCGGCCGCGCATAGCAATGCCTTGGCCACAGAATGCGATGGGCACCGTATGCCAACGGAATCTTGTCCCCCTGTGACCTGCGACGGCATGCGACTGCCCTTGGGCAACACCAGTGTGAGCGGGCCGGGCCAAAACGCCCGCGTAAGCGCTTCGAACTGTTGTTGTTGAGTGGAGTGATTGAACTGGATCCAACCATCAGCCCAATCAAAACCTGGACTCGCGTGGGCAATCAGGGGATGGTCGGCGGGCCGGCCTTTGGCCTTGAATATGCCGGCAACCGCCTCAGCTTGATTCACGGCTGCCCCCAGGCCAAACACGGTTTCTGTGGGGAACGCCACCAACTGCCCCTGCACCAGGGCTTTGGCGCAGCGCTCGATGTTGGCTGGTGTGGCACCAAGCAGCGTGGCGTGCGGCGGGCTAGGCCAAGCACCCACCTTCGAGGCATTGGCGCTGTCAGTCGTCATCGTCGCCGATGCCAAGGGCGTCCCGCACGTCTTGAGCCACCTCCAGGGCCTTGTCGAGGCTGGCCGCCACCACGGTGATGTGTCCCATTTTGCGCCCCACCCGAGCCTGCTCTTTGCCGTACAGGTGCAGTTTTACCTCGGGCATGGCCAGCACTTTTTCCCATGCGGGCTCTGAGACAGTGCCATCGTTTTGATACCACAGGTCACCCAACAAATTGACCATGACTGCGGGGCTGTGCTGGCGGGTACTGCCCAAGGGCAAACCAGCCAAAATACGAGCCTGTTGTTCAAATTGGCAGGTGACGCATGCATCGATGGAGTAGTGCCCGCTGTTGTGGGGGCGCGGTGCAATCTCGTTGACCACCAAGCCCAGCCCGTCGACCACAAAAAACTCAACGCACAAAACACCCACATAATCGAGTGCGCCGGCGATGGCGATGGCGTTGGCGCGGGCCTGCGCCGCCATGGCGTCGTCGATTCGGGCAGGAACAATGGTGGTGGCCAAAATGCCTTTGCGGTGGTGATTTTCGGCCACTGGGAAGGTGGCGCATTCGCCTTTGTGATCGCGGGCCACAATCACAGACACTTCTTTTTGCAGGGCCAGGCGCTTTTCAAGCACACACTCCACCTCGTTGAGGCTCGCAAAGGCTTTACGCACCTCCTCCAGGTTGGTCACCCTCACCTGCCCTTTGCCGTCGTAGCCCAAACGCGCGGTTTTAAGAATGCCAGGCAGCAGTGGCTGCAATTGGTCTGTGATGTCGTCTGCTTTGCGAATGGGGGCGTGCGGGGCCACAGGCACGCCACACCCACTGATGTAGGCTTTTTCTTCAATGCGATTTTGGGCCACGCCCACAGAAAAGGCCGATGGGCTGACAGGCACACTGCGGGAAAGCGTATCCAATGCGAGGGCAGGTACATTCTCAAACTCGGTGGTCACGCCCACACAACGCTGAGCCAGTTTGGCCAAGCCAGCGTCATCAAGGTAATCGGCCAACACCTGATCATCGGCGACACTGCCTGCTGGTCCGTTGGCCGCAGGGTCCAGCACCAGGACACGGTAACCCATGCTTTGCGCGGCCATGCAGAACATGCGGCCCAATTGACCACCACCCAGTAGGCCAAGCCATTGACCAGGTTTGGCGGGTTTGAATTCGATGTTGCTCATGGTGTGTTGGGGCAAAGGTTAGCGCAAAGGAGGCAGTTCCATTTCACGGGCCACGTTGCTTTGCGACACACGGAAGTCCTGGAGCTTTTGGTTGAGTTCGGCATCGTGCAGGGCCAAGATGGACACAGCAGCCAATGCAGCGTTGGCCGCACCGGCTTCTCCGATGGCAAAGGTATGCACAGGAATGCCTTTGGGCATTTGCACGATCGACAACAGGGAGTCCTCACCGCGCAGGTATTTGGAAGGCACGGGCACGCCCATGACCGGCACGGTGGTTTTGGCGGCCAACATGCCCGGCAAGTGCGCAGCCCCGCCTGCACCCGCGATGATCACCTGAATGCCGCGCGCACTGGCGGTTTCGGCGTAGGCAAACATTTCATCGGGCATGCGGTGGGCTGACACCACGCGGGCTTCGTAGTCCACACCAAAATCGCGCAACACCTGCACAGCATTTTTCATCACTTCCCAATCGGAAGAAGAGCCCATGACCACGCCAACTTTGGGGTGGTCGGAGGTGTGGTGGGCGTTCAGGCTTGCTTGCTCGCTCATGTGCTTATCCAATCCAGAGGCGGCCAGTCAAAATTTCGTAGGCCTGGCGGTACTTGGCCGCGGTTTTGTCGATGATGTCTTGTGGCAGTGTAGGCGCGGGCGCCTTTTTATTCCAGCCCGGCACGCTCTCCAGGTAGTCCCGAACAAACTGTTTGTCGTAGGAAGGAGGCGATATACCCACTTGATATTGATCTGCCGGCCAAAAGCGGGAGGAATCGGCGGTGAGCACCTCGTCCATCAGGGTCAAGGTGCCGTGCTCGTCCAGGCCAAACTCAAATTTGGTGTCTGCAATGATAATGCCCTGACGCGCTGCATAGTCGCTGGCCTTGGTGTACAGGGCGATGGACACATCGCGGATTTGCTTGGCCAGGTCGGCACCCACCACGTTGCACATGGTGTCAAAGTCGATGTTTTCGTCGTGTTCGCCCACCGCGGCCTTGGTGGCCGGGGTAAAAATGGGCTCGTCGAGCTTGGCGGCCATTTGCATGCCAGCAGGCAATTTAATGCCACACACAGCGCCAGTGGCTTGATAGTCTTTCCAACCCGAACCAATGAGGTAGCCACGCACCACAGCCTCGATGGGCAGGGCTTTGAGCTTTTTAACCACCATGGCACGCCCCTTGATTTGCGGCGCTTCCTCGGCCGTGACCACCGATTCGGGGGCAACGCCGGTGAGGTGGTTGGGCACTACATCCGCCAGGATGTCAAACCAGAACTGAGCCATCTGGGTGAGCACCATGCCCTTTTCGGGGATGGGTTGATCCAGTATGACGTCGAAGGCGGACAGGCGGTCGCTGGCCACAATCAACATTTTGTCTTCACCGACAGAGAAGTTTTCACGGACCTTGCCGCGGTGCAACAGCGGCAGGGAAGTCAGTTTGGTTTCAAACACGGTGGTCATGCCATCAGCCTCTTCAATTCAGGCATTTAAAAGTAAAACACGCGGGGCCACGCCCGCGTGCGCTTGCTTTGGGGCCACTGGTGCGCAGGTGGCCCACATGTTGATTACTGCACGATTTGCGCCAATTCGCCCTTGGCGTATTTGGCTGCCATGTCCACCAGATTGATGGCTTTGATCTTGCCAGCCTGACCTTCGCAACCAAACTCCAGGTAACGCTGCTTGCAAATCGCCTTGGCCGCTTCGCGGGCAGGCTTCATCCATTCGCGCATATCAAATTTGTCTGGATTCTCGGCTTGGAACTTACGCACGGCGCCAGTCATGGCCAGGCGAATGTCAGTGTCGATGTTGATTTTGCGCACACCGTACTTAATGGCTTCTTGAATTTCTTCCACCGGCACGCCGTAGGTTTCTTTCATTTTGCCGCCGTACTGGTTAATGATGGCCAGCAAATCAGCAGGCACAGAGGATGAGCCATGCATCACCAAATGGGTGTTGGGAATGCGTGCGTGAATTTCTTTGACCCTGGAAATGGCCAGAATGTCGCCTGTGGGCTTGCGGCTGAATTTGTAGGCACCGTGGCTAGTGCCGATGGCGATGGCCAGGGCATCCAGTTGGGTCGCTTTTACAAACACAGCGGCCTCTTCAGGGTCGGTCAGCATTTGACTGTGGTCCAGCTTGCCTTCAGCGCCAATGCCGTCTTCTTCGCCGGCTTCGCCGGTTTCCAGGTTGCCCAGGCACCCCAACTCGCCTTCAACGGTTACGCCTACTTTGTGTGCCATGTCCACCACGGTTTTGGTCACATTCACGTTGTAGTCAAAGCTGGCGGGGGTTTTGCCGTCTTCCATCAGGGAGCCGTCCATCATGACAGAACCAAAACCGAGGTCGATTGCACCCTGGCACACCTTGGGGCTGGTGCCATGATCTTGGTGCATCACCAAGGGGATGTGGGGGTAGGCTTCTACGGCAGCTTGAATGAGGTGCTTGATGAAGGGCTCGCCTGCGTATTTACGCGCGCCTGCGCTGGCCTGAAGAATCACGGGAGCACCCACCTCATCGGCTGCAGCCATCACGGCCTGCACCTGCTCCAGGTTGTTGACGTTGAATGCTGGGATGCCGTAACCCTGCTCGGCGGCATGGTCCAGCAGTTGGCGCATGGATACGAGTGGCATAAGTGTGTCTCCAAAAAAATAATTCAGTTAAGCAGGCCGATGTGTTCACCCACACGCACGATTTTCATGGTGTTGGTGCCGCCCGATTTGCCAATGGGTTCGCCGATGGTGATCACGATGAGGTCGCCCACTTCCACCACCTTGGCGTCGAGCAAGGCTTGTTCGGACTTGGCCAGCAGCAGTTCCCGGTCATCGGTCTCGTACTGCATCATGACAGTACGAACATCGCGGTACATGGACAGTCGGCGGCGGGTTTTTTCTTCGGGTGTGAGTGCAAATATGGGCACGCCACTGTTTAAACGGGACATCCACAGGGCGGTTGACCCCGACTGGGTCAGGGCAGCAATGGCCTTTACATCGAGGTGATGGGCAGTAAACAGGGCAGCCATGGCGATGGACTGATCCACCCGTTTGAATTTGCGGTTCAGGAAGTCGGTATCCAGATTCACTGGCGCCGATTTTTCGGCCTCTACACAGGTGCGAGCCATGGCACAAATGGTTTCGACAGGATACTTGCCAGCGGCTGTTTCGGCAGAAAGCATGACGGCGTCGGTGCCATCCAGCACTGCATTGGCCACATCAGACACCTCAGCCCGAGTGGGCACGGGGCTTTCGATCATGCTTTCCATCATCTGGGTGGCGGTGATGGTGAGCTTGTTGGCCTCGCGTGCAGCGCGGATTAATTTTTTTTGGGCGGCGGGGACAGCCGCATCGCCAATTTCAACAGCCAGGTCACCCCGGGCCACCATGATGCCATCGCAAGAGCGGATGAGATCGTCCAGATTGGCAAGCGCCTCGGTTCGCTCAATTTTGGCAATCATCATGGCGTGCCCGCCCGCTGCGCGGGTCAGCTCACGGGCCATGTACATGTCTGCCCCACTTTTTGGAAAGCTCACCGCGATGTAGTCGGCTTCAAAGGCCACCGCAGTGCGGATGTCCTCCATGTCTTTGGAAGTCAGTGCCGGGGCCGACAAACCCCCGCCCAATTTGTTGATGCCCTTGCGGTTTTTAAGCACTCCACCCACTTCGGTTTCGCAATGGATTTGGCCAGAGGTCACTTTTTTAACCTTGAGCACAATTTTGCCATCGTCCAGCAGCAGGGTGTCGCCCGCTTTGACGTCGTTGACCAGCTCGGGGTAGTCCAGCCCCACACGGGTATCATCCCCTGCGGCGCACTGGGCTTCAAGGATGAAAGGCTGCCCGTTGGCAAGCGTGGTGGACCCGTTGGTGAATTGGCCAATACGAATCTTGGGGCCTTGCAGGTCGGCCATGACCGCCACATCACGCCCCAGGCGGGTTGCAATGTCACGCACGGTGTTCACGCGACCGATGTGCTCCTCGGCTGTGCCGTGCGAGAAGTTGACCCGCACCACGTTCATGCCGGCAGAGATCATGCGCTCCAGAACAGCTGGATCGGTGGAAGCCGGCCCCAGTGTGGCAACAATCTTGGTCTGACGCGGAAGGAAGTCGTTGGCCATTAGGCTGCTCGCTGTTGAAGAATATCGACGGCGGGCAGGGTTTTGCCCTCTAGAAACTCAAGAAACGCCCCACCCCCAGTGGAAATGTAGCTGACCTGCTCTGCAATGTTGTATTTGGCGATAGCGGCCAGGGTGTCCCCTCCGCCTGCGATCGAGAAAGCCTGTGAAGCAGCGATGGCTCGGGCCAAACGCTCTGTGCCTTTGCCAAACTGGTCGAATTCAAACACACCAACAGGGCCGTTCCACACGATGGTGCCAGCCTTGCCCAAAATAGCTGCAAGCTCCTCGGCGGTGTTGGGGCCAATGTCGAAGATCATGTCGTCGGCTGCTACATCAGCCACAGCCTTGGCGGTGGCCTGTGCGCTGGGCGAGAACTCTTTGCCCACGACCACGTCGGTAGGAATGGGCACTGCCGCGCCACGGGCTTGCATTTTGTCGATGATGGCTTTGGCCTCACCCACCAAATCGGCCTCGACCAATGACTTGCCGATGGGCAAGCCCTTGGCCGCCATGAAAGTGTTGGCAATGCCACCACCCACGATCAGTTGGTCTACTTTTTCGGCCAGGCTATTGAGAATGGTGAGCTTGGTGGACACTTTGGAACCGGCCACAATCGCGACCAAGGGGCGCTTGGGGGCCGACAGGGCCGCACCCAAGGCGTCTAGTTCGGCGGCCAACAAGGGGCCAGCACACGCCACGGGCGCAAACTGCGCTGCACCGTGGGTGGTGGCTTCGGCCCTGTGGGCTGTGCCAAAGGCATCGTTGACGTAAATGTCGCAGAGCGTGGCAATTTTTTGCGCAAGCTCAGGGTTGTTTTTCTTTTCGCCTTTATTGAATCGGCAGTTTTCGAGCAAGAGCACTTCACCGGCCTTGGCGTCCACGCCGTCCACCCAGTCTTTCACCAAACGAACAGGGCGCCCCAAGAGCTCGCCCAGGCGCTTTGCGACGGGAGCCAGGCTCAACTTCTCGTCATATTCGCCTTCAGTGGGGCGGCCAAAGTGGCTGGTGAGCATGAGGGCTGCATTGTTTTGCAGGCAGTACTGGATACCGGGCAACGAGGCGCGAATGCGAGTGTCTTCAGTGATGTTGCCATTTGCGTCGGTGGGCACGTTAAAATCGACGCGAATCAACACGCGCTTGTTGGATACGTTTTGGTCGGTCAGGCGCAGAAAACGCAACATTGCAGTGGCTCTCAAGGAAGGTGATTGAAGACAATCCCGGATTATAACGCCCCAAGGGGGTTTTTCAGCGCCACCAGCCTCTGGTTTGCGGTCGGATTCGTCTCGATTTTGGCCCAAGTTGCGCACGGCCCCGCTGGACCGCAAACGCTTGATTCAATTGAATCATTTTGGGCCAGAAGTTTGCTGACGCAATTCATCCATTTGAGCTGGACCCATTTGGCCTTGAACCTTGCCGGCTTGGCCGTACTGACTTGGGGATTTTCGCATTTAATCAAGCCAAGCCTGTGGGCTGGCTTGCTGGGGTTAAGCCTGGCTTGGGTGGCACTTTATATTACTTTTATTGAGCCTTTGTCCTGGTATTGCGGGCTAAGCGGCGCCTTGCACATGCAGTTTGTGGTTTGCCTGGCCTTGGCGTTCAGACAGAGTACAAACGTTGGCCTGCGCGCCTGGCCTTTGTGGTTGATGTTGCTGGGCTTGCTGGCCAAATTGCTGCTTGAATTGAATCCTGCAGAGGCCACAGACCCATCGGTGGGTGGCCCGGTGGCCTATGCTGCACACCGTGGAGGTGCGTTGGGTGGCCTGTTGGTCGTGATTATTCTGGCCACCCCATCTGTGTTTAAGAAATTTGGGCGTCGCGTTTAAAGCGCCTTGCCAACACCAGCAAGCCAAACAAGCCAAGCAGGTTCAAAGCGCCTCCTCCACCGCCGCCCCCCCCACCACCCGTGGCGACAGGGGCAGGAGCACCGCCACCACTGCTGTTGTCGCTGGTGGGTGCAGGTGTGGTGCCGGTGCTTGCACTGGTTGGGTTAGAGGGACCACTGGCATCCGAACCACTGGCTGCAACCCGGATGGCGGTAAAACTGGTGTGACTTTCCCCCACGGAGTCAGTCACGGTGAGCCTGAAGACCAAATCACTGGTGCTGGTGGCCGCTGGCAAATCCACATTGGCTGTGGTGGCTGTGCCATTGAGCACCTGCTCGCCAGACACTTGCACCCATGCATAGGAGGCCACACTTCGGCCACTGGCCACAGAGCTGCTGGCTCCCCGCAGACGAACAGGGTTTAGGCCGCTGGCGCTTTCTTGGTAACCACTGCTGGACAGGCCATTGGCCGATACCGATGCGTTGGCAATCGGGCGGGTGCCGCGAGCGGCAAGCACTGCCGCCTCAGCATTCAACATGCCGGCTCCGCAAACCGCGGTGGTGCAATTGCAGGTACCAGAGCCCTGATTCGCGGAGCAAGTGGTCAACCTCGGGCTTAAGAATGGTGAGGTGTTCTGCAAAATGAGGTTTCTTAGCTGTGCCGGAGTCAGGCTGGGGTTGACAGCCTTCAACAAACTGGCTGTAGAAGCCACCAACGGTGCGGCAAAAGAGGTGCCGGTTTTGCTGGCCAGGCTGGCCGATTGCGGGGAGGTTGAGCCCGTGTTGCTCAAACCCACCAGACCATTGGAAAAACCGCCGGGGGCCATCATGCTCACCGAAGAGCCAATGGCACTGTAGCTGGCACGGCTTCCATCACGATCCAGGGCGCCGATGGACATCACATTGTTGCAGTTGGCTGGGGAATCCGCAGCCCCACCGCCGTTACCTGCCGCGGCCACCACCAAGGTGCCAGCAGCAGTCACGCGATCGACGACGCTTTGTTCAAAACTGCTACAGGTGGTTGTGCTACCCAGGCTGAGGTTGATCACAGCCGCCGGGTTGGTATTGCGGGGCACACCGGGCACATCAAGGCCCGCGGCCCACAACATGGCATCCAGCACATCCGACAACAAACCACCGCATTTGCCCAAGACACGCACTGGCAACACTTTGGCATTCCAGTCGCCCCCGGCGACCTGCGCGTTGTTGTGCGTGTTGGCTGCGATCTGACCCGCCACAAAGGTGCCGTGCCAACTGGAATTCCTGACCGTGCAACCCTGAAACGGCCCGCTTTGGGATTCCGCATCGGTGATCCAGTTACCGGGGTCGGATGCGTCGGAATCGCGGCCATTGCCGTCATTGGCCGTGGCCACGTCTGACACGAAATCGTAACCAGCCAGCAAACGGCCTTGCAAATCAGGGGTGTTAAACACCACACCCGAATCGAGCACAGCCACTACCACATCAGCGCTGCCCTTGATCCAGTCCCATGCCGCATCAAAGCGGGCGCCGGCTGTGTTGATCTGGGAACGCAACGCCCATTGATTGGAAAAAGATGGGTCATTCGGGGTTTCAAAGGCGCGGACGGGACGGTCTTCAATGGCCCACTCCACCTCGGGGTCACTGCGAAGGCGGTTCAAATGAGCTTGAATATCGATGTCCCGCACGGAAGCGCCCCAACGCATGACATGGGTGCCCAAGGTGCCTGCCCGCTGCCAGGCCGCGCTTACATTGTTGCGCCCCATGACCTCACCCAGAAACTCACCTTCTTTCTCAAGCCGACGCACCGAGGGGGTGGCGCTTAATTCTACCGCGTTCTTGAGTTTGATGATGAACTGGCGAGACTCAGCCTGCGCGTGCGCGGATGCGCTACCCAAGGACAAGGCCACGATAAACAACGCTTGACCGAACAGGCCCAAGACTCGAAGTTTCGTGAAAATTTGGCTAATCAACAACATGGCAACACTCGCTCGCAAAGATGACTTTTAGGTTACCGAGCGCTGCCAGCGGGCTATTTGTTGAATAGAAAGCAGAACGGAGTCTACTTCGTGCTGCACAGGGCTCGACGTACCACGAATGAGTGGTTAACGGCGGTTCGTGCAGGGCTTGGTATTCTCATTTCAGGGAGGGGCACCCAAAGGGGGCACACCAAAACAAACGGGCCCCGAAGGGCCCGTTGCAAATGGCTTTTAAAAAGCCAATGGATGGTGCACTTTGTTTACTTGGCAGTCATGAGTGCAACAGTAGTGTCCAACATGCGGTTGGAGAAGCCCCAATCGTTGTCGTACCAGCTAGACACCTTCACCAGCTTGCCACTCACCTTGGTGAGAGTGGCGTCAAATGCGCTGGATGCCGGATTGTGGTTGAAGTCGATGGACACCAGCGGTGCATCGTTGTATTCCAGAACACCCTTGAGCGGGCCTTCAGCGGCGGCCTTCAAAATGCTGTTGACTTCTTCGACAGTGGTTTCGCGCTTGGCCACGAATGAAAGGTCAACCATGGACACATTGATGGTGGGCACACGAACTGCGTAACCATCCAGCTTGCCGTTCAATTCGGGCAATACCAAGCCAACTGCCGCAGCCGCGCCAGTTTTGGTGGGGATCATGCTCATGGTGGCGGAACGGGCGCGGCGCAGGTCTTCGTGATATACGTCGGTCAGCACTTGGTCGTTGGTGTAAGCGTGAATGGTGGTCATCAGGCCGGTTTCCAAGCCGATGGCATCGTTCAAAGGTTTCACCAGAGGCGCCAGGCAGTTGGTGGTGCAAGACGCATTTGAAATCACTGTGTCGGAGCTTTTCAGTACGCCATGGTTGACGCCGTACACCACAGTGGCGTCTACGTCTTTACCACCGGGGGCAGAAATAATCACTTTTTTGGCACCGCCCTTGAGGTGAGCCGATGCTTTTTCTTTGGAGGTGAAAAAGCCTGTGCACTCCATCACCACGTCCACGCCCAGTTCGCCCCAGGGCAACTCGGCCGGGTTGCGGTTGGCCAGCACCTTGATTTTGTCGCCATTGACGATCATGTAGTCGCCATCCACGCTCACGGTGCCGGGGAAACGGCCATGAGCGGTGTCGTACTGGGTGAGATGAGCGTTGGTCTTGGGGTCGCCCAAGTCGTTGATGGCCACGATCTGGATGTCGTGCTTTTTGCCACCTTCGTAGTGGGCACGCAGTACGTTTCGGCCGATGCGGCCATAGCCGTTGATCGCTACGCGAATGGTCATGACAAATCTCCTTGAAAGTAAATCAATGTTCCCTGAATTATTGCTGAACCAAGGCTAGCGCGGCCTCGGTGAATTTTTCTGAAGTGAGCCCAAAGTGCTTGAACAACGCTCCCGCTGGTGCTGATTCACCAAAGCTGCTCATGCCCAGCACCGTGCCCTTCACCCCAGCCTGGGCGATGTATTTGTACCAACCATCGGACACGCCCGCTTCAATGACAGCGATGGGTGCTTGGCCCAACACCTCGGCTTTGTAGGCCGCAGGCTGACGGTCAAATACTGTGGTTGACGGCATGGACACCACGCGGGCTGCAATGCCCTTCTCGGCCAAGGCTTTTTGCGTGTTCATGGCGATCTCGATTTCGGAGCCCGTGGCCACCAGCGTGACCTGCGCGTCGGCCGTCTCTGCCAACACATAGCCGCCTTTGGCAATTGAACTTAGGGCTGATTCGGAACGCGCAAGGAATGGCAGGTTTTGGCGGCTGAATAGCAGCGAGCTGGGGCCGTCTTTGCGCATCACAGCCACATTCCAGGCCGCCATGGATTCTACTGAATCCGCTG
>NZ_CAXQZX010000097.1:0-6920 GCF_964228395.1 Limnobacter sp.
GGCATTGGTCGAATCAAACGCGGTACCGTTCGCACCGGCCAGCAAGTGGTGTGTATGAATGGCCCCGATGGCACCCCCTTCAACGGCAAAATCAACCAGGTGCTCAAGTTCCGCGGATTGGAGCGTGTGTTGGTCGACCAAGCCGAGGCGGGCGACATTTGCCTTATCAACGGTATTGAAGACATCGCAATTGGCACCACCGTGTGTGCCGTAGACACCCCCGAAGCGCTACCCGTGCTGACGGTGGATGAACCCACCCTGACCATGAACTTCATGGTCAACACCTCTCCTTTGGCTGGCCGTGAAGGCAAGTTTGTGACCAGCCGCCAGCTGCGTGACCGTTTGCAGCGCGAACTAAAAAGCAACGTGGCCTTGCGCGTTAAAGACACCGATGACGACACCGTGTTCGAAGTGTCTGGTCGTGGCGAATTGCACCTCACCATTCTGCTTGAAAACATGCGTCGCGAGGGCTACGAACTGGCGGTGTCTCGCCCACGTGTGGTGTTTAAGGAAATCGACGGCGTCAAGTGTGAGCCTTATGAAATGCTGACCGTGGATGTGGAAGACAGCCACCAGGGCGCCATCATGGAAGAACTGGGCCGCCGCAAAGGCGACCTGCTGGACATGTCACCCGACGGCAAAGGCCGTGTGCGCCTGGAGTACCGCATTCCTGCTCGCGGTCTTATTGGCTTCCAGGGCGATTTCCTCACCATGACCCGTGGCACCGGCCTGATCAGCCATGTGTTCGACCAGTACGCCCCTGTTAAAGAAGGTGGCTTGGCTGAGCGTCATAACGGTGTGCTCATTTCCCAGGACGATGGCGACGCCGTGGCTTATGCCCTTTGGAAGTTGCAAGATCGTGGCCGCATGTTTGTATCCCCAGGCGAAGCACTCTACGAGGGCATGGTGATCGGTATTCACAGCCGCGACAACGACCTGGTGGTCAACCCCATCAAGGGCAAGCAACTCACCAACGTGCGTGCGTCGGGCACCGACGAAGCGGTTCGTTTGGTTCCCCCCATTGCTTTGAACCTTGAGTACGCGGTTGAATTTATTGCAGACGACGAACTGGTAGAAATTACCCCCAAAAACATTCGCATCCGCAAGCGTTACCTCAAAGAGCACGAGCGCAAGAAAGCCAGCCGAGAGGCCGCATAAGGCTTTGTCAAAGGGGGCGTGGCTTTGGCCTCGCCCCTTTTTGTTTGTAGAATTTCCACATGAACGTCAAACCACGAGTTTTGTCTGTGGCGCCCATGATCGATTGGACCGATCGGCATTGTCGGCGCTTTCACCGGGCCATTAGCCGACACACCTGGCTTTACACCGAGATGATCACCACCGGCGCACTCATTCACGGCGACCGGCAGCGCTTTTTGGCCTACAACAGTGAAGAACACCCCGTGGCCTTTCAAATTGGAGGCAGCGAGCCCGCCGCCTTGGGCCAGTGCGCCAAATGGGTGGAGCAGGCGGGTTACGACGAACTCAACCTGAATGTGGGCTGCCCCTCCGAACGTGTGCAAAAAGGGGCCTTTGGCGCCTGCCTGATGGCAGAGCCCAGCCTGGTTGCAGATTGTGTCAAAGCCATGCGCGATGCGTGTACCCTCGAAGTCACTGTGAAACACCGCATCGGGCTGGACTACGATGAAAGTGAGCAGATGCTCTACGACTTCGTGGGCAAAGTCAGCGAAGCGGGTTGCCAAACCTTTATCGTCCATGCCCGAAACGCCGTGCTTAAAGGCTTGTCGCCCAAAGAGAACCGAGAAATTCCCCCCCTGCGTTACGCGGTGGTGAAGCGCTTGAAAGAACACTTTCCCCAGTTGCAAATCGTGCTAAACGGCGGCATTAAAACCGTTGAAGACATTCATCAACACTTGCAGTGGGCCGATGGTTGCATGATTGGGCGCGAGGCCTACACCAACCCTTGGCTGCTCAGCCATTTCGATTGCATCGTCACCGGGCAAGCCGAGCAAACACCGAGCCGAGAGTCTGTCATTGAAGAAATGCGGCAGTATGCCTTTGCGCAATTGGCGCAAGGCGAAACCATTCGCAACATCACGCGTTCATGGTTGGGGCTGTTTCATGGGCAACCCGGTGGTCGTTTATATCGGCAGGTGTTGTCAGACGCCACTCGCCTCAAAAACAACAGTTGGGACGTGGTCAGCGAGGCCTTACAAAAAGTGGCAGTCGCCGTTTAGTTCAAAGCACTACCTTTCCCGGGTTGAACAAGTTGTCTGGGTCCATGGCCGCTTTAATCGCCTTGAACATGTTGTAGCTCGGGGCGGGGGTGATGCTTTTTAGCAAGTCCGCCTTCAATTGCCCAATGCCATGCTCGGCCGACACCGTTCCACCGCAGCTCAGTATGGCGTGGTGGACAATGTCATTGAGCGCCGTCTGGTGGGCGTTTAAAAACGCAGCGGCATCTTGCCCAGCGGGCGCCGACAAATTGAAGTGCAGGTTGCCATCGCCCAAATGCCCAAACAAAATAGGGCGGACCTCAATGCCTTGCTCCTCAATACTGTTCAATGCCAGGTCGTGAAATTTGGGCAGGGCCGACACAGCACAGGCCACGTCGTGTTTCACATTCAAGCCGTTTTTGGCTTGTGCTTCTGAAATGTTTTCGCGAAGTGCCCAAAATCTTTCCATTTCTTTGCCGTTTTGGGCCAACACGACATTGCGCACGGTGCTCTGCTCATTCATCACGGTCACCAAACTGTGTTGAACACGATCGCGCAACGCCGCCTCTGGCCCCGGCGAGGTGAATTCGGCCAGTACATGGTCGCAATCGGGCGCGGCTTTGGGGGCTCTGGCTGGAAAATGCTCCTCCACCACCGCAATGGCCTGGGCGTTCATCCATTCATAGCTTGTGAGCTCGGTGTACATCTGCTTTTGAATGGCCTGCAGGGCTTGTACAGCCGACTCGATGTTGTCCACGTTCATCCATGCCACGCAGCGGCTTTTGGGGGCAGGGAACACCTTCATGCAGGCGGTGGTTACCACGCCTAAAGTGCCCTCTGAGCCAATCATGAGGTGGCGAAGGTCGTAGCCGGTGTTGTTTTTTCGTAGTCCGCGCAAATCTCCGCACATCTCGCCGCGGGCATTCACAAATTCCAGCCCCAAGCACAACTCACGGGCATTGCCATAACGCAACACAGCGACGCCACCCGCATTGCTGGCCAGGTTGCCGCCCAGTGTGCATGTGCCTTCGGAAGCCAGGCTCAAGGGGAACAGCAGGCCGTGGGCTGCTGCAAATTCTTGTATTTCATGCAAAGTGTAACCAGCGCTGGCCGTCAGGGTCAGGTTGGTTTCGTCCACGCTCAGCACTTCGCGCAGTCGCCGGGTGCCAAGCACAATGTGCGGTCGCTTTGACGCTTCGCCGTCGGCTGCCGGCACCGCGCCACCCACCAGGCCGGTGTTTCCTCCTTGGGTGCACATGGCCACTTTGTTTTGCGCGCACAGAGCGACCACCTTTTGCAGTTGCGCGCTGGTGTCGGGTTCTACAACAGCCAGGGCCGTGGTGGTGTAGCGCTTTCGCCAGTCTGTGCAGCGTTGGGCGATGTGATCCGCTTCGGTGTAAACCTTCAACCCCGGAATGTGCCGGGCCAGCAGTTCAGGAAAGTTGCTCATCGTTGCCGCCTGGCTGGGGTTTGGGCTGCTTGAAGGTTCGTGCATACACACTCACGCTGGCAAACAGGGCGATGGTTAACATGACTTCCAACCCGGCCATCAGTTGTGAAGCCAGGGCCGGGTCGGAGCTGGCGCGGGTGGCGCCTTCGGCAAAATACAGCCACAACAAAAGGGATGTGGCCTGGTAGGTTCGTACACGGCGTTTGAAAATACCGGGCACCACCAGAAGCAAGGGCAACACTTTCAATACCAGCCACGACCCCCCGGGCCTCAAGGGCGCAAGCCACAGTTCCCAAAGCACACACAGGGCAATCAAAGCCAACAGGCTAGCCACACTCCACCAGTATGCTTTGTTGCGGGTAGATTCAACGTTATTCATGCAGCCCCCATGCCATGTTGCAAGGCCAGCGCTGCCTTTGCAAGCCGCGCGCCTTGGGCGCGTGCCAGCGCAATTTCGTGTTGGTTCATGGGGCGCCCGCCCTGTGCGCCTGCCCAGTGGCTTGCCCCGTAGGGTGTGCCGCCAGCCTCAGTGTCATGTAAAGCTTGCTCGGTGTAGGGGATGCCCATCCAAAGCATGCCGTGGTGCATGAAGGGCAGGGCCATGCTGGTCAGCGTGGTTTCTTGCCCACCGTGCAGGCTGCTGGTGCTGGTAAACACGCAGAATGGCTTGTTCACCAAATCGCCGGCCAGCCAATTGGCCACGGTGTTGTCAATAAAATATTTCATGGCCGCGGCCATGTTGCCAAAGCGCGTGGGCGAACCCACAGCAAGCGCCGCGCATTCTTTGAGGTCGTCCGCTTCGGCATAAGGTGGCCCCTCGCTGGGCACCGCGGGGGCGGTGGCTTCACAGGTGGCAGACACTGGCGGTACCGTGCGAAGGCGGGCAGATACGCCCTTCACAGAATCCACCCCGTGGGCAATTTCTCGCGCCAATTGGGCCGTGGCCCCATGACGGCTGTAGTACAACACCAAGACTTCTATCATCGAACAGGGGTATCATGAAACGCGTGAACCTCCATTGTACTGAAGCCCATGAGTTCAGCCGCACCATCCGGCCCTTCTGAGAACACTGACAACAAGCCCAAGGGGAAAGAACCCGTTCAACTGACGCGCGGGCAACGCTTTATGCGATCTGCGCGGCAGGCGCTCGCGGTAGAAGATGTCGAACTTAGTCCACTTGATTTGCGTTGGTGGATCGCCTTCACTCGCTTGGTGGGCTTGCGTATTTCTGAGCAACGTTTGCCGCAGGTGGCCTCTAGCCTAACTTTCACCACGGTATTGTCTTTGGTGCCCATGGTCACCGTGGCGCTGGCTATTTTTACAGCCTTTCCCATGTTTGATCGTCTGCAAATGGACCTGCAGATTTATCTGATCCAAGGGTTTTTTCCCGAAACTTTGTCCGAGACCATCATCACTTATGTGAACGATTTTTCTGCCAAAGCCAAGGGCCTCACCGCTGTGGGCATTGTGTTTTTGGTCATCACGGCCTTGTCCACCATGCTCACAGTGGACCGGGTGTTTAACCAAATCTGGAACGTCAAGCGACCTCGCTCCACCATGAACAAGGTGGTGCTGTATTGGTCGGTTATTTCGCTGGCCCCGGTGTTGATTGGCTTGAGCCTGAGCTTGTCCACCGCCATCATCGGTCAATCTTTGGATGGCATTGATTCCAGCAAAGGCGGTTTTTTGCCCATTTTGAGCCTGGTGCCTTTGTTGTTCACTGTGGTGGCGTTCGCGTTCATTTATCGCATCATTCCCAACCGGGCTGTGCACTGGAAAGACGCCGTGGTGGGTGGTTTGGTGGCCGCGGTGTTGTTTGAAATTTCAAAAATCGCTTTTGCCCAGTACATCACGCATTTCCCCAGCTACACCAAGCTGTACGGCGCTTTGGCCGCGTTCCCAATATTTTTGTTGTGGTTGTATTTGTCGTGGATCATCGTGTTGCTGGGGGCCAGCATTGTGGCCGCCCTGCCGGTGGCCCGCACAGGCTACTGGGACAACACCTACCGCCCGGGTCAAAAGTGGTTGCAGGGCTTGAGCGTGTTGTCCGAGCTTGAAAAATCACGTCAGCAGGAGCGCCCTGGCATGACCATGGAGGAGCTTCGCGTGTTTGCCCGGGTGCCTCCAGACCAACTTGACGATATTTTGAACACACTGATCAATCACGGTGTTATCGGATTGTTGTCTAGCGTACGCGGCAGCGATCGCTTTGCTTTAATTTGCGACCCCCAAAAAATTAGCGCCACGGTGGTGGCCAAGGCCTTGTGGTTTGATCCCAGCCTGCCGGTGCGCTGGTCGGGGCGCCTGCCTGCCAGCAGCGAGAGGTTGAAGCGCTTTCAGGCGGAATTCATTGAAAAACCCCGACTTTCGGAGTGGTTAGAGCCCGATGCGGGCTAGATTGCGCGTGATCTGTACCCAATACAGGGGACTCGTGCGTTGGAACTGTGAACTTTTTCTCAAAAAAGGCGGTCCATATCGCTAAAAGACGGGCTTTAAATTGGCACCTTTGTACGCTTTCTGTACACTTAGCGTGACGAGCCAAAAGCTCTGACATTCAATAATCACAACACAGTCTGGAGCTGTTATGAGTAATAAAGGGCAACTGTTACAAGACCCCTTCCTCAATCTTTTGCGCAAAGAGCATGTGCCGGTGTCCATTTATTTGGTTAACGGCATCAAACTCCAAGGGCAGATCGAATCTTTTGACCAGTACGTCGTACTGTTGCGCAACACTGTGACCCAAATGGTCTATAAGCACGCCATTTCAACGGTGGTGCCTGGCCGCTCGGTGACCTTTACCCCAGAGGTGAAGGAATAAAAAACGGTTGTATGTCTGTACCCTGCGCACTGTGTCTTCACTTCGTTAGCAGGCTCGCCCTGAGATGACCCGGTGCGTGTTGGTCGCGCTCGACCTTGGGCAGACCGAATTCCATGAAAGCGTCGAAGAGCTTGCTTTGCTGGCCAAATCAGCAGGTGCGCAAGTGGATGGCGTTTTCACCTCAAAAAGGCGCTCACCCGATTCAGCAACCTTCATCGGTTCGGGCAAGGTGCAAGAAATTCTTGCTCATTGCCAGGCCAACGATGTTGAATTGGTGGTGTTTAATCACGCAATCAGCCCTGCCCAGCAACGCAACCTTGAAAAAGCGCTTGAGCGGCGCGTGCTAGACCGCACAGGCCTCATTCTGGATATTTTTGCCATTCGCGCCCGCAGCTTCGAGGGCAAATTGCAAGTGGAGCTGGCCCAGCTACAATACATGGCCCGCCGCTGGGTGCGGGGCCATGCCGCTATGTATGGG
>NZ_CAXQZX010000098.1:0-111094 GCF_964228395.1 Limnobacter sp.
TTGGCCAAGCCAGGCACGATCACCCCACACACAGGCTTTAGCGCTGAGGTGTATGTGTTGAGCAAAGAAGAAGGTGGTCGTCACACCCCATTCTTTAACAACTACCGTCCGCAGTTCTACTTCCGTACAACGGACGTGACAGGTTCCATCAGCTTGCCAGCGGACAAAGAAATGGTGCTGCCAGGCGACAACGTGTCGATCAATGTTGAACTGATCGCCCCGATTGCGATGGAAGAAGGTCTGCGTTTTGCGATCCGCGAAGGTGGTCGTACCGTAGGCGCCGGCGTGGTTGCCAAGATCACCAAGTAACTTGTGTTACTAGGGCAATAGCTCAACTGGCAGAGCGTCGGTCTCCAAAACCGAAGGTTGGGGGTTCGATTCCCTCTTGCCCTGCCAAATTTGGTAGGAGTGTCGCCGCTGAATACCCTCAGCGGCGGCTTACATTTTAAGAATATGGCTCAAAACGACATTCAAACCGTATCCACTGGTCAAGACAAGCTAATGCTTGCCTTGGCAGTTGTATTTGCAATTGGTGGTGCGGTGGCTTATCAGGTGCTGGCAAGCGAAGACTTCTTCATCCGTTTGGGTGTGGTGCTTGCGGGTGTTGTGCTCGCCTTGGTTAGTTTCCTGCTGTCGCAAACGGGCAAGCGGTTCGTGGCTTTCGCCAAAGACTCCGTCAACGAGGCCAAGCGTGTGGTTTGGCCAACACGAAAAGAGGCCACTCAAATGACTGGCGTGGTCTTCGTGTTTGTGCTGATCATGGCGATCTACCTGCTCGCAGTCGATAAAACGCTGGAGTGGGTGTTCTACGACCTGATTTTAGGGTGGACAATATAATGTCAAAACGCTGGTACGTGGTGCACGCCTACTCGGGTCTCGAGAAGAGTGTGCAGCGGGCACTACAGGAGCGCATTGACCGTTCCGAATTTTCCGATTTATTTGGCCAAATCCTTGTTCCCTCCGAAGAAGTGGTAGAGATCAAGGGTGGCCAAAAATCCATTTCAGAACGCAGGTTCTTCCCTGGGTATGTGTTGGTCGAAATGGAAATGACCGACGACTCTTGGCACCTTGTAAAAAACACCCCCAAGGTTACCGGCTTTGTGGGTGGTACGGGCAATCGTCCCACGCCGATTTCTCAAAAGGAAGTCGACAAAATCATGCAACAAATGCAAGAAGGCGCTGAAAAGCCGCGTCCCAAGGTGTTGTATGAGGTTGGTGAAATGGTGCGCGTTAAAGAGGGCCCATTTGCAGATTTCAACGGCAACGTCGAAGAAATCAACTACGAGAAAAGCAAATTGCGCGTGTCCGTGACCATTTTCGGTCGTGCCACGCCCGTTGAACTCGACTTCCATCAAGTCGAAAAAGTTTAAGTTTTTTGGCCCCTGTTTTAATTGCTGGCAGGATGCAGGTCAGGTAAGCAATACGAGGAGCAGCTTTCGGGCTGCGTTTGAACTCACGGAGAAATTCAATGGCAAAGAAAATCATCGGCTTTATCAAGCTGCAGGTGCCTGCAGGTAAAGCCAACCCGTCTCCCCCCATTGGCCCAGCGCTGGGTCAGCGTGGTTTGAACATCATGGAATTCTGCAAGGCCTTTAATGCCCAAACTCAGGGCATGGAACCTGGTCTGCCAATTCCTGTGGTGATCACTGCATTTGCGGACAAGTCTTTCACATTCATCATGAAGACGCCGCCTGCAACCACCTTGATCAAAAAGGCTGCCAAGATCACCAAGGGGTCTCCACGTCCTCACCTGGACAAAGTGGGCAAGATCACCCGTGAGCAGGCTGAAGAAATTGCAAAAACAAAAATGCCCGACCTGACTGCAGCCGACATGGAAGCCGCTGTGCGTACCATCGCTGGTTCCGCTCGCAGCATGGGTATCGTGGTGGAGGGTCTCTAATCATGGCTAAATTGTCCAAGCGCACTCAGGCACTGCGTGCAAAAATTGATCGCAATGCGGTGTATGCAGTAGATCAGGCTCTGTCTCTGGTCAAAGAAACCGCCACCGCCAAATTTGATGAGTCTGTAGATGCAGCCATCCAGCTCGGCGTAGATGCGCGCAAATCTGACCAAGTGGTTCGTGGTTCTGTAGTATTGCCCGCCGGCACCGGTAAAACTGTTCGTGTGGCTGTGTTTGCACAAGGTGCCAAGGCTGAGGAAGCCAAGGCCGCTGGCGCAGACATCGTGGGCATGGAAGACCTCGCCGCTGAAGTCAAGGCTGGCAACATCAACTTCGATGTGGTGATTGCCTCCCCTGACACCATGCGCATTGTGGGTACCTTGGGCCAAATCTTGGGCCCACGTGGTTTGATGCCCAACCCCAAGGTTGGCACCGTCACTCCCGATGTGGCCACTGCGGTCAAAAATGCCAAGGCTGGTCAGGTGCAGTATCGCACCGACAAGGCAGGCATCATCCACTGCACCATTGGTCGTGCCTCTTTTGACGTTGAAAAGCTGAAGACCAACCTTTCCGCCTTGGTGGAAGCGTTGAACAAATCCAAGCCAGCATCGTCCAAAGGCATTTACCTAAGAAAGATTGCCGTATCCAGCACGATGGGTGGTGGTGTACGGGTAGACTCCGCATCCGTGTTGGGTCAATAAGAACTTTGGGCTGTCGCCTCGGCCTTCGGGCCGTGGTGGCAGGTTGTCAAAGACCGTTGGAAACCTTGCAGCAGTAGGGCTGGTTTTAAAAAGTCATCCAACGTAGATGGCGGTCCCGAAGAAAAGTAATGAATGTGAGTTCAAAGCTTGATTTCGGTCGCCTGTTTTAAACAGTGCAATAAGCGCTTCTTTTTGGAGAAAGACCGTGGCTTTAAATCGCCAAGAAAAAGCAGCAGTCATTGAAGAGATCGCCAGCCAGTTGGCCGGTGCTCAAGCAGTGGTTGTTGCGGAATATCGTGGTCTGTCTGTAGAAAGTGTGACGCAGCTCCGCAAGGAAGCTCGTGCAGCAGGTGTTTATTTGCGTGTTCTAAAGAACACTTTGGCCAAACGAGCCATTGCCGGTACAGCCTTCGAGGGCTTGTCCGACAAAATGGCTGGCCCCCTCATCTACGCGATCAGTGCTGATCCCGTGGCTGCGGCCAAAGTGGTTGTTAACTTCGCGAAAAGCAACGACAAGCTCGTGCTGACCGGCGGTTCTCTGCCTGGTCAAGTCATGGGCGCCGATGGTGTGAAGGCCCTGGCCACCATGCCAAGTCGTGAAGAGCTGCTCTCGAAGTTGCTGGGCACGATGCAAGCACCGATCGCAACATTTGTTCGTACACTCAACGAAGTGCCTACGAAGTTTGTGCGTGGTCTGGCTGCTGTTCGTGATCAGAAAGAATCGCAAGCTGCTTAACTTTTTACCGATTAGCCGAATCAAACTTTTAACTGGAGAAATACCATGGCAACTAAAGCCGAAATCCTCGACGCCATCGCTGGCATGACCGTACTCGAATTGTCCGAACTGATCAAAGAAATGGAAGAGAAGTTTGGCGTTTCCGCAGCTGCTGCAGCCGTGGCTGTTGCTGCTCCTGCCGCCGCTGGTGGTGGTGCTGCTGCCGCTGAAGAGAAGACAGAGTTCGACGTAATCCTGTCTGCCGCTGGCGAAAGCAAAGTAAACGTCATTAAAGTTGTTCGTGCACTGACTGGTCTGGGCCTGAAAGAAGCCAAAGACCTGGTAGATGGCGCACCCAAGCCCGTGAAAGAAGGCGTGTCCAAAGCTGAAGCTGAAGACGTGAAGAAGCAACTTGAAGAAGCTGGTGCCAAAGTCGAAGTTAAGTAATTTCGATTTTTGAATTGCCCGGAGGTTTTTGCGCCTCCGGGCTTTTTGCGCTTCAGCATTGCTGTGTTTTTGCAGTGTAGAAACCTTTCGAAACCTGAGTGTTTTAAGCCATGTGTAGCCCACATGCATATCGCTTAATCCGCTCGACATCAGGACAGAAAATATGTCTTACTCTGCCACCGAGAAAAAACGCATACGCAAAAGCTTTGCGAAACGGCCTCCAGTTCTGGATGTTCCGTACCTTCTCACCACTCAACTAGACTCTTACACGGAATTTCTTCAACTGGGCACCTCAGTTGATAAGCGCCAAGACAAAGGGTTGCAGGCGGCATTTCAGTCTGTGTTCCCAATCGTGTCCCACAATGGGTATGCGCGTCTGGAATTTGTGCAGTATGCATTGGGCGAACCCGCCTTTGACGTCAAAGAATGTCAACAGCGTGGCCTGACCTTCTGCTCACCACTGCGTGCTCGCGTGCGCTTGGTGTTGCTCGACCGTGAGGCCAGCAAGCCCACCGTCAAGGAAGTCAAGGAGCAGGAAGTCTACATGGGCGAGTTGCCTCTGATGACTCAAAATGGCTCCTTTGTGATTAACGGCACCGAGCGCGTGATCGTGTCTCAGCTGCACCGCTCGCCCGGCGTGTTTTTTGAGCATGACCGTGGCAAAACACACAGCTCGGGCAAGCTGCTGTTTTCGGCGCGTATTATTCCCTACCGTGGCTCTTGGCTCGATTTCGAATTCGATCCCAAAGACATCTTGTATTTCCGCGTCGACCGCCGTCGCAAAATGCCAGTCACCATCCTGCTCAAGGCCATTGGCATGAACAATGAGCAAATTTTGCAAACCTTCTTTGATTTCGACCAGTTCGAAATCAAATCCGAGGGCGCGCAGATGGAGTTGGTGACAGCGCGATTGAAGGGTGAAGTGGCCAAGTTCGACATCGTCGACAAGGCTGGCAAGGTGTTGGTCCAGAAAGACAAGCGCATCAATGCCAAAAACATTCGCGACATCGAAGCTGCTGGCCTGAAGAAAATCTCTGTGCCAGAAGAGTTTTTGATTGGGCGTACATTGGCCAAGAACATCATCGACCCCAGCACAGGCGAAGTGGTGGCCAATGCCAATGACGAAATCACCGAAGAAATCATGGGCAAAATCCGTGACGCCGGTGTGAAGTCCATCGATACCATTTTCACCAACGAGCTCGACCACGGCGCCTACATCTCTCAAACGCTGAGAACCGACGAAACTGTGGATCAGACGGCCGCGCGCGTGGCCATCTACCGCATGATGCGCCCCGGGGAGCCGCCCACAGAAGAAGCTGTTGAAATGCTGTTCAACCGCCTGTTCTACAGCGAAGACTCTTACGATTTGTCTCGCGTGGGTCGCATGAAGTTTAACCGCCGCGTGGGTCGCCCCGAGGTAGAAGGCCCCATGGTCCTCACCGACGATGACATTCTTGCTGTCATTAAAATCCTGGTGGATTTGCGCAATGGCAACGGCGAAATCGACGACATCGATCACCTGGGTAACCGTCGTGTACGCTGCGTGGGCGAACTTGCAGAAAACCAGTTCCGTGCCGGTTTGGTGCGTGTTGAGCGTGCCGTTAAAGAGCGCCTGGGGCAGGCCGAGGCTGAGAACCTCATGCCTCACGACCTTATCAACTCCAAGCCCATTTCAGCGGCCATCAAAGAGTTCTTTGGTTCATCACAGCTCTCGCAGGTCATGGATCAAACCAACCCGCTGTCTGAAATCACGCACAAGCGCCGTGTGTCTGCCTTGGGCCCCGGTGGTCTTACCCGTGAACGTGCCGGCTTTGAAGTGCGTGACGTTCACACCACCCACTACGGTCGTGTGTGTCCAATCGAGACACCCGAAGGTCCGAACATTGGTCTGATCAACTCCATGGCCATGTACGCACGGTTGAACGAGTATGGCTTCCTTGAAACCCCATACCGCAAAGTAGACAGCGGCGTGGTGTCCGACGAAATCGTTTACCTGTCGGCCATTGAAGAGGGCCGCTATGTGATCGCTCAGGCCAACGCTGAAGTTGACGACAAAAAGCGACTGGTTGGTGACTTGGTGTCTTGCCGGGTGGCTGGTGAATTCGAACTCATCAACCCCGCTGAAGTCCAGCTCATGGACGTTGCTCCTGGTCAAATCGTGTCTGTGGCTGCCTCGCTCATTCCATTCCTTGAGCACGACGATGCGAACCGCGCCTTGATGGGTGCCAACATGCAGCGTCAGGCCGTGCCCTGTTTGCGCCCCGAGAAGCCGTTTGCTGGCACCGGCATCGAACGAACTGTGGCGGTCGACTCCGGCACTGTAATTGTTGCTGATCATGGCGGCGTGGTCGACTACGTCGATGCCAACCGTATTGTGATTCGCGTGAATGACAACGAAGTTGAAACTGGCTCTGTGGGTGTGGATATTTATAACCTCACCAAGTACACCCGTTCCAACCAGAACACCAACATCAACCAGCGTCCAATTGTTAACAAGGGCGATGTGATTGCCAAAGGCGATGTCATCGCCGACGGTGCATCCACCGACCTCGGCGAATTGGCTCTGGGTCAAAACATGTTGGTCGCTTTCATGCCTTGGAACGGCTACAACTTCGAAGACTCCATCCTCATTTCCGAGCGTGTGGTGGCCGAAGACCGTTACACCTCCATCCACATTGAAGAACTGTCGGTGGTGGCTCGCGACACCAAGCTCGGTTCCGAAGAAATTACCCGGGACATTTCCAACCTGTCTGAAGCACAGCTGTCTCGCTTGGATGAGTCTGGCATTGTGTACATCGGTGCTGAAGTACAAGCTGGCGATGTGTTGGTGGGCAAAGTGACGCCAAAAGGCGAAACCCAACTCACACCCGAAGAAAAACTGTTGCGTGCCATCTTTGGTGAAAAAGCCTCAGACGTCAAAGACACTTCCCTGCGCGTGCCCTCTGGCATGACAGGCACGGTCATCGATGTGCAGGTGTTCACCCGCGAAGGCATTGTGCGTGACAAGCGCGCGCAGTCCATCATTGACGATGAGCTCAAGCGCTACCGCTTAGACCTCAACGACCAAATGCGCATCGTGGAAGCCGACACATTCAGCCGTATCGAGCGCTTCCTGGTGGGCAAGGTGGCCAATGGTGGTCCGGCCAAGCTGGCCAAAGGCAGCAAGATCACAGCCGAATACCTCAAAGAAGTGGATCATCACCACTGGTTTGACATTCGTTTGGCCGAGGAAGATGCCGCTACTCAGCTTGAAACACTGAAGAAGTCCATTGAAGACAAGCGTCACCAGTTCGACCTTGCCTTCGAAGAGAAGCGGAAAAAGCTCACCCAGGGTGACGAGTTGCCTCCAGGCGTGTTGAAAATGGTCAAGGTGTATTTGGCCGTTAAACGTCGCTTGCAGCCGGGCGACAAAATGGCTGGTCGTCACGGTAACAAGGGTGTGGTTTCTAAGATCGTACCCGTGGAAGACCTGCCGCACATGGCCGATGGTCGCCCTGTGGACATCGTGCTCAACCCCCTGGGCGTGCCCTCGCGTATGAACGTGGGTCAGATCCTTGAAACCCACCTGGGTTGGGCGGCTCGCGGCATTGGTGATCGCATCAACGAGATGCTGCAACAGCAAAATGCTGTGGCTCGCCTTCGTGAGTACCTGGACCGTGTGTATAACCGCACTGGCACCCCAGTCGACCTGGCGTCACTCACCGATGACGAAATCATCAAAATGGCACGCAATTTGTCCAAAGGCATGCCCTTTGCAACGCCAGTGTTTGATGGTGCGAACGAGAAAGACATTCTCGACATGCTTGAGCTGGCGTACCCCAGCGACGATCCCCGCATGCAGGCGCTTGGTTTCAATGACCACAAAACACAGATCACGCTGTTCGATGGCCGCACCGGCGAAGCCTTCGACCGCAAGGTCACCGTCGGTTACATGCACGTACTCAAGCTGCACCACTTGGTGGACGACAAGATGCACGCACGTTCCACCGGCCCATACTCGCTGGTAACCCAGCAGCCATTGGGTGGTAAGGCGCAGTTTGGTGGCCAGCGTTTCGGTGAGATGGAGGTGTGGGCGCTGGAGGCGTATGGCGCATCCTACGTGCTGCAAGAAATGTTGACCGTGAAGTCCGATGATGTGAACGGCCGAACCAAAGTGTACGAAAACCTGGTCAAGGGTGATCACACCATTGATGCCGGTATGCCGGAGTCTTTCAACGTGTTGGTGAAAGAAATCCGCTCCTTGGGCATTGACATTGATCTGGACCGTTACTGATCGGTCGCGACGGAGGTATTGAAATGAAAGCACTATTAGATCTGTTTAAGCAGGTCCAGCAGGACGAGCAATTTGATGCAATCAAAATTGCGATTGCTTCGCCTGACAAAATCCGTTCGTGGTCATTCGGTGAGGTAAAAAAGCCCGAGACCATCAACTATCGAACCTTTAAGCCCGAGCGCGATGGTCTGTTCTGTGCCAAGATTTTTGGCCCAATCAAAGACTATGAATGCTTGTGTGGCAAATACAAGCGTTTGAAGCATCGCGGTGTCATTTGCGAGAAGTGCGGCGTTGAGGTTACTTTGGCGAAGGTGCGTCGTGAGCGCATGGGTCACATCGACCTGGCCTCGCCCGTGGCCCACATTTGGTTCTTGAAGTCCCTGCCCTCCCGCTTGGGCATGGTGCTTGACATGACCCTTCGCGACATCGAGCGTGTGTTGTACTTTGAAGGCTTTGTGGTCGTTGAGCCCGGCATGACGCCCTTGAAGCGCGGCCAATTGCTGACCGAAGAAGATTATCTGGCCAAACAAGAAGAATATGGCGACGACTTTGTGGCGTTCATGGGTGCTGAGGGCATCAAAGAATTGCTGAAGTCCATCGACATCGATCGCGAGGTGCAAACCCTGCGAGACGAACTATCCGCCACCAATTCTGAAGCCAAAATCAAGAAAATCGCCAAGCGCCTGAAGGTGCTGGAAGGCTTCCAGAAATCTGGTATCAAGCCGGAGTGGATGATTCTCGAGGTGTTGCCCGTGTTGCCACCCGAGTTGCGTCCTTTGGTGCCGCTGGATGGTGGTCGCTTCGCCACCTCCGTCCTGAACGACCTTTATCTTCGAGTGATCAACCGAAACAACCGCTTGAAGCGCCTGCTTGAGTTGAACGCTCCTGACATCATCGTGCGCAACGAAAAGCGCATGCTTCAGGAAGCAGTGGACTCCTTGTTGGACAACGGTCGTCGCGGCAAAGCCATGACCGGCGCCAACAAGCGCCCATTGAAGTCTTTGGCCGACATGATCAAAGGCAAGGGCGGTCGTTTCCGTCAAAACCTGTTGGGCAAGCGCGTCGACTACTCCGGTCGTTCCGTGATTGTGGTGGGTCCACAGCTCAAGCTGCACCAGTGCGGTTTGCCCAAGCTGATGGCGCTCGAGTTGTTTAAACCCTTCATTTTCAACCGCTTGGAAGTGATGGGCATTGCAACCACCATCAAGCAAGCCAAGAAATTCGTCGAAAACCAAGAACCCATCGTGTGGGATATCTTGGAAGAAGTGATTCGCGAGCATCCCGTGCTGTTGAACCGTGCGCCAACACTGCACCGTTTGGGCATTCAGGCTTTCGAACCTGTGCTCATCGAAGGCAAGGCCATCCAGCTTCACCCTCTGGTGTGTGCCGCTTTCAACGCCGACTTTGACGGCGACCAAATGGCTGTGCACGTTCCCTTGTCACTGGAAGCGCAAATTGAAGCTCGCACCCTGATGCTTGCTTCAAACAACGTGCTGTTCCCCGCCAACGGTGACCCGTCGATTGTGCCCTCCCAAGACATCGTGTTGGGCTTGTACTACACCACACGCGACAAGGTGAATGGCAAAAACGAAGGTCTGATTTTCGCCGATGTCGGTGAAGTCAACCGCGCCTACGACAACAAAGAAGTTGAGCTGGCCACGCGCATCACCGTTCGAATCACCGAATTTGATGTGAACCCCGAAACCGGCGAAAAGACGCCCAAAGTGACCCGTTACGACACCACCGTTGGGCGTGCTTTGTTGTCCGAAATTTTGCCACCGGGCCTGCCTTTCTCTTTCATTGATCGTCCTTTGAAAAAGAAAGAAATTTCTCGCCTCATCAACGCGTCGTTCCGCCGCTGCGGTCTGCGTGAAACCGTGATTTTTGCCGACAAATTGATGCAGACCGGTTTCCGCCTTGCCACTCGTGGGGGCATTTCAATTGCCATGGGCGACATGGTGGTGCCAGCTCAAAAGCACACCATCATTGCCGCTGCTGAAGCAGAAGTAAAAGAAATCCAGGCGCAATACACCTCGGGTTTGGTCACCCAGGGTGAGCGTTATAACAAAGTGGTTGACATCTGGGGTCGCGCAGGCGACCAGGTGGGCAAGGCCATGATGGAACAATTGGCCACCGAGCCAGTAATCGATCGCAACGGTAAAGAAGTTCGCCAGGAGTCGTTTAATGCCATTTACATGATGGCTGACTCCGGTGCGCGAGGTTCTGCAGCCCAAATTCGCCAATTGGCGGGTATGCGTGGCCTGATGGCCAAACCCGATGGCTCCATCATCGAGACGCCGATTATCGCGAACTTCCGCGAAGGTCTGAACGTGTTGCAGTACTTCATTTCAACCCACGGTGCCCGTAAGGGTCTGGCCGATACGGCGCTGAAAACAGCGAACTCGGGTTATCTCACACGCCGTTTGGTGGATGTGACCCAAGACCTCGTGGTTGTGGAAGACGATTGCGGCACCACCAATGGTGTGGCCATGAAGGCTCTCGTTGAGGGCGGTGAAGTAATTGAAGCCTTGCGTGACCGAATTTTGGGTCGCGTCGTGGTGGCCGATGTGGTCAACCCCGAAACCCAGGAAACTGTGTTCGAGCCAGGCAAGCTGCTGGATGAAGCCGCAGTCGAGTTGATCGACCAATTGGGCATCGACGAAGTGCGGGTACGCACGCCTCTGTCATGCGAAACCCGTTACGGCCTGTGCGCCAAGTGTTACGGTCGTGATCTTGGCCGCGGCACCTTGGTCAACAACGGTGAAGCGGTTGGTGTAATCGCTGCCCAGTCCATCGGCGAACCCGGCACTCAGCTGACCATGCGCACATTCCACATCGGTGGTGCGGCCTCTCGTGCAGCAGTGGTGTCGAGCATTGAAGCCAAGTCCAACGGCATCATTCGCTTCACAGCCACCATGCGCTACGTCACCAACGGCAAGGGCGAACAAATCGTCATCTCCCGTTCTGGCGAGGTTCTCATCACTGACGACTTCGGTCGTGAGCGCGAGCGTCACAAAGTGCCCTACGGCGCCACTTTGTCCGTGCTCGATGGCAATCAGGTCAAGGCGGGTGCGCTCATCGCCACCTGGGATCCATTGACTCGTCCAATCGTGACCGAATACGCTGGCAAGATCCGCTTCGAAAACATCGAAGAAGGCGTCACAGTGGCCAAGCAGATTGATGACGTCACTGGTTTGTCCACCTTGGTGGTCATCGACGCCAAGCGTCGTACCTCGGGTGGCAAAGGCGAGCGTCCTCAAGTGAAGCTGATCGATCCACAAGGCAATGAAGTCAAGATTGCAGGCTCGGATCACTCGGTGAACATCAGCTTCCCTGTGGGTGCACTGATCACCGTGCGCGACGGTCAGGATGTGTCTGTGGGCGAAGTGCTTGCTCGTATTCCTCAAGAAAGCCAGAAAACCCGCGACATTACCGGCGGTTTGCCCCGTGTGGCAGAGCTGTTCGAAGCCCGTTCACCCAAAGACGCCGGCATGTTGGCCGAAGTCACTGGCACGGTCTCTTTCGGTAAGGACACCAAGGGCAAGCAGCGCCTGGTGATCACCGATCTCGATGGCGTCTCACACGAATTCCTGATCCCCAAAGACAAACACGTGCTGGTGCACGATGGCCAGGTGGTCAACAAAGGCGAATCCATCGTGGATGGCCCGGCAGATCCTCACGACATCCTTCGACTCTTGGGCATCGAAGCTCTGGCTCGCTACATCGTGGACGAGGTGCAAGACGTTTACCGCCTGCAGGGTGTAAAAATCAACGACAAGCACATTGAAGTAATTGTTCGTCAAATGTTGCGTCGCGTCATTGTGGATGATCCAGGCGAGACCGGTTTCATCCCCGGTGAGCAAGTTGAGCGCTCCGAACTGTTGGATGCGAACGACAAAATGCGTGCGGAGAACAAGCGTGAGGCCTCCTACCAGAACATTCTGTTGGGCATCACCAAGGCCTCCCTGTCGACTGATTCGTTCATTTCTGCGGCTTCCTTCCAGGAAACCACCCGCGTGTTGACCGAAGCGGCCATCATGGGCAAACGCGACGATTTGCGCGGCTTAAAAGAAAACGTCATTGTGGGCCGCCTGATCCCTGCAGGCACAGGATTGGCCTATCACAAGGCGCGCAAAGAAAAAGAAGGTCGGGAAGCGGAAGAACTCCGCTTGCTGGAGGCCGAGCAGGACCCCCGCGCTCAAGCGGAAGCCCTGTTCAATATGCCCACTAGCGAGGGCACCGAAGAAGCCTAAGTTATTGCTTTCTTTGAACTAGGATTGACCTGCGATTGTATTTCAGAATACAATCGCGGGCTAAATGGGCTGCGGGCATGCCCGTAGCCCTTTTGTTTTTTCTAACACCGGAACTGGAACTCTGCCAACCATCAATCAACTCGTGCGTAAGCCACGCACCAGTGTGACCATGAAGAGCAAGAGCCCTGCGCTTGAGGATTGCCCTCAAAAGCGTGGCGTTTGCACCCGTGTTTACACCACAACTCCTAAAAAACCAAACTCTGCGCTGCGTAAAGTGGCCAAAGTTCGCCTCACGAACGGCTTCGAAGTGATTTCCTACATCGGTGGTGAAGGCCACAACCTGCAGGAACACTCCGTGGTGCTCATTCGTGGCGGTCGTGTAAAAGACTTGCCCGGTGTGCGTTACCACATCGTTCGCGGTTCGCTCGACCTGCAAGGCGTTAAAGACCGTAAGCAGGCGCGCTCCAAGTACGGTAGCAAGCGTCCCAAGGCCGGCGCCGCCGCTGGCAAGAAGTAATCAACAAACAGCATTCCGTGCGGCTCACATGGGTGGGTCGAGTAAGCAGATGCAATAGTGGAATAGTCCACGCTGAAGATAAGGAATATCAAGATGCCACGTCGTCGCGAAGTGCAGCGCAGAGAAGTGCTGCCAGATCCAAAGTTTCAAAGCACCGAAGTTGCCAAGTTCATGAACGTGATCATGCTCTCTGGTAAAAAAGCGGTTGCTGAGCGCATTATTTACGGTGCTTTTGACAGCATCGCAACCAAAGCTGGCAAAGACCCTCTCGAGGTGTTCAACAATGCCATCAACAACGTCAAGCCAGTGGTGGAAGTTAAATCCCGCCGCGTGGGTGGCGCGAACTACCAAGTTCCGGTGGAAGTTCGCCCCTCCCGTCGTCTGGCCCTGGCCATGCGTTGGGTTCGCGAAGCCGCCAAAAAGCGCAGCGAAAAATCCATGGATCTCCGTCTGGCAGGCGAACTGCTGGAAGCTGCGGAAGGTCGCGGTGGTGCGATGAAGAAGCGTGATGAAGTACACCGCATGGCCGAAGCCAACAAGGCCTTCTCGCATTTCCGTTTCTAAATTTTACTGGAGTAGCAAATGGCTCGTAAGACGCCCATTGAGCGATATCGAAACATTGGTATTTCCGCGCACATCGATGCCGGCAAAACCACGACGACTGAGCGTATTCTGTTTTACACAGGCGTAAGTCACAAAATTGGTGAAGTGCACGATGGTGCAGCCACCATGGACTGGATGGAGCAAGAGCAAGAGCGTGGTATTACCATCACCTCGGCGGCCACCACCTGTTTCTGGAAGGGCATGGACAACTCCTACCCTGAGCACCGCTTCAACATCATCGACACCCCGGGGCACGTGGACTTCACCATCGAAGTGGAGCGTTCCATGCGTGTTCTGGATGGCGCTTGCATGGTGTACTGTGCCGTGGGTGGTGTTCAGCCCCAGTCTGAAACCGTTTGGCGTCAGGCCAATAAGTACAAGGTGCCACGCCTGGCCTTTGTAAACAAAATGGACCGCACTGGCGCAAACTTCTTCAAAGTGGTTGAGCAGATGAAAACCCGTCTGCGCGCCAATCCTGTGCCCATCGTGATTCCAATCGGTGCCGAAGAAAAATTCGTGGGTGTGGTTGACCTCATCAAGATGAAGGCCATCTACTGGGACGAAGCCTCTCAGGGCATGAAGTTTGACTACCGCGACATTCCTGCTGACCTTCAGGCTGATGCTGAGAAGTGGCGCGAGCAAATGGTTGAGGCGGCTGCCGAAGCCAGCGAAGAGCTCATGAATAAGTACCTCGAAGAAGGCGACTTGTCCGAGGAAGAAATCAAGCTGGGTTTGCGCACTCGCACCATTTCAACTGAAATTCAACCAATGCTGTGCGGTACTGCCTTTAAAAACAAAGGTGTACAGCGCATGCTGGACGCTGTAATCGATTTCCTGCCATCGCCGGTGGACATTCCTCCTGTGGCTGGTACCGACGAAGACGAGCAGCCAGCTGTTCGCCAGGCGAGCGACGAAGAAAAACTGTCTGCCCTGGCATTCAAGTTGATGACCGATCCCTTTGTTGGTCAATTGACTTTCGTGCGCGTTTATTCTGGCGTGCTCACCAAGGGCGACTCTGTTTACAACCCTGTGAAAGGCAAGAAAGAGCGTATTGGTCGTATTGTGCAAATGCATGCGAACAATCGTCAGGAGGTCGAAGAAATTCGCGCCGGCGACATCGCCGCTTGCGTGGGTTTGAAGGAAGTGACCACTGGTGAGACCCTGTGCGATCCATCTGCCATCATTACCCTTGAGCGCATGGTGTTCCCTGAGCCTGTAATCGCGCAGGCCGTTGAGCCCAAAACCAAAACCGACCAAGAGAAAATGGGCATCGCCCTGGGTCGTCTGGCCGCAGAAGACCCGTCATTCCGTGTTCGCACAGACGAAGAGTCCGGTCAGACCATCATTGCAGGTATGGGTGAGCTACACCTTGAAATCATTATCGACCGCATGAAGCGAGAGTTTGGTGTAGAGGCCAACGTGGGTAAGCCACAGGTTGCTTACCGCGAAACTATTCGTTCAACCGTCAACGAAGTCGAGGGCAAGTTTGTTCGCCAGTCGGGTGGTCGCGGTCAGTACGGACACGTGGTTTTGCGCGTGGAACCCAACGAGCCTGGCAAAGGCTTTGAGTTCCTCGATGAAATCAAGGGTGGTGTGGTGCCTCGCGAATACATCCCGGCAGTACAAAAGGGTGTTGAAGAAGCACTCACCAGCGGTGTTATGGCCGGTTATCCAGTGGTTGATGTCAAAGTCGCGCTGCATTTCGGTTCGTACCACGACGTGGACTCCAACGAAACAGCATTTAAGATCGCTGCATCGATGGGTTTCAAAGAGGGCATGCGCCGCGCCAATCCCGTGCTGCTCGAGCCAACCATGGCTGTGGAAGTTGAAACACCGGAAGACTACGCCGGTACAGTGATGGGCGATTTGTCCTCACGTCGTGGTGTGGTGCAGGGCATGGACGACATCCCTGGTGGTGGAAAAACCATCAAGGCCGAGGTTCCGCTTGCAGAAATGTTTGGCTACTCCACCACGTTGCGTTCCCTCACACAGGGCCGCGCAACGTACACCATGGAGTTCAAGCATTACAGTGAAGCCCCCAAAAACGTTGCGGACGCAGTGATCAGCGCCCGCGCCAAGTAATTGAAATTCAAGAACTGAAGAGGTATTTGCAATGGCAAAAGAAAAGTTTGAGCGTAAGAAGCCGCACGTAAACGTTGGGACGATTGGTCACGTGGACCATGGCAAGACAACCCTGACAGCGGCGATCACCACTGTTCTGGCGCGCCTGATTGGTGGCGAGGCCAAGGGTTACGACCAGATTGACGCGGCGCCTGAAGAGAAGGCACGTGGTATTACGATTAACACAGCGCACGTGGAGTACGAGACTGAGACTCGCCACTACGCGCACGTGGACTGCCCAGGCCACGCTGACTACGTGAAGAACATGATCACGGGTGCGGCGCAGATGGATGGCGCCATTTTGGTGTGTTCGGCTGCTGACGGCCCCATGCCCCAGACCCGCGAGCACATTCTGTTGGCCCGTCAGGTTGGTGTGCCTTACATCATCGTGTTCCTGAACAAGTGCGACATGGTGGATGATGCCGAGCTGCTGGAACTGGTTGAAATGGAAGTGCGTGAATTGCTGTCTTCCTACGACTTCCCAGGCGATGACGTGCCCATCATCAAGGGTTCTGCGAAGCTGGCCCTGGAAGGCGATGCAGGCGAGTTGGGTGAGCAGGCCATCAAGGCGCTGGCCGCCGCACTGGACAGCTACATTCCCACGCCTGAGCGTGCGGTGGATGGCACCTTCCTGATGCCCATCGAAGACGTGTTCTCCATCTCTGGTCGCGGTACCGTGGTAACCGGTCGTATTGAGCGTGGTGTGGTGAAGGTTGGCGAAGAAATCGAAATCGTGGGTATCAAGGACACCGCCAAGACCACCTGCACGGGCGTGGAAATGTTCCGTAAGCTGCTCGACCAGGGTCAGGCTGGTGACAACGTTGGCGTGTTGCTGCGTGGTACCAAGCGTGAAGAAGTGGAGCGTGGTCAAGTGTTGGCCAAGCCAGGCACGATCACCCCACACACAGGCTTTAGCGCTGAGGTGTATGTGTTGAGCAAAGAAGAAGGTGGTCGTCACACCCCATTCTTTAACAACTACCGTCCGCAGTTCTATTTCCGTACAACGGACGTGACAGGTTCCATCAGCTTGCCAGCGGACAAAGAAATGGTGCTGCCAGGCGACAACGTGTCGATCAATGTTGAACTGATCGCCCCGATTGCGATGGCAGAAGGTCTGCGTTTTGCGATCCGCGAAGGTGGTCGTACCGTAGGCGCCGGCGTGGTTGCCAAGATCACCAAGTAATTGGTGTGGAACCCGTGGTGTTGTCAAAACACCACGGGCATCAACGAGGTGAGTTGGCGTGAAGGCTGATCACACTCATTTAGCTCTTTTGGAAATATCATGAATAATCAAAAAATTCGCATCCGCTTGAAGGCTTTTGACTACAAGTTGATTGACCAGTCTGCCCTGGAAATCGTTGAAACTGCCAAGCGAACTGGCGCTGTGGTCAAGGGTCCCGTCCCTCTGCCCACTCGCATGAAGCGTTTCGACATTCTTCGCTCGCCGCACGTGAACAAGACATCGCGCGACCAGTTTGAAATTCGCACTCACCAGCGCCTAATGGATATCGTGGACCCCACCGACAAAACTGTGGACGCACTGATGAAGTTGGATCTGCCTGCTGGTGTGGATGTAGAAATCAAGTTGCAATAAATTCGACTTAAGTCTATAATCGCTGGCTAACCTTTTCAAAGGTTAATCAGCGAATTTTATCATTCGGCCAATCGTAGCCGAAATTGGAGAAATCATGAGTCTAGGCCTTATTGGTCGCAAGATCGGCATGATGCGCATCTTTAACGAGGCGGGTGTTTCTATTCCCGTGACCGTTGTGGATGTGTCATCCAACCGTGTTGCGCAGCTCAAAACACTCGAAAAGGACGGCTACACGGCCGTCCAGTTGGCCTACGGTGCCCGCCGCGCTTCACGTGTGGCCAAAGCGCAGGCAGGTCACTTTGCCGCTGCTTCCATCGAAGCGGCTTCTTCCCTTGTTGAATTCCGCGTTGAAGCTGGCAAGTTGGCCGAGCTTCAAGTTGGCGCGCCTGTATCCGTGGAGATCTTCTCTGCTGGCCAAAAGGTCGATGTTAGTGGTGTAACCCAGGGTAAAGGGTTTGCTGGTTCCATCAAGCGCCATAATTTCAGCTCCCAGCGTGCCTCTCACGGTAACTCTGTGTCTCACAATGCGCCTGGTTCCATTGGTATGGCGCAAGATCCGGGTCGCGTGTTTCCAGGCAAGCGCATGGCTGGTCAGATGGGTAACGTTAATCGCACCACCCAAAACCTTGAGGTTGTTCGCGTGGACACCGAGCGTGGTCTGCTGCTGATCAAGGGTGCTGTTCCTGGCTCAAAAGGCGGGCAGTTGTTGGTCAAGCCGGCCGTTAAGGCAAAGGCATAAGGGGAACCAGATGGAATTGAAAGTCATTACAGATTCTGGGCAGTCCTCTCAAACTGTTCAGGTTTCCGACGTGGTGTTTGGTCGTGAGTACAATGAGCCGCTGATTCACCAGTTGGTTGTTGCTTACCAAGCCAATGCGCGTCAGGGTACACGTGCGCAGAAAGACCGCTCCGAAGTGCGTGCCTCCACACGCAAGCCATGGAAGCAAAAGGGCACCGGTCGTGCTCGTGCTGGCGCGGTTTCTAGCCCATTGTGGCGTGGGGGTGGTAAAACCTTCCCCAATTCTCCAGAAGAGAATTTCACTCAAAAGCTGAACAAAAAAATGTTCCGTGCGGGTGTGTGTTCCATTCTGTCCCAATTGGGTCGTGAGGATCGTCTTGTTGTGGTGGAGTCCATGCAGCTTGAGGCTCCCAAAACCAAATTGCTCGATCAGAAAATGAAGGGCATGGGTTTGGAGTCGGTGTTGATCATTGTTGACTCTCTCGACGAGAACCTTTACCTGGCCTCTCGTAACCTGCCCAATGTGGCTGTGGTTGAGCCCCGCTATGCCGACCCCCTCTCCTTGATCTATTTCAAGAAAGTGGTTGTTACACGCGCTGCGCTCGACAAACTGCAGGAGATGTACGCATGAACAACCAGCGTCTTATGAAGATTTTGTTGGCCCCTATCGTGTCCGAAAAAAGCACGATGCTGGCTGATAAGCACGAGCAAATTGCATTCAAGGTTTGCTCGACCGCCACCAAGCAGGAAATCAAGGCAGCTGTTGAACTGTTGTTCAAGGTTGAAGTTGAGTCCGTGCGCGTGATCAACCAGGCTGGCAAGCAGAAGCGCTTCGGCCGCACCATGGGTCGCCGTTCCGATACGCGCAAGGCCTATGTGGCGTTGAAGGCCGGTCAGGAAATTAATTTCTCGGAGGCTGCGTAACATGCCACTCGTTAAACTAAAACCAACTTCGCCCGGTCGCCGTGCGATGGTCAAGGTGGTTCATCCACACTTGCACAAGGGTGAGCCCTACGCACCGCTGCTGGAGAAAAAATCCAAGACCGCTGGTCGCAACAATAATGGTCATATCACCACCCGTCACATCGGTGGTGGTCACAAGCAGCACTATCGTGTGGTCGATTTCAAGCGAACCAAGGATGGAATTCCTGCCAAGGTAGAGCGCATCGAATACGATCCAAACAGAACCGCGCATATTGCGCTCATCTGTTACGCTGACGGCGAGCGCGCATACATCATCGCTCCTCGCGGTCTGCAGGTTGGTCAAACCTTGTTGAATGGTTCTGAGGCTCCCATTAAGGTGGGTAACACATTGCCAATTCGCAACATTCCTGTGGGCACCACTGTGCATTGCATCGAGCTGTTGCCTGGTAAGGGCGCGCAGTTGGCGCGTTCTGCTGGTGGTTCTGCCATGCTGATGGCCCGTGAAGGCACTTATGCCCAAATGCGCCTGCGTTCTGGTGAAATTCGCCGTGTGCACATTGAGTGCCGAGCTACCATTGGTGAAGTCAGTAACGAAGAAAACAGTCTGAAGAAAGTGGGTAAAGCCGGTGCCACCCGTTGGAAGGGCATTCGTCCAACCGTGCGCGGTACAGCCATGAACCCAGTGGATCACCCGCATGGTGGTGGCGAGGGCAAGACGGGCGAAGGTCGTGTGCCTGTCAGTCCATGGGGTCAGCCGACCAAGGGTTATCGCACTCGCAAGAACAAGCGCACCGATACCATGATTGTTCAGCGTCGTCACAAGCGTTAAGTGGGGTAAGCAAATATGTCTCGTTCATTGAAAAAAGGTCCTTTTTGCGACGCCCACTTGATCAAAAAAGTGGAGGCTGCTGTTGCTGCCAAGGACAAGCGCCCGATCAAAACCTGGTCACGTCGTTCTACCGTACTGCCAGAATTCATCGGTTTGACCATTGCTGTGCACAACGGCCGTCAGCACGTGCCTGTGTACATCAACGAAAACATGGTCGGTCACAAGCTCGGCGAATTTGCGTTGACTCGCACATTCAAAGGGCATGCGGCCGACAAGAAGGCCAAGCGATAAGGGGTAATAAATGGAAACTCGTGCAATTTTGAAGGGTGTTCGCTTGTCGCCTCAGCGTGGTCGTCAGGTTGCTGACCTGATCCGTGGCAAAAAAGTCGATCAAGCCCTGAACATTTTGGCTTTCTCTCCACAGAAGGCCGCATTCATCGTCAAGAAGGTTCTGGAGAGTGCAATCGCCAACGCGGAGCACAACGACGGCGCTGATGTCGATGAGTTGAAGGTGAAAACCATTCATGTGGAAGAAGGTCCCGTGCTCAAGCGCTTTACAGCGCGTGCCAAGGGTCGCGGCAACCGTATCGTTAAGAAAACCAGTCACATTTATGTGACGGTTGGCAATTAAGGGGGTTACATGGGTCAGAAGATTAACCCTACCGGATTCCGTCTGGCAGTTTCCCGCAATTGGGCCTCTCGTTGGTATGCATCCAATCGCGATTTCTCCAAGATGTTAATTGAGGACATTCAGGTCCGCGATTTTTTGAAGAAGAAGCTGAAGAATGCCTCCGTTGGTCGTGTGCTCATCGAGCGCCCAGCCAAAAATGCCCGTGTCACCATCTACTCGGCTCGTCCTGGTGTGGTAATTGGCAAGAAGGGTGAAGACATCGAGTTGTTGAAGGCTAGCCTTCAAAAGCTGGTGGGTGTGCCTGTGCATGTGAACATCGAAGAAGTTCGCAAGCCAGAGATCGACGCTCAGTTGATCGCAGATGGCATTGCACAGCAGCTTGAGCGCCGAATCATGTTCCGTCGAGCCATGAAGCGCGCAATGCAGAACGCGATGCGCATGGGGGCACAAGGGATCAAGATTATGTCTTCGGGTCGCTTGAACGGCATCGAGATCGCCCGCACAGAGTGGTACCGCGAGGGGCGTGTGCCCCTGCACACCCTGCGTGCCGATATCGATTACGCCACCAGCGAAGCCTCAACCACCTACGGCATCATCGGTATCAAGGTGTGGGTGTATAAGGGTGACAACCTGGGCCGCGGTGAAGTGGCTGCTCCAGCAGAAGTTGAAAAAGAAGAGCGTCGCCCACGTCGTCCTTCCACACGCCCCGCCGGTGCACGCAAGGCTCGTAAGTCTGACGGTGCAAGTGGTTCCAACAAAGAGGAAGCATCCGCTGGATCTTCCTCCGAACAGTAATTAGGAGCGCATGATGTTACAGCCATCACCTCGCAAATACAGAAAAGAGCACAAAGGCCGCAACACCGGCTTGGCCACTCGTGGTGCAAGCGTGTCGTTCGGTGTGTATGGGTTGAAGTCGACAGGTCGTGGTCGTTTGACTGCGCGTCAAATTGAATCCGCACGTCGCGCCATGGTCCGTCACATCAAGCGTGGCGGCAAGATCTGGATTCGCGTATTTCCGGACAAACCAATCACCAACAAGCCTGCTGAAGTCCGTATGGGTAACGGTAAGGGTAACGTGGAGTACTACGTGGCTGAAATTCAGCCAGGCAAGGTGCTTTACGAGATGGATGGTGTAAGCGAAGAGCTGGCACGTGAGGCTTTCCGCCTCGCAGCTGCCAAGTTGCCTCTTCCGTGTGTGTTCGTAACGCGCCAAATTGGGGGTTAACAATGAAAGCTTCTGAATTGCGCGGAAAGAGCGCAGCAGATTTAACAAAAGAATTGGAAGAGTTGCTGCGTGCGCAGTTTTCCTTGCGCATGCAGGCTGCCACCCAGCAATTGAGTAACAGTTCTCAGTTGGCCAAAGTCCGCAAAGACATCGCCCGCGTGAAAACTGTGATGACAGAATTGAAGAGGTCCGCATGAGCACCGAGGCGAAAGTAAGTTTGAAGCGCACCCTGGTTGGACGCGTTGTGAGCGACAAAATGACCAAGTCGGTGGTTGTTGCGGTTGAAAACCGCATCAAGCACCCGATTTACGGCAAATACATTGTGAAAACCCACAAGTACACCGCTCATGACGAAAGCAATGAAGTGGGTGAGGGCGATCTGGTTGAAATCAGCGAAGGCCGGCCAATTTCCAAGACGAAGTCTTGGAGTGTTACAAAAGTGTTGGAGAAAGCAAAAATCATCTGATTTTGCTTGATCAAGTGGTACAAGCCTGCTAATATAGCAGGCTATCTTTTCAACCCATGCGGGACCAAAACTGGTTACTCAGGTAATTAAGTTGGTTTGACAATCCATGATACAAATGCAATCACGGCTCGATGTGGCCGATAACACGGGTGCGCGTTCAGTAATGTGCATCAAGGTTCTTGGTGGGTCCAAGCGCCGCTACGCCGGCATTGGCGACATCATCAAGGTGTCAATTAAAGATGCGGCTCCGCGCGGCCGTGTCAAAAAGGGTGAGATTTATAACGCCGTGGTTGTTCGTACAGCCAAGGGCGTGCGTCGCCCCGATGGTGCTTTGATCAAGTTTGATGGCAATGCAGCAGTTTTGTTGAATGCCAAGCTTGAGCCGATCGGTACCCGTATTTTTGGGCCTGTTACACGCGAACTTCGTAACGAAAAGTTTATGAAGATTGTGTCGTTGGCACCAGAAGTTCTGTGAGGTCAATATGAACAAAATTCGCAAAGGCGATGAAGTCCTGGTGCTCAACGGCAAATTCAAGGGCAAAAAAGGTGTGGTGCTTTCTCGCGTGAACGACGAATACCTGTTGGTTGAAGGCGTAAACGTGGTTAAAAAGCATCAAAAGCCCAATCCCATGAAGGGCGAGGTTGGTGGTGTGGTCGATAAAACCATGCCCATTCACCAGTCCAATGTCAGCTTGTTTGACAAAGAGACCGGTAAGCCATCTCGCGTGGCCATCAAGGAAGTGGATGGCAAATCCGTGCGCGTGCTGGTGAAGACCGGCGCGCAGTTGGCAAACTAAGGGGGCCGTCGTGTCACGTTTTCAAGAATTTTATAAGTCTGAGGTGGTTGGTCAGTTGACCAAGCAGTTCGGTTACAAGTCGGTCATGGAAGTGCCTCGCATCACCAAAATCACTCTGAACATGGGTGTGGGTGAGGCAGTGAATGACAAAAAAATTATCGAGAACGCCGTTGGCGACCTCACCAAGATTGCTGGTCAAAAGCCGGTGGTAACACGCGCTAAAAAAGCCATTGCTGGTTTCAAAATCCGTGAGGGTTATCCGGTTGGTTGTATGGTTACGCTGCGCGGCGAGCGGATGTATGAATTTCTGGACCGTTTGGTGACCATTGCTTTCCCGCGCGTTCGGGATTTTCGCGGTGTTTCCGGCAAGTCCTTTGATGGCCGTGGTAACTACAACATCGGCATTAAAGAACAAATCATCTTCCCTGAAATCGAATACGACAAGATCGACACCCTGCGTGGTTTGAACATCAGCGTAACGACAACAGCGAAGACCAACGAGGAAGCGAAAGCGCTGTTGTCTGCTTTCAAATTCCCCTTCCGTAACTGAGGTGCAACGTGGCAAAACTAGCTTTGATTAACCGTGAGAAAAAGCGCGCAAGCCTGGTGAAGAAGTATGCCGCCAAGCGTGAGGCCCTCAACAAAATCGTGAAGGATCAGTCTGTGAGCGAAGCCGAGCGTTACGAAGCTCGCTTGAAGTTGCAGGCTCTGCCTCGTAACGCCAACCCAACCCGCATGCGTAATCGCTGTGAGTTGACAGGCCGTCCCCGTGGCACATTCCGTCTGTTTGGTCTGGCCCGTAACAAGATCCGTGAAATTGCCATGCGTGGTGAGATTCCTGGAATCACTAAGGCAAGCTGGTAAGGGGTTCGTAGAATGAGTATGAGTGATCCAATCGCCGATATGTTGACACGCATCCGCAATGCGCAGGGTGTCGACAAGGTTTCGGTTGAAATGCCTTCTTCGAAGGTGAAGGTTGCTATTGCGCAGGTGCTGAAGGATGAAGGCTACATCGAGAGCTTCTCGATTGTGGGTGAAACTGCGAAGCCTGTGTTGAGCATCGAATTGAAGTATTACGCTGGCAAGCCTGTGATTGAAAAAATCGAGCGCGTTTCAAAGCCTGGACTTCGTATTTACAAAGGTAAAAACGAGATTCCTCAGGTGATGAACGGTTTGGGCGTGGCCATTGTTTCAACATCCAAAGGCGTGATGACTGACCGCAAAGCCCGCTCCAGCGGCATTGGCGGTGAAGTGATCTGCTACGTGGCATAAGGGGCGAAGACATGTCTAGAGTAGGTAAGGCTCCCATTAAAGTGCCCGCTGGTGTTCAGGTTACGGTGACCGGCCAGCAAGTGGCTGTTAAAGGTTCCAGCGCCGAATTGAAGTTGAGCGTTAATTCCTTGGTTAAGCCCAAGTTTGAAGACGGCGTGTTGTCGGTTCAGCCTGTCAATGATTCGACCGATGCGAATGCGCAAAGCGGAACTGCCCGTGCACTATTGGCCAACATGGTCCAAGGTGTGAGCAAGGGCTTCGAGCGCAAGCTTCAGTTGGTTGGTGTGGGTTACAAAGCGGCCGTACAGGGCGACTCCCTCAACCTCGCCTTGGGCTTTTCTCACCCTGTGATCCACAAGCTTCCTGCTGGTGTGAAGGCTGAAACGCCGACGCCGACCGAGATTATTGTGAAGGGTGCCGACAAACAAGTGGTTGGTCAGACCGCTGCGGAAATCCGTGCTTACCGTCCGCCCGAGCCATACAAGGGCAAGGGTGTGCGTTACGCCGATGAGCGTGTGGTTATCAAAGAGACCAAGAAGAAATAAGGCGCCAAGAGGTAAATCATGGAAACTAAAAGAGAAGCACGTCTGCGTCGTGCAAAGCAAACAAGACGTCGCATCGCGCTTGCCCGCGCGACACGTCTGTGTGTGTTCCGTACCAACAGCCACATTTACGCTGCGGTTCATTCTGCTGATGGTTCGCAAGTTTTGGCTGCTGCCTCAACTGCTGACAAAGAGTTGCGCGCAAGCCTTGCAGGTAAGTCTGGGTCCAACAAAGCGGCCGCCGCTTTGGTGGGCGCAGAAATTGCGAAGCGTGCCTTGGCTGCCGGCATCACAGAAGTGGCATTTGACCGGTCTGGTTTTGCATACCACGGCCGCGTAAAAGAACTCGCTGACGCGGCCCGTGAAGCCGGTCTGAAATTCTAAGGAGTGATCATGGCAAGAATGCAAGGTAAGAATGCTGCACCTGAAGCGCGTGATGACGGCCTGAAGGAAAAGATGATTGCGGTAAACCGCGTAACCAAAGTGGTTAAGGGCGGTCGTATTCTGGGTTTTGCTGCCCTCACCGTGGTTGGTGATGGCGACGGTCGTGTCGGTATGGGCAAGGGTAAATCCCGTGAAGTGCCGGTGGCTGTTCAAAAGGCCATGGAGCAAGCCCGTCGTCAAATGGAACAGGTTTCTTTGCGGGATGGCACCATCCATCACACCGTTTTCGGTCGCCATGGTGCGTCGAAGGTGTTTTTGGCGCCAGCTCAGGAAGGTACCGGTATTATCGCAGGCGGCCCAATGCGTGCTGTTCTGGAAGTGGTGGGCGTTCGCAACATTGTGGCCAAGAGCCACGGTTCGTCCAATCCCTACAACTTGGTACGCGCCACATTGGATGCGTTGACCAAGCTGCAAACACCCGCTGAAATTGCTGCCAAGCGTGGCCTGTCAGTGGAAAAGCTTTTTGAGGCTTGATCATGAGCGGACAAGTAAAAGTAACACTGGTGAAAAGCATCATCGGCACCAAAGAATCACACCGCGCCACCGTGCGAGGTCTGGGTCTTCGTCGATTGAACCACACACGCGTGTTGGTGGATACACCCGAGGTGCGTGGAATGATTAACAAGGTTTCGTACCTGCTCAAAGTTGAGGCTGCATAATGGAACTCAATACAATTGCGCCAGCCCCAGGTAGTAAGTTTCCCAAGAAGCGCGTCGGTCGCGGCATCGGTTCTGGTTGGGGAAAAACTGCTGGTCGTGGTCACAAGGGTCAAAAGTCTCGCAGTGGTGGTTTCCACAAAGTGGGATTTGAAGGTGGCCAGATGCCAATGCATCGTCGTCTTCCGAAGCGTGGTTTTACCTCCCGCACAGCTCCTTTTAGCGCTCAGATTCGCCTAAGCGATCTTCAAGCGTTGGCTGTTGACACCGTGGACATTCTGACCCTGAAGCAGGCGGGTGTTGTTCCCGCTGGTACGCAGCAGGTCAAAGTTATTCTCGCTGGTGAAATCAAGCGCGCTGTTGTCCTAAATGGCATTAAGGCCACCAAGGGTGCAGCTGAGGCAATCGCCGCTGCTGGCGGCTCGATCAATGCTTAAGTGAGTGTAGAGCGTGGCATTTAACCCATCGACCCTGGCTTCTTCCAACAAATTCACCGACCTTCGCAAACGTCTGGTGTTTCTGTTGTTGGCCTTGATCGTGTATCGAATCGGTGCCCACATTCCCGTGCCAGGCATTGATCCGGTCCAGCTCAAGCAGCTCTTTGATTCGCAACAGGGCGGCATTCTTGGCATGTTTAACATGTTCTCGGGTGGTGCTCTGTCACGTTTCACGGTGTTTGCCTTGGGAATCATGCCTTACATTTCTGCATCCATCGTGATGCAGCTTGCTAGCGTGGTTGTGCCCCAGCTGGAGGCGTTGAAGAAGGAAGGCGAGGCAGGTCGGAGAAAGATCACCCAATACACCCGTTACGGCACATTTTTCCTGGCTACCTTTCAGGCGATCGGTATTTCGATCGCGCTGGAGTCACAGCAAGGCTTGGTGATTGACCCAGGCCTGGCATTCCGTTTCACAACGGCTGTTTCTCTGGTCACGGGTACCATGTTTTTGATGTGGTTGGGCGAGCAAATCACCGAGCGTGGTCTTGGTAACGGCATCTCGATCCTCATCTTTGCTGGCATTGCCGCTGGGTTGCCCGGTGCGATCGGTGGTTTGTTTGAGCTGGTTCGGACCGGTGCCATGAGTGCGCTCATTGCTGTGATGATCTGTGTTTTGGCTGTGGCTGTAACCTACCTGGTTGTGTTTGTTGAGCGTGGCCAGCGCAAGATTACGGTGAATTATGCCAAGCGGCAGGTCGGTAACCGCGTGTATGCTGGTCAAACATCGCATTTGCCCCTGAAGCTGAACATGGCAGGTGTTATTCCTCCCATTTTTGCTTCGAGCATCATCTTGTTGCCAGCCACGTTGACCAGTTGGTTTGGCTCGGGTGATGGTGCTGTGGTCGGATTTCTGAGAGAAGTGTCTCAGACTCTTTCTCCGGGGCATCCGCTGTACATGTTGTTGTATGCGGCGGCAATTGTGTTTTTCTGTTTTTTCTACACAGCTTTGGTGTTCAACAGCCGAGAAACTGCAGACAATCTCAAGAAGAGTGGGGCTTTTCTGCCTGGAATCCGCCCCGGCGAGCAGACTTCGCGTTACATCGACAAGGTGCTCACTCGCTTGACGCTCATCGGTGCTGCATACATCACGCTTGTGTGTTTATTGCCTGAATTCCTGGTCTTGGGTTTGAGTGTGCCCTTTTATTTCGGTGGCACGTCTTTATTGATTATTGTTGTGGTTGCCATGGATTTTATGGCGCAGGTGCAGGCCTACGTCATGTCCCAGCAGTACGACAGCCTCTTGAAGAAGTCAAGCTTCAAGGGTTCCGGTTTAACGAGGTAGTGATTGTCTAAAGACGACGTTATCCAGATGCAGGGTGAGGTTGTGGAAAACCTGCCCAACGCCACTTTCCGGGTGAAATTGGAAAATGGTCACGTGGTGCTTGGTCATATCTCTGGAAAGATGCGCATGAACTACATCCGTATTCTTCCCGGGGACAAAGTAACGGTTGAATTAACGCCCTACGATTTGTCCAGAGCACGAATTGTTTTTCGAGCCAAATAAGTTGGTTCTTTTTGGAGTTCGCCATGAAAGTTCAGGCTTCAGTAAAAAAGATTTGTAGAAAGTGCAAAGTGATCAAGCGCAACGGCGTGGTACGCGTCATTTGTTCAGATGCGCGTCACAAGCAGCGTCAAGGTTAATAAAAGGGGATTTCAATGGCTCGTATTGCCGGCATTAACATTCCAAGCCATCAGCACACCGTCATTGGTTTGACGGCCATCTACGGCATTGGTCGCTCCACAGCCAAAAAGATCTGCGCTGTAACATCCATCGCCGAAAACAAGAAGGTGAAGGATCTGGACGACACCGATCTGGAAAAGCTGCGTGATGAAGTGGCGAAGTATTTGACTGAAGGCGATTTGCGCCGTGAAGTTACCATGAACATCAAGCGTTTGATGGACCTTGGCTGCTACCGTGGCTTCCGTCATCGCAAGGGCTTGCCTGTTCGTGGTCAGCGTACCCGCACAAATGCTCGCACTCGCAAGGGTCCAAAGCGTGCCGGTATCGCACTGAAGAAATAATCAGGACATCATAGGAAGGTAGCCAAATGGCCAAAGCTCAAGCGAATAACCGTGGTCGCAAAAAAGTCAAAAAGAATATTTCTGACGGTATTGCGCACGTACACGCCTCGTTCAACAACACCATCATCACCATCACTGACCGTCAGGGCAACGCCTTGGCTTGGTCTACATCGGGTGCACAGGGTTTCAAGGGCTCTCGCAAGTCCACCCCCTTTGCTGCTCAGGTGGCGGCTGAAGTGGCTGGTAAGGCTGCTCAGGAATGTGGCATTAAAACTGTTGAAGTGCTCATCAAGGGACCTGGCCCAGGCCGTGAGTCCAGCGTTCGTGCACTGAACGCCCTCGGAATCAAGGTGACCAGTATTTCTGACATCACCCCAATTCCACACAACGGATGTCGTCCTCCCAAGCGTCGTCGCATCTAATTTTTTTAAGACCATTGTTCGTCGTTTTTGCGGCGGACTGAAGCGGTTTAACCCGCGTAATGAAAGAGGTTTCAAGTGGCTAGATATACAGGTCCAAAGTGTAAGCTTTCTCGCCGTGAAGGCACAGATCTCGGTCTGAAGAGCACACGTCGCAGTCTCGATTCCAAGTGCAAACTGGATTCAAAACCCGGCCAGCATGGCCGCACTTCTGGCGCACGCACGTCTGACTACGGTCAGCAGTTGCGCGAAAAACAGAAAGTGAAGCGCATGTACGGTGTGCTTGAAAAGCAATTCCGCCGTTATTTTGCTGAAGCGTCTCGTCGCAAGGGCAACACTGGTGAGACCCTGTTGCAATTGCTGGAGTCCCGCCTGGATAACGTGGTGTATCGCATGGGTTTTGGTGCCACACGCGCTGAAGCTCGTCAGCTGGTTAGCCACAAGGCAATTTTGGTCAACGGCAAGGCAGTGAATATTCCTTCCTACGCCGTGAAAGTGAACGATGTGATTTCCGTTCGCGAAAAGTCCAAGACACAAGCCCGTATTCTGGAAGCGGTTGGTTTGGCCGAGCAAAATGGTTTCCCCCTGTGGGTGTCTGTCGATGCCAAAAAACTGGAAGGTTCGCTCAAGAGCGTGCCAGACCGTGCAGACCTTTCCCAAGAGATCAACGAAAGCTTGATCGTGGAATTGTACTCACGCTGATTTTGTTCCACCAATCCACAGCCTTATCGGTGTAACGAGCCGAGGGTATTGAAAAGGATGTTGAATGTTTAATGCCAGTTTGTTGAAACCCCGCATTGTTGAAGTTGAAACAATCGGTCCCCACAGTGCAAAAGTGGTGATGGAGCCCTTCGAGCGTGGCTACGGCCACACCCTGGGCAATGCCTTGCGCCGCGTGTTGTTGTCCTCAATGATTGGTTACGCACCCACTGAGGTGTCCATAGCCGGTGTGGTGCATGAATACTCCACCCTCGATGGCGTTCAGGAAGACGTGGTTGATCTGTTGCTGAACCTCAAGGGGATCGTATTCAAGTTGGAGTCACGCGATGTGGTGACCGTCACCTTGAAGCGCGAGGTGGAAGGTGTTGTCACGGCCGGTGACATCGAGCTGCCGCACGACGTTGAGATCATCAACCCCGACCACGTGATTGCTCATTTGTCGCAGGGCGGCAAACTTGACATGCAAATCAAGGTGGAAAAAGGCCGTGGCTACGTGCCTGGTTCGGTTCGTCGTTTCCCCGATGAGCCAAGCAAGGCGATTGGTCGCATCGTGTTGGATGCCTCTTTCAGCCCTGTGAAGCGTGTGTCTTACGCCGTAGAAAGCGCCCGTGTTGAGCAGCGTACCGACTTGGACCGTTTGGTGATGTCGATTGAAACCAATGGCGTGTTGTCGCCAGAGGAATCGATTCGTCTGGCGGCCCGCATCTTGGTTGAGCAGCTGTCGGTGTTCGCGGCGTTGGAGAACACCGCTGAGCCCGAAGTGGCTTCGCGTGCGCCTCAGGTTGATCCAATCCTGCTGCGCCCCGTGGACGACTTGGAGTTGACCGTTCGTTCGGCCAACTGCTTGAAGGCAGAAAATATTTATTACATCGGTGATCTGATTCAGCGTACCGAAAATGAGTTGCTCAAGACCCCGAACCTGGGTCGCAAGTCACTCAATGAAATCAAGGAGGTGTTGGCCGCACGCGGTTTGACACTCGGCATGAAACTGGAAAACTGGCCACCCGCTGGTCTCGATAAGCCCTGAGCTTAGCGTTTGTTAGATTGAAGGATAATTAAAATGCGTCACCGTCACGGATTGCGTAAGCTGAATCGCACCAGCAGCCACCGTTTGGCAATGTTCAGAAACATGACCAACGCTTTGTTGCGTCATGAAGTGATCAAGACCACTCTGCCCAAAGCCAAGGAATTGCGCAAAATTGCAGAGCCCATTATCACCTTGGGCAAGACACCTTCCCTGGCCAACAAGCGCTTGGCGTTTGCCCGCCTGCGCGATCGCGACATGGTTGTGAAGTTGTTCGACGAAATCGGACCGCGCTACGCCACTCGTCCCGGTGGTTACATGCGTGTGTTGAAGTTTGGGTTCCGCAAGGGTGACAACGCGCCAATGGCGCTGGTTGAACTGGTCGATCGCCCAGAAACAGCCGAAGCAGTTGAGGTTGCTGAAGAGCAAGCTTAAATTCGGTTTTGCCCACGGTTTGCCCGGGCAAGATCTGCAAAGGACTTGCTCTTTTGCATTCAAACACTCAAGAAAGCCGTGGGAGCTTTGTGCTGCCTCGGCTTTTTTGTATGCTAGAAGGCCATTTGTCAAATAGGCGTCGGTTGTTGTGCGCTCTTTGTTTGCTTCGCCCCAGGCGGCCTCCCAAGATTCATCCGTGCTAACCCTCAAGGGTGTTGCCAAAACTTTCGGAGGGCGCGCTGTTCTGCAGGGCCTTGATTTCATACTCCAGGCCGGGGAGTGTGTGGCCCTGTTGGGGCCCAATGGTGCCGGTAAATCCACCACGATTTCCATTGCCTTGGGTCTTGATCACCCCACCGACGGCCAGGCAAGCCTACTTGGGCATGTGCTGCCTGCAGGTGGGCATTTGGCTCGGGCCAAGGTGGGCGTGGTGCCGCAGTACGACGCCCTAGATCCGGATTTTACGGTTCTTGAGAATCTTCTGGTGTTTGGGCGTTACTTCGGCATTCCGAAGTCCGTATTAGAGCGTCGTGCATCAGAGCTCCTGGAATTTACCTCCCTAGATGGCCGCGCGAAGGATTCCGTCTCTACTTTGTCGGGCGGTATGCGGCGCAGGCTGGTGCTTGCCCGCGCTCTGATTAATCAACCCACCGTTTTGTTTTTGGATGAACCCACCACTGGCCTGGACCCCCAGGCCAAACATGTGATGTGGGACCGTCTGCTGGATTTAAAACGTCAAGGCATGGCCATGCTGCTCACCACCCACTACATGGACGAGGCCCAGCGTTTGGCCGACCGCGTCGCCGTGTTGGACCACGGAAAATTGGTGGATTGCCAGCCACCGCAGGCCTTGATTGATGGGGTGGTTGGGCGCGCGGTGTTGGAGGTGTGGGGCGCTGGGGCCTCTACTTGGTTGTGCAGCCAAGGGGTGTTGGAGAGCATTGATCGGCGAGGAGATACTTTTTATTGCCGTTTGCCAGTGGCAGAGGCGTTGCTTAAAACTTTGCAAGCGCAAGCCGTGCCCGATGTGACCTATCTATATCGGCCTGGCAATTTGGAAGACGTGTATTTTGGATTAACAGGCAAGGCGCTGCGAGATGATTAGATGGCATGCAGTGTTGCAGGTGTGGCGGCGAAATTTGATGGTGTGGCGCAAGTTGGCCGTGGCGTCTTTGTTGGGCAACGTGGTGGATCCAGTAATGGCTTTGATGGCTTTCGGCTTGGGCTTGGGATCCATGTTGCCCAGCATACAGGGCCAGCCTTACCTCAATTACCTTGCGGTGGGCGCATTGTGTATTAGTGCCATGAACGCGCCAACCTTTGAGTCGCTGTACTCGGCTTTCTCGCGGATGCACACACAAAAAACCTGGCATGCCATCATGAATTCTCCGGTTCGCCTCAGGGAAATCGTGGTAGGCGAATGTTTGTGGGCCATGAGCAAAGGCATGATCAGCACTGCTGCGATGATGTTGGTGGTGGCCCTGCTGGGTATTGGGAGCTTTGGGTTTTGGGTTTCAGCCTGGCTGGTGCTGGCGCTGGTGTGCTTGATGTTTGCGGCCTTTGGATTGTGTATGAATGCCAGGGCGCCGAGTTATGATTTTTTTATGTTTTATTTCACGCTGGTGGTGACGCCGATGACTTTTTTGTCGGGGGCGTTTTTTCCGCGGAGCCAGTTGCCGTCCTGGCTTGAGAGGGTGGCAGACCATTTGCCTTTGTCCCTTGCGGTGGATGCTCTGCGGGGCATGTACATGGGGTCTTGGTCGCATTTGCCGGCACTTTTGCTACCGATGATGGTCTACGCAGGAGCGGCGTTAATTTGCGCAATCTGGATGACAGAGCGCCGTTTTAAGCACAAGGATTGAGCAGCCATGCAAGGTAAAGTGCCCACGGAGGTCTGGCTGGCTTACTGCACGTGGCCGGCACGAAATTTGGCAGATCAATTTGCCGCCAATCTGGTGGAACGTGGTTTGGCTGCCTGCGCGGCTGTGAGTGGGCCGATCAGTTCCCATTACTTGTGGCAAGGCCAGGTCGAGCAATCGGAGGAGTGGCTGGTGACCATCAAGTGTTGTTCCTCTCAACGTGAAGCCTTGAAAGCGTATACGCAGGAGTGTCACCCTTATGAGGTGCCTGAGTTGTTGATGGTGGAAGTTGGCGATGGTTTGCCGGAATACCTACAGTGGGTGCGCGACAGCGCGGGCAATGCGTAGGCACACATAATGACATTGGAAATGATGATGCGAGATGGATTAAGGAACCTAATTTTCGCGCTGGCCGCATGGTTGGTGGCAGGGGCGGCCATGGCTCAGGATTTCTTGCCGCCCGAGGAAGCCTTCCAGTTTGAGTTGCAGGTGCAGGACCCCGCATGCAAAGAGAATTGCTTGATGGATGTTCGAGCCAAGGTCGCGCCGGGTTACTACTTGTACCGGGAGCGATTCGGGTTGGAGAACAGCGGTGGCCTGGCTGAGTTGGCCTGGGTGGAGTTGCCCCGAGGGGAGCGAAAATTCGATGAGTTTCTGAACCAGGACATTGAGGCTTTGCGTGGCGAGCTGGCTTTTCAGATTCGTTACAGTTTGGGCAATCAGGCCCCTCACCTGGCCAGTGCGAAGATGATCTCTCAGGGATGTGCCGACGCAGGCCTTTGCTATCCACCCATGACCACGCCCTTGAAATTTGTCGAGGGCGGCACACTGGGCCGCCTGTTGCATGGCACGGGCTTGGGGGCGTTTTTTGAGAGCAAGTCTGCCAATGGCGCAGGCAATTCAAGCGCGCCTGGCATGGTCGAGGGGAGCATTGCTCTGGGAGGGGGGGCTACCGCGGCTCAGACCGGAGTGATTGATGAGGCGGCTGGGCTGGCGGGTCGTTTGAGTGGTCAATCGGCCTGGGTGGTGCTGCCTGTGTTTTTTGGTTTGGGGCTGCTGTTGGCCTTTACGCCTTGCACTTTGCCCATGCTTCCCATTGTCAGCAGTTTGGTTGTGGGGCAGCAGGGGCAAGGCGCCGCAGCCCACAGCAAAGCACGACCCATGGCGCTGGCCCTGGTGTATGTGTTGGGCATGGCGCTGACCTATGCGGTCTTGGGCGTGTTGGCCGGTTTAAGTGGGTCCAGCCTGGTGATGGCCATGCAGCAACCAGGCGTACTCTGGAGTTTTTCCGGGGTGTTGGCGCTGTTGGGTGTGGCCCTTTTGTTGGGCTATTCGCTTCAACTGCCCACTGGAATTCAAACCTGGCTGCAAAATAAAACGGGCCGTTTAAAAGGTGGCCAGTTTGCCCCAGTGCTGGTGATGGGCATGTTGTCGGCCCTGTTGTTGGGGCCCTGCGTAGCTCCGCCACTGGCTGGTGCATTGCTGTACATCGGGCAGACCGGGAATGCTGCAATCGGCGGTGCAGCCTTGTTTTTGCTTGCGCTGGGCATGGGTTTGCCGCTGGTGTTGTTTGCCGCCGGGGCTGGAACGCTGCTGCCCAAGGCTGGAGCCTGGATGCACTGGGTGTCGGCCACCTTTGGGTTTTTGTTGCTGGCTGTGGCCATTTGGATTGCAACGCCTGTGACACCAGTGTGGCTGGTGATGGCTCTGTGGGCGGTGTTGGCCTGTGCAGTGTCGGCCGCGCTGTTTCACGGTGCGAGCCACACCGTCGGCCTGGCTGAGCGTGGGCGGGTGCTTGGCAAGGCCTTGGGGTTGGTGTTTGCGATGTTAGCGGCGGTTTACACTGTGGGCGTATTTTCCGGAAGCGGTAGCCTGCTGCGACCCTTGGCTGGGTTGGCAGGCCAGGGCGTTGTGGTGGGTGCCGTGCAGCCCACGGCCCTCGCGGCCGGTAAAGCGCCATTTGAGCGCATGCCCAGCGCTCAGGTGGCTGGTATGTTGGCCACCAGCGGGCAACCGGTGATGCTTGATTTTTATGCAGACTGGTGTGTGAGCTGTAAAGAGTTCGAGCTGTTTACCTTGACTGACGACTCGGTCAAGAACAAATTGCAGGGCATACGTTTGGTGCAGGTGGATGTGACAGACAACACGCCGGAGGACCAAGCGCTATTGAAACGATACCGCTTGTTTGGCCCGCCTGCGATGCTGTTTTTCCCACCTCGAGCAGACGAGGAGGTGGCCCGTGTGATTGGCTTTGAAAACGCAGCAAAGTTTTCTAGCACCTTGGATACTGTTCGCCCGCGATTGGGTTTGTTGCCCTAGCGCTTGACGGATTGCCTGCCGCGGATCAACACAATAATCAGCGCCGAGATGCCAGCTGAAATCGCCATGAGGCCGACGCTAATCCAAAAGCCCGATGCGTGATGCAGAAAGGGCATGTTCTCGAAGTTCATGCCAAAAAGCCCGGTGATCAGGGTGAGTGGCATAAAAATGGCGGTGAGCATGGTCAGCACCGTCACAATTTCATTCGTTTTGTGCGCTGTGGCCGAAAAATGAAGTTGCACGGCGGCCTCGGTGTTGCTGCCCAAGCGTTGAGTTAGACCAATGATGCGCTCCAGATGCTCCATGGTGTCGCGAAGGTTCACCTGCAGGGCTGGGGAGAGTGAATGCTCTCGTTGCCGGTCGTCCTCAAAGTCAACCAGGGCGTCACGTTGGTCTTGGGCCACCGCTTCAAAACGGTTCAGTTCGTTGCGGGCCGCCAGCAAGGCATTCCAGTCTTCGAAGCGTTTGCGGGGGTTTAGCAGGTCTCGTTGCCAGCGGTCCAGCCGGTCAGAAATATCGGCTCGGGTTTCTAAAAAGCGGTCGACCAGGTTGCTGACAATTTGTACAGCCAGCTCGTCGGGGCAGGCTGGCAGTTTTTTGAAGTTCAGAAACTGTTCAAGGTCTGCCCGTGGGGCTTGGGTGCAACTTGCTGCAAATGCTCTGGCTTTCTCAAAGGTGCGGCTGTCCTTTGAGCGGTAGGTGACCAACAATCGGTCTGCAATCAAAAAATAGCAGGGGCGTGTGCGGATGTTCAGGCGGTTGAAGTCATCAAACAGCGGTTTGCTCGATAGCGATCGAATAATGAGCACACTGTAGCCATCCCCATTGTCAAAGTGGCTGGGGTGAAGCGGGTTGGCCAGGTCTTCAAGGTGCAACTCGTCGATGGGCTTGCCCAGCAGGCGTTCGACAGCTGGTGTCCAGGCCAGACCCTCGTCCAGTTGGGCGTCTACCCAAAGAAACCCTTCATCGGGGAGGGCGTTTGGGGCTTGTTCAAGCTCGCGAATTTCGGTGTTGCTCAGCAGTGTCCACCGGCTCATGGCCCCTCCTGTGTGGCTTGTCGGGTTTTATTGTTTCTTGAGCGCTCGTGCAGCATCCAGTGCAAAGTAGGTCAAAATGCCATCGGCACCCGCGCGTTTAAAGGCCAGTAAGGCTTCCAGCATGACCGCTTCCTCATTGAGCCAACCGTTTTGGGCGGCGGCTTTGATCATGGCGTATTCGCCGCTGACCTGATAGGCGAAGGTGGGTCTGGCATATTCTTGTTTGATGCGCCACAGGATATCGAGGTAAGGCATGCCGGGTTTGACCATGACCATGTCGGCGCCTTCTTCCAGATCGAGCCCCGCCTCCAGCAAGGCTTCATCGGTGTTGGCGGGGTTCATTTGGTAAACCTTTTTGTTGCTTTTGCCAAGGTTGCCACTTGAGCCCACTGCATCCCTGAAAGGACCGTAGAAAGCCGAGGCATATTTGGCCGAGTAAGCCATGATGCTGGTGTGGATGAGGCCGTTGGACTCCAGGGTGTTGCGGATGGCGCCAATTCGGCCATCCATCATGTCGCTGGGGGCCACGATGTCTACCCCAGCTTGCGCTTGAACCAGAGCCTGTTGCTGCAGAACTTCGACGGTTTCATCATTAAGCACATAGCCCGATTCGTCGATGAGGCCGTCTTGCCCATGGGTGGTAAAAGGGTCGAGTGCCACATCGGTGAGTAGCATCAGTTCGGGAAACCGCTGTTTGAGTGCTTGTACCACCGTAGGCACCAGACCCTCGGGGTTGGTGGCTTCATGGCCATTGGCGGTTTTTTTCTGCGCTTCAATGACTGGAAACAAGGCCATGACTGGCACCCCCAGCTTGACGCATTCTTCGGCTTTGTGCAGCAGCAGATCCAGTGACAATCGCTCGACCCCTGGCATGGAAGGCACCGATTGGCGTTGCTCTGAACCCGGCACCACAAACACGGGGTAGATGAGGTCACTGGGGCTTAAGGAAGACTCAGCCACCAGACGGCGCAGCGCCTCGGTTCGGCGGAGACGTCGGGGGCGAGTGGGCAGGTGTTGGCTCATGTTGTTTGACCCTCGGGCGGGTTGTCGGGCAAGGCGGGGCGAATCCACGCTTGCAGTTGGTTTTCAAGCTCGGGTAGGCCGGTTTTTTTAAGGGCTGACCACAGTTGAATGCTGATGTTATGGCCAGTTGCCCTGTGGTTTTCCACCGCTTTGTTGGCGGCTCGCAGAGCAAGCACTTGTTCCTGGCGGTTGAATTTGTCGGACTTGGAAAGCAGGATGTGCACAGGCAGCTTGCGTTTGCTCACCCATTCAATGAGAGCGTGGTCAAGCTCGAGCAGGCCGCGCCGGCTGTCCACAATCAGCACGCAGCCGCGAAGGCTGGGGCGTTCGGCCAGGTAGCCACCGAGTTCTTTGTCCCAGGTGCTTTGGCTGCTTTGGGCCAGTTGGGCAAAGCCGTAACCAGGCAGATCCACCAGGCGCGCGATCGGCTCGCCTTGTTCCAGAACATGGAAGAAGTTTAGCAACTGGGTGCGGCCTGGGGTTTTGCTGGCAAAAGCCAATTGGCGCTGCTTGCACAGGGTGTTGACCGCCGTGGACTTGCCGGCATTGGAGCGCCCGGCGAATACGATTTCGGGCACACTGGCCCCCGGGCATTCGATGAGCCGCGAGGCGGATATTTCGAAATGTGTGTTGTGGAAATTGATTGTCATCGCCACATTTTAGATGCATTGACCCGATTTGCGCGTTTATAATCTAGGGTTTGTGAAAATCTTTGTTTACACCTCGGTTTTCGACCGCCCTACAACTACTGGATGGGTTTGACCATGCTACGTGTTTCTTCTCTGTTTGCCGCGCTTATTTTGTCTGTTTCCGCCGTTCAGGCTGCCGAGCCCGGCAAAGCCCCCACCGTCGATCTGGCCAAGGGCAAGGAAATCATGCAGCAGTGTGTGGCGTGTCACGGTGCCGATGGCAATAGCTCGGCCACCATTTACCCCAAGATTGCGGGTCAGCATGCAGAGTATCTGTACAAGCAGTTGCAAAATTTCAAAGTGGCTCCAGGCGCTGACAAGGCCCTTCGCGAAAACGCAGTGATGGCTGGGTTTGCCGCTATGCTGTCTGACCAGGACATGCGCGATGTGTCCGCTTATCTGGCTGCCCAAAAACAAACACTGGGGCAGGCTCAAAATAAAGAAACCCTGGCCCTGGGCGAGCAGATTTACCGCGGTGGAATTGCCGAGAAGAAAATCCCCGCCTGTGCCGGTTGCCACAGCCCCAATGGCGCGGGCATTCCTGCGCAGTACCCCCGCTTGGGAGGTCAGCATGCCGACTACACGGCCGCGCAGTTGGTGGCCTTCCGCGATGGAGTGCGCCGCAACAGCGAGCAAATGACCGCCATTTCCCTGAAGATGTCAGACAAAGAAATGAAAGCCGTGGCCGATTACATCGCTGGCTTGCGTTGAACAAATCGCTGCGGGTGATGTCAAAAAGGGGCTCGGTGGGCCCCTTTTTTTTCGAGCCGCCAGCGCACAATAAATCTGGAGACAAAGCAATTGAGTAGTGCCATAGACCGCCTGAAATCCCGCACCCCGCCGGGCGGTGCTGCGGGCCAGTCGCTGTGGGCCAGTTGGCTGGAGCTGCTGGGCTCCATGCGATTTGCCATCAGCTTGCTCACCTTGATCTGTATTGCGTCGGCCATTGGTACCGTGGTTGGGCAAAACGATCCCTGGGTGAATTATGTGAACCAGTTTGGGCCGTTCTGGGCGTCTTTTTTTGAGCCCATGGGGCTGTTCAGGATATACAACGCCCCGTGGTTTATCGCTGTGATGGCCTTTTTGGTCGCCTCCACCTCCCTGTGCGTGTGGCGCAATACCCCAAAGATGATTCGCGAAATGCGGGTGTTTCGGGAGAACATTCGTGAGGGTAGCCTCAGGGCCTTCGGTCATCGCTGGGAAGGGGAGTTTGATGAAAAGCCTTCCAAGCTGCCCAACGTGATCACGGAGTGGCTGGAGCACAAGGGCTTTAAGGTTAAGCAGTCGGTGCGAAGCAATGGCACCATGGTGGCGGCCAAGGCGGGAAGCGCCAACCGGTTTGGTTACATTGCGACCCACTTGTCGATCGTGGTGATTTGCGTGGGTGGTTTGCTCGACAGTGGCGTGCCCCTGAAAGTTGCGGTGTGGGCCACAGGCAAGACGCCAGTCAATGGGGCGCAAATGGCCGACGGCATTCCCGAACAAGCTCGCTTGGCGGCCAGTAACCCAAGCTACCGGGCCAACTTGTTGCTGCCCGAGGGAGAGACGAGCCGCGTGGCAGTGTTAAACACCGACGATGGTTTGTTGGTGCAAGACTTGCCCTTCGAGCTTACTTTGAAGCAGTTCCGCATCGATTTTTACAGCACGGGCATGCCCAAGTTGTTTGCCAGCGACGTGCAGGTGTTTGACCCGGAAAGCGGTGAGCGGTTTGATGCCACCATTGAGGTGAACAAGCCGCTGATTTACAAAGGGGTGACGGTGTACCAGTCAAGCTTTGACGACGGCGGTACGCGCGTTCAGCTCAAAGGCATGCCGCTGAGCGGTGAGCGAGACTACCGGTTTGATTTTGATGGGGTGATCGGCGGCTCCAAAGACCTGGAACGGGTGGGGCAAAACCTGAAAATTGAATTCACCGGGTTCAAATCAATCAATGTGGAAGCCATGCCGGTTAACCGGGATGAGGCTGACGTGAGCGATTTGGCCTTGGGCAATGCCGATGAGTTGGGTGCCTTCCAAACCAACCTGGCCAGCGTGTTGGGCCCCGGGGTCAAAGAAAACAAAGACACCCGGTTCACCAACATTGGCCCGAGCATCACCTACAAGCTGCGCGATGAGGCAGGTCAGGCTCGGGAGTTTCACAACTACATGTTGCCCATTCGCCTGGATGGTGGCGTGTACTACCTGGCCGGGGTGCGCGACACCCCGGCCGACAGTTTTAAATATTTGCGCATCCCTGTGGATGAGAACGGGCAGATTGACGGTTTTATGCGCTACCGGGCTGCCTTGCAGAACGAGACCGTGCGAGCAGCGGCGGCTCAGCGATTTGCCCAGCAGGCCTTTGGTGATCGTGAAGACGGCGCCCAGTTGGTAAGCAGCGTGGCCGATAGCGCCAAGCGCGCTCTTGACCGGTTCGCTGGCACGGAAGGCCAGTTGTCTGGTTTGCCTGCCATTGCACAGTTTATTGAAGCCACTGTGCCAGAGGCAGAGCGTGAGCGCGCCAGCGATGTGGTGGTGCGTTTGTTGCAAGGGGCCATGTGGGAGGTTTACCAGTTCTCCCGGGAGGGGGCTGGCTTGCCACGCGCTCAGCCCGATGAGGTGCATGGCCGTTTTGTGCAAGATGCCCAGATCGCGCTGTCGGATTTGTCTTTGTACGCCGCTCCGGTGATGTTCCAGCTTGATCAGTTTGAGGAAGTGAAAGCCAGCGTGTTTCAATTGGCCAAGGCGCCGGGCCAGTGGGTGGTTTACTTGGGTTGTCTGTTTTTGTGCATCGGGGTATTTTCGATGTTCTACATTCGGGAACGCAGGGTATTCTTTTGGGTGACCGAATCCAACGGCGGCTCACGGGTGTTGATGGGCATGTCGACCACGCGTAAAACCATGGATTTTGAAAAAGAATACGCGCAGTTTGTTAGTGAATTGAACAGCAGGTCCCGCCCCGGGGGCGGCGCGCCAGCAGGAGAGCAAGCATGAGCAGCACTTGGGTGAATCAGGGGGCGAGCCCCGGCCAGTCTGGCCAAATTCCAAGCCGAAAGGCGGGCGTGTTTTCAAAGCCCATCACTTGGAAAGATGTGGTCTTCACGCTGCTGCTGGTGCTGGGCGCTGCTTATGCTTCGTCCGAGTATCACAGTTTCATGGACATCTACGAAATTTCTATTTTGTGGAGTTGTGTGCCGGTGACCGCCTACATGGCCTATCGTTGGGAGGCGCTCAAGTGGCTGCTGTTGGCGGTGGCTGGGCTGAGTTTGCTGTCCATTGCCTCGTATGGAGGCAATTTGCAGGCCGCTGAGCAAAAGTTTTTTCTGAAGTATTTGTTGTCCAGCCAATCGGCCATTTTGTGGATGGGCGTGATGTTTGTGGTGGCCACTCTGTCCTACTGGATCGGCTTGTTGGGCCGCTCGCCCACGTCCCTGTTTGTGGGCACGGCGCTCACTTGGGGGGCGGTGTTGATGGGCTTTGCCGGCATGATGATTCGCTGGTATGAGAGCTACTTGGTCGGCCCCGATGTGGGCCACATCCCCGTGTCCAATTTGTACGAAGTGTTTGTGCTGTTTGCCATCATCACAGGGATTTATTACCTGTACTACGAGCAGGTGTACAAAACCCGCCAGTTGGGTGCCTTTGTGATGCTGGTGGTGGTGGCTGCTGTGGGCTTTTTGGCCTGGTATGGCATTGAACGCGAGGCCTACGCCATTCAGCCCCTGGTGCCTGCCTTGCAAAGCTGGTGGATGAAAATCCATGTGCCAGCCAACTTCATTGGCTACGGCACCTTCTCGCTGGCGGCCATGGTGGCTTTTGCATACTTGCTCAAAGTGTATGCGCATGCGCCCAGCATCAAGGCTTTGCTGCCCACCGGTCTTTTGGGTGTGCTGATGTTCATGGAGCCACTGGTGTTTCGCACCGACCAAGTGAGCCTGTATTGGGCCCTGTATTTTGGAATTGGGTGCGTGGTGGTGGGAGCAATTTTGTTGGCCCGCAAACGCATCGCAGACGCCCTGCCAAGCCTGGAGGTTTTGGATGATGTGATGTACAAATCCATTGCTGTGGGTTTTGCGTTTTTTACAGTCGCCACCATTTTGGGCGCTTTGTGGGCGGCTGAAGCCTGGGGCGCGTATTGGCAGTGGGACCCCAAAGAGACCTGGGCCTTGGTGGTGTGGTTGAACTATGCAGCCTGGCTTCACATGCGTCTGGTCAAAGGGCTGCGTGGTGTTGTGGCCTCATACTGGGCGCTAGTGGGCCTGTTGGTCACTGGCTTTGCTTTCCTGGGTGTGAACATGTTTTTGTCGGGTTTGCATTCTTACGGCGAACTTTAATTGCACTTACAGGCCAAATTGGCCTGAACGATTTGGCCTTGTGCCAGACTAACCCTCAAGTTGGTTTTACTTGGGGGTTTTTTCATGGGCAAACGCGATTGGGATGTGTTGAAGGATTGTGACGTAACACCCGAGCCCTTGTTCATGCAGCGGCGCAAGATTATGAAAGCATTTGCCGCGGGGGCGCTCGCAGGGCCCACGCAGAGTGCCTCTGCTTTAATGCAGGCTGGGTTGAAGTTGGGCGCAGGGGCCGGGCTGGCAATTGCTGGCGGGCAGGCCTTGGCAACGCCGAATTCCACCAGTTCAACCTCCCTGGACAAAATGGCTTTGTTGCCAGCGCGTCGCTGGCGCGGTTCGGCCATTGAGCCGCCCACCGACCCTCAACTGGTGACCACCTACAATAATTTTTACGAGTTCGGCACCGACAAAAGCGATCCGCACCGCCATGCGGGCAGCCTGAAAACACGCCCCTGGACCGTGGTGGTGGAGGGCGAGTGCGCCAAGCCACGCAGTTTTGGCATTGAGGAGTTGCTCAAGTTGGCCCCCATGGAAGAGCGTATTTATCGATTCCGCTGTGTGGAGGCTTGGTCCATGGTGGTGCCATGGATCGGCTACCCTTTGAGTGCCTTGTTGAAAAAGGTGGAACCCACCTCGAAGGCGAAGTTTGTGGCTTTTGAAACCCTGGCCGACCCCGCTCAAATGCCGGGTCTGCGTAGCCCGGTGCTCGACTGGCCTTACAAAGAGGGCTTGCGCATGGATGAGGCCATGCACGATTTGACCCTGTTGACTTTTGGCCAGTATGGGCGCTTGTTGCCCAACCAGTCTGGCGCGCCAGTGCGCTTGATGGTGCCCTGGAAATACGGCTTTAAGAGCGCCAAGTCGATTGTGCGTATTCGGCTGACGGAACGACAGCCTGTGACCAGTTGGAATGAAAGCGCTCCCAGTGAATACGGGTTCTATAGCAATGTGAATCCCAATGTGAACCACCCGCGTTGGAGCCAAGGTAGTGAGCGGCGTTTGGGCGAGGGGGCTTTGGGGGGATTGTTTGCCCCGCGCCGCCGCACTGAACTGTTCAATGGCTACACCGAGGAGGTGCAAGCCTTGTATGCGGGAATGGACCTAAAAAAATGGTACTGAGCGCGTGGCGGTGAACATCACAGCCCAGCGGCTCAGGCAACTGGCGTGGCTGGCTTGCGCATTGCCTGCGGTGTATTTGACCCAACAGGCCTTGACCCTCAGTCTGGGTGCCAATCCGGTTGAAAAACTTGAGCATGAAACCGGCAGTTGGGCCTTGTTGCTGCTGTTGTGCTGCCTTGCGGTTACGCCCTTGAGGCAACTGACAGGCTGGAACACCCTGGCCCCCTTGCGCCGCACGTTTGGATTGTTTGCCTTTGCGTATGCCTGTGTGCATGTGCTGGTGTATGCAGTGCTGGACCGCAGCCTGCTGTGGAGCGAGTTGTTGCTTGACCTCACCAAGCGCCCGTATGTCATGCTGGGGGCTGCGGCCTTTCTGGCCTTGGCCGTGCTGGCCGCCACCTCCCCCAAGGTCATGGTCAAAAAACTGGGCGCATCCGCCTGGAAGCGTCTTCACACCCTGGTGTATGCAGCCGGGGTGCTGGCAGTTGCCCATTTTGCCTGGTTGAAATGGGACAAAAACCTGTTGGACCGCCCAGCCATGTACGGCGCTGTGCTTGCTTTGTTGCTGGCGTGGCGGCTTTGGTTTGTTTACAGGTCCAGTTCGGGGCGAAGTTGATCTTCGATGGTTTCTCGCCTGCGAATAAGGCGCGCCTTGCCCTGCTCAATGATGACTTCGGCGGCGCGCCCGCGGCTGTTGTAGTTTGAGGCCATGGTTTGCCCGTAGGCACCGGCTGACATGATGGCCAGTTTGTCGCCAGCCTGGATGCGCAATGCCCGGTCTTTGGCCAGCCAGTCCCCGGACTCACACACAGGTCCAACCACGTCATAATGTTGGGCCTGGCCTTGCGTGCGCTCCACCAAAGGCGCAATGGCATGAAACGCCTTGTACATGGCAGGACGCATGAGGTCGTTCATGGCCGCATTCACAATGGCAAAGTGTTTGCCTTCGTTCACCTTTAAAAACTCCACCTCGGTGAGCAGTACTCCGGCATTGCCCACAATGGAGCGGCCAGGCTCGAAGCTCAGGCTGGGCATGGCGCGTTTGCGTTGCTGTGCCCAATCTTTGACACGTCCGATCAGTTTGGGAAGTACATCGGCTGGGGTAGGGGGGGTTTCGTTCAAATAGCGAATGCCAATGCCGCCGCCAAGGTCGAGGTGGTTGATGTGTATGCCTTGTGAGGCAAGCTGGTCGAGCAGCGCTAACACGCGGTCAAGTGCGTCAAAATATGGGCTGGCGTCAGTCAATTGAGAGCCAATGTGACAGTCGATGCCGTGCACATCCAGCCAAGGGTGCTGGTTTGCAAAGGCATACACCTGTGGCGCCAACGTCATCGACACGCCAAATTTGTTTTCCTTCAGGCCCGTTGAAATATAGGGGTGGGTTTTGGCGTCCACATCGGGGTTGACGCGCAAGCTTACCTTGGCCTTGGTTTGAAGGCGCTGCGCCACGTCGGCAATGCGGGCCATTTCAGCCTCAGATTCGACGTTGAAACACCCCACACCCTGGCCCAGGGCGTATTCGATTTCTTGCACCGATTTGCCCACGCCTGCAAACACGGCTTTGCTGGCCAGGCCCCCTGCAGCAATGACGCGAGCCAGTTCGCCGGCCGATACGATGTCAAACCCGGCTCCAGCCTGAGCCAATTTACGCAGAATATGAATGTTGGAGTTGGCTTTGACTGCGTAGCAAATGGTTGTATTGGCCAGTCCCTCGCAGGCTTTGGCATAGGCATGGTAGGCCTCTAGTATGGCTGCACTGGAGTAAACGTACAGCGGTGTGCCAAACTCTTCAGCCAGTGCCTGCAGGTTGGCGCCTTCGAAGTACAAATGGCCATCATCGGTGTTGCGTTGCAGGTGGGCGCACAGGTCGCTGGGGTTCACGGTGGTGTTTTGCACGGTACAATCTTTCAAGGTTGGGGTTTTTTGTGGCCGGTGTCCTCATAGCCTTGCGGCTTGGGCATTGGCGCCGGGGGCTCTGGCAAATACAGGGGGCCGCGTTGCCCACATGCACTCAAGCCCAGCATCAACAGCATGGCGGTGGCCAGCATTTTAAGTGGTGTAATTTTCATGACGGACTCGGAATTTCATGCGGTGGTGGACGCCACCTTGGTTCAAGTAGAAGAGTATATTGAAACTCTGGTGGACTCACTGGATATTGATGCAGATTCAAGCCGCTCGGGCAATGTGCTTACGCTTGATTTTGAAGACAAAGGCAAGATGATCCTGAATAGCCAGGTGGCCAACCACGAGTTGTGGCTGGCCGCAAAATCGGGCGGATTTCACTATGTGCACAAAGATGGGCAGTGGGTGGACACCCGCAGCAAAACTCCTTTTGCTGACCATTTTGTGGCCTTGTTAAGCGGGCAATTGGGTGTCTCATGCCCGCCACTTCATAGCCAATAAAACCGGATTTGTTAATTGTTGCCAAACAGCCGCTCGATGTCGTCTTGTGGCGCTTCTCTGGGTCGGCTGTTGCCTCTTGGTGCCACATGACTGGTGCCATCGCCACTGCTAGTGGGGGCAGCCCCCTGTGATCCACCCTCAAGCATGCCGCCCAAGCCTTTCAAGAAGTTGAACAGGCTGGGAATGTCGTTGTTTGATCCGCCCACGTCGATTCGGGCAATGCCTTGCCCCGGGGTGTATTCCGTGTAGTAATAGTTGCCGTCGACGAAGTCAATGCCGGGTGGCACAGCCTGCGGCTTTTCAGGGCGATCAGCCAAGGCCACTCGCATGTAGTCTATCCAGATGGGCAAGGCCAAGCCGCCACCGGTTTCGCGTGCGCCCAAGTTGCGGGGCTGGTCGTAGCCCACCCACGCCACCGCAGAAATGTCGGGGTTGTAGCCGGCAAACCATGCATCGTGGCTGTCGTTCGTGGTGCCGGTTTTTCCAACAATATCGCCACGGTTGAGTACTTTGGCGCGGGTGGCCGTGCCACGCTCCACCACTTCGCGCAGGAGACGAGTGGTTAAAAACGCATTGCGAGCATCAATGACGCGGTTGGCCTCTTCGCCAGCCACAGCAGGCCGGGCTCGCGCCACAATTCGGCCGCTGCCGTCTTCAATTTTCTCGATCAGATAGGGCTTGATGCGATAGCCCCCGTTGGAAAACACAGCGTACGCGCTGGCCATTTGCAGGGGGTTGGTGGTGACAGCCCCCAGGGCCATGGTGAGGTAGGCGGGCACGTTCTCAACCGGGAAGCCAAACTGCGTGGCCCAGCGTTGGGCGAATTGGGGTGTAACCTCTTGCAGCACGCGGATGGAGACCATGTTTTTGGATTTGGCCAAACCCTCTTTGAGCACCATGGGGCCATCGTATTTGCCATCGTAGTTTTTGGGGCTCCAGTCTTTGCCACCCGGGGTGTCTGCAGGTACAAAAATTGGTTCGTCAGCCACCAGGGTGGTGGGGGTGACGCCTTTTTCAAGCGCAGCAGAGTACACAAAGGGCTTGAAGGCCGAACCCGGTTGCCGGGTGGCTTGGGTGACGTGGTTAAACTTGTTTCGAGAAAATTCAAACCCCCCCGCCAGGGCACGAATTGCACCATCGCTGGAGTTGATGGCCACGAAAGCCGCTTCCACCTCGGGCAATTGCGTGAGCATGGGGGGCTGGTCTTTGCGCTTTAATATGCGCACCACAGCACCGCGTTTGAGGCGCTTGTTGGCCGGTGCGCGTGGGTTGAGCCAGCTCTCAGCAGGCTTTAAGCTGGTGCCTGTGAGCACCAGTGGTTCGCCTGCGCCCTGTGAAACCACCACTTCTTTGTCGGTGGCAGACAATACCACAGCACTTTGCAAAAAGCCATAGTCGGGGTAGTCGGAGATGTTGTCCTGGATGACTTCTTCGGCCTTGGCGGGTTCGCTGGGCAGTTCAATGAAGCCTTCCGGGCCGCGGAAATACTGGCGCAATTCGTAGTCCATCACGCTGTTGCGCAGCGCGCGCTGGGCTGCACGCTGTTCGTTGGCGATCAGCGTGGTGGTGACTGTGATGCCCGACGTGTACGCTTCTTCGCCATACAGTTCCACGGCGGCCATGCGGGCCATTTCCGCTGCGTAGTCTGCGATGGCCAGCCCGCTGATGGTTTCAACTTCTTCGCCGTTGGCACGGCGGTTGCGGTAGACCAGTTCGGTGGTCAGCGCCTCGTCGAGTTCGTCTTTGGTGATGTAGTCGTTTTCGTACATGCGGCGAAGCACGTATTGTTGACGAACTTTGGCACGACTGGGGTTCACAATCGGATTGTAGGCCGAGGGGGCTTTGGGAAGGCCTGCCAACATGGCGGCTTCCGCGGCGTTCAGGTCGCGAAGCCGCTTGCCAAAATACACCTGCGCTGCAGATTGGAAGCCATAGGCGCGCTGACCAAGATAAATCTGGTTGATGTAGAGCTCAAGAATTTCGTCTTTGGTGAGCTTGTCCTCGATTTTGTAGGCCAATAGCACCTCGTACAGCTTACGCGTCCAGGTTTTGTCACGGGTTAAGAAGAAGTTGCGTGCCACCTGCATGGTGATGGTGCTGGCCCCCTGCGTGCGCCCGCCTGAGGTGATGTTGGTGACAAAAGCGCGGGCCACGCCCATGAAATCGACCCCGCCATGTTTGTAAAAACGGTCATCTTCAGCGGCCAGTATGGCCTGCTGCAGGACCAGGGGCACCTCGCTGATGTCCACGGGGCGGCGGCGCTCCTCACCAAACTCGCCAATCAGAACTCCATCGGATGTGAGCACCCGAAGGGGCACCTTGGGGCGGTAGTCCACCAGAGTGTCTAGCTCGGGCAGCTTGGGGAAGATTAGCGCCAGGGCAACACTGACCAGCAAGGCGCCAGAGACGGCCAAACCGGCCAACACCAGCAGTGCGGTTGCGATGAATCCCTTGTTCGATTGTTTGGACATGCGTTTTGATTGGCTCACAGGCTTGGGGATGGGGTTACGTTTGGCTACATTGTATCCGCCAACGCACCGCAAAACCTGAGCGTTGACTCCAGCCGGGGGGGCAAGACCTCCCCCTTGTGGTTAGACCCTCGAAAGAGGGTTAGCCACGGCTCTTGGAGCCCCTAATCTGAAGGTCTGCCAAACGGAGGGCGTATGAGCAAATTCAAATGGACTTGGCCAAGCTGGATGCGCGTCTACGCGCCTCGGGAACACGGTCTCTCCCTGGCCATTGGCGAGCATCACTGCAGTTGGGTTTACGGCGAGGTTCAGCGTGGTGCCTGTTTGCGCTTCAGCAGCATATTGGCCCACGGCGCAGTGCCGGTTGAGACGGCGTCTGACCGTCAGCAGTGGGTGACCCGTGAGGCGTTGTGTGGCTTGTATCGCCAGGCTGTCGCTACGCTGCCCGCAGGGTCGCCGCGCCCAAGATTGTGGGTGGTGTGTCTGCCTGCCAGGCATGCTTATATGGGTGAAATGGTGGTGCCTGAGGGCGAGGACGAGGCCCTTATTGAATTTCAGATTCAGGAAATGATGGAGGCGGCGGCAGGCAACTCGCAGCGCGAGGCCGCCTATGACTGGCAAGTGAAGTCTCGTTTGTCGGATGGCAATTTGACCCTGGCTGTGGCGGGGCTGGACCAAGCGCAAGTGGACGAAGTGCTGGCGGCCAGTCAAAGCCTGCGCTTGGCTTGTGGGGGCATCACCCTCGACAGTGTTGCTTCTCTCAATGGGTATTTGCAAATGCTTCCCCACGCCGACAGCTTAAATGGCGTTCGGTTTTTGTTGCATGGCGAAATGAATCGACATCGGATTCGCTTGGCGGTTTTTTCTCAAGGGGTGCTGTTTCACGAAAGTTCGGAACACAGCGAGGAAGGCTTTTCGCTGGTTCAGTCAATTTCTGCGCTGGAGCGTTTGGTGTCTTCCTGGGCCAGAGATGGCGCCATGGAGGAGGCTGGTTCGGTGCGGTTGGTGCTGGGCGGCGACACCATGAACGCCAAGGGCTGTGAGGCCACGGTGCGCCGAAGCCAGGTGTTGGCCAGCAGGTTGCTCGACGTGCGGCCCCGCCGCGAGTTGGCAGATGGGTGGCATCGCAGTGTGGTGGCCTACGGCGCACTGGAGGCCTTGCCATGCGCGTGATTCTATTCAACCTCTTTCCTTATCGCGAACGTCGCAATGAGGCTACGCGACGCATGGTGCTGTGCCAAATCGGCGTGAGTGCCGTCTTGGCCCTTGTGGTGGCTGGACTGGTCAATGCTGAGTTTCAACGTCGCTATTCGATTCAAGATGAGTATTTGATGCGCTTGGGGCGACTTGAAGAAGATTTGACGCGCAAGGTGGCCCAAGTGCAGCAGCAAAGAGACCGTGTGCTTGAGCTAAAGCGACAAATAAAGGCTTTGGAAGACGTTGAGGCCCAATCTGTGGTGGCCAGTGAGTTGATGGCCTTTCTGGACGAAAGCCTGCCCATGCCTGTGGGGCTGAACCGCCTCGTGCTGCGCGAGGGGGAACTGGCGGTCGAGGGCTACACCTCGAGCGTCTCGGAGTTGGCCGCGTGGGTGGCGCGCCTGGAGCTCGAGGACGAGCTGTTTCATACCGTGGATTTGGTGTACGTGCGGACCACGCCTTCAGAAGATCAAGATGGCAGGCCTTCAGGCATGCATCAATTTGAGATTAAGGCGGTGTTGAAGGGAGGGGCAAATGGCACTTCAACTGGACGAATTTGATTTGAAAAATCTGTGGGGTCGGCTGCACACCGTGCAACTGCGACACAAGGTGGCGATCGGCCTAGCCATCTGGGCGTTGGTTTTACTCGGCTTTTTTATGCTGTCTTGGCGGGGGCTGATCATGCAGATGCACACCAACCATGCGGAGATTGCTGACAGACACCAGCGCTTGGATGCCCAATCGGCTTTGTTGGTGAACCGAGTGGCGATACAGCAGGAGCTGCTGGCGTTAGAGGCTCGTCTGCCAGCCTTGCAGCGCGCCCTGCCGACTGATCGGGAGATGGCCTCACTGCTGGACAAAATCAATCAAATGCTGCGTAAGCAGAGTTTGGTCTTGAACGACTTCACTCCCAAATCGATGCAAGACCAAGAGGTGATGCGATTGCTGCCAGTGACCTTGAGCGCGGATGGTCGGGGGCCTGACATGGCCCGAGTGCCGCTGAACCTGGCCCGCTTGAGCCGCCAGGTTCGACTGGCCAATTTTGAAATGGTGGAGCAGCCAAACACAGGCCAGTGGCGATTAACAGGCGAGCTGCATGCCTTCGCCCAGCTTGGCCCTGTGGCAACAAAGCCCGCATCGCAGGAGGGAAATCCCGATGATTGAATGGTTGGTTTCGATGTTTTTGGTGCCTTTGTTCCCGGCGCTTGAGAGTCCGCAGGCGGTACACGGTGCAACGCTTGCTCAATTGATGGATCGTTTGGAGCAGTCGGACCTGCCAACAACGGCCCTGGAACGACCCGCAGACAGCCCGGTGAAACAGGTCAAGTTGCCAGCCGTGAGCGGGCGCGCCCTTGAGCGGCGAAGCGAGGCCCTGGCAAGTGTGGGCGGGGAATCCGCAACAGACGCGATAGCGGGCTTGTCATTAACGGGTGTTGTAGAAAGCGCTGGGCGACGGTTTGCGATCGTCACCCACGGACCCGATGACCATGTGGTGGCAGAAGGTAGCCATGTGCTGGGCGTGGCCAAAGTGATTCAGGTTAAAGAAGACAGCCTAACCCTGAAGACGCACACAGGGCCTGAGGCTGGAAAAACCATACAGCTTCATTTGAGAGGCACGCAGACTGAGGGTGCTCAACCATGATCCAAACGTTTTTCAACAATAGACGCGCGTGGCGGGCCCTTGGTGTGATGGTCATGCTGACGGTGAGCAGCGGCGCAGCCCAAGCCCTGTCGATTGTGGGGGGTGTGGTCAAAGATCAAGCCGATCAGTCGGTGCTTACGCTTACCCTCGACGAGCCCTTGGTCGCAAGGGTGCCGATGTTCAGAATGTCCGGGCCAGATCGACATGTGCTGGATTTTCCGGTGCGGCTGGAGGGGACTAACCTGGACTTGAATTTGCCCAAGGGCAGTCGCATACGCTCCGCGCAACTGATCCATGCCAGTGGCAAAAGTCGATTGGTGATCGGTTTGCATGGGCCTTATGAGGTCAGCCAGTCGCTTGATGGGCAGCAGGTCAAGCTGGTTTTTTCTGGGCCAGCTCCATATTTGCCAAGCAGCATCCTCGCTGCCAGAGCGTCTGCGGACAGTGCCCTTCAACATGACATCAAAAACAGCTTGGGCGGTGTGGTGCTGCAAGAGCAGTTTGCTCGATTGCAGTCAGTGAGTGTGCAGCAACAGGGGCGCAGTGAAATTATTCGCTTTTCTTTTGATGGCGCCAAACTGCTGGCCGATGCTCGGCTGGATGGCAACACCCTCACGCTGCGGTTTGGGCAGGCGGTGGCCAGCCCTGAGGTTCTGAAAAGTGCGGCCTTGGCAGGATTGAGTTTTGCCAGCGACCCACAACTGCAGTCTGGTGACCACACGGTGAGCCTTCGCCTAAACTTGCGCAATGCCACGCATACCATTCGCCAGAGTGGTGGGCAGGTTGATCTGGAGTTGCAGGGCCGCGATGCCCCTTTGGCGGTTCCGCGGGCGTTCGACACCAAAAGCGTCAAACCCCTCTCGCCCAGCGAGAGCAGCGCTGCCCGATATGCCGGCCGACCCATTTCATTGGATTTCAAGAATGCCGATATTCGCACCGTGATGCAGGTGTTCGCAGACTTCACCAAAATGAATCTTGTGCTGAGCGACAGTGTGCAGGGCAAGGTGACCGTTTACTTAAAGGATGTGCCTTGGGACCAGGCTTTGGACATCGTGATGCGATCCAAAGGCTTGGTGTCGAGCCAGTCTGGCAATGTGTTGTTGGTGTCCACGCTGGCGGATGTGATGAACGATCAATTGGAAAATGCCAAGCGCCAGGCTCAAGATGGGTTGGAGCCTTTGGTGTCGCGGGTGTTTCAGGTGAGTTACCAAAAAACAGCGGATCTGGTGGCCTTGATTAAAGCCGATGATGCGGGTTTGCTCTCCAGTCGTGGCACTTTGATTGCCGATGAGCGAACCAGCCAGATTTTTGTGCGCGATACGCCTTCCCGCCTGGAGCGTATTGAGGCCATTGTGACCGGGTTGGACAAACCTGTGAAGCAAGTGTTGATTGAGGCTCGGGTGGTGTTGGCAGACACCTCGGTGTCCAAGGAGCTGGGGGTTCGTCTACGTGGTTCATCGGCGCGTGGTGAGGCATTTGCCGAAATTGGTGACCAGTTTGGCAGTGGTGGTTTTGTTGACACAGGGGCAGGCGCTGCAGCCAATTTTGCCTACACCCTGTTTAATGCCAATTCAACGCGATTGATTAATTTGCAGTTACGTGCCCTGGAAACCAGCAATCGGATTCGTACGGTGTCCAATCCAAGGGTGATCACCTCCAACAAAGAGGCCGCAAGCATTGAGCAGGGCACGGAAATACCTTACCAAATGGCCACCAGCAGTGGCGCAACAGCCATTGAGTTTAAAGAGGCCAACCTGAAGCTGGATGTGACGCCTCAGATTACCCCCGACGGCACGGTGTTGTTGGAGGTGGATGTGGCCAAAGATTCGATCGGAATTACCACCGCCGCCGGGCCTGCGATTGACACACGCCGCGTTAAAACCAAAGTGTTGGTGGCCGATGGGGGCACCGTGGTGTTGGGCGGCATCTTTGAGGAAGGCGACAACCTGCGCGATGACAAAGTCCCCTTGCTGGGCGATGTGCCCGTGGTGGGGCACCTGTTCAAAGGCAAAACCGACAATCGGCGTCGCGCCGAGTTGCTAATCTTTCTGACGCCTGTGGTGCTTTCCAGCCTTTGATGAGCGCTTTACCGTACAATGCTTTGATTGTTCACAAGGTTTTACTTCAACGTGGTAAATCAATGCATTGTGCTGGTGGGCATGATGGGTGCCGGCAAAAGCACAGTCGGCAAGGCCTTGGCCAAGCATCTGTCCTGGGAATTTACAGACACTGACCACCTGATCGAACAGCAAACAGGGGTTAGCATACCGGTGATCTTCGAAATTGAAGGGGAGGCCGGCTTTCGTCGCCGCGAGTCCCAGGTGTTGGCCAACTTTGCCGGCAAGCAAGCCCAGGTGTTGGCCACCGGGGGCGGTATTGTGCTTCTTGAAGAAAACCGCAAGCTGCTCAAGCAAATTGGGCCGGTGGTGTACCTGAGTGCGTCGCCGGGCGAGCTTTACCAACGCACCAAGCTGGACAAAAACCGCCCCTTGCTGCGCGGCCCCAACCCCAGAAAAAAAATTGAAGAGCTGCTTCAGGCGCGTTTGCCCCTGTACAAAGCCTGTGCAGACCTTGTGGTTGAAACTGGCCGGCAGCCGGTCTATCAAATTGTTAATAAAATTGTGCAGTCCCTGCACCTGACCAATGTGCCGGGCCAAGCTGAGCACAATGCTTTGGGTTCATCATGAGTACATACGATCTGCAAGTTGATTTGGGTGAGCGCAGCTATGCCATCCACATTGGAAGCGGGCTGCTCGACCGGTCTGAGCTGTTTTCGCCCCACGTGAAGGGCAAGGTGGTCATGATTTGTACCAACACCACCGTGGGGCCACTGTACGCCGACAGGCTTCAACACACCCTGCTTGATGCCGGCGCCAAGCGCGTGCACACCGTGAACTTGCCCGATGGTGAAGAGTACAAAGACTGGCCCACCCTGCAGCGGGTCTTTGATGCACTGCTGCAAAACCACTGCGACCGCAAAACCGTGTTGGTGGCCTTGGGCGGTGGCGTGATCGGCGACATGGGTGGTTTTGCTGCTTCGGCCTTCATGCGAGGCATTCCCTTTATTCAGGTGCCCACCACCTTGTTGAGCCAGGTGGACAGTTCGGTGGGCGGTAAAACCGGCATCAATCACCCCTTGGGTAAAAATATGATCGGGGCGTTTTATCAGCCTCAAATGGTGGTGACCGACATTGCGACCCTGAACACCTTGCCAGATCGAGAACTGAGCTGTGGTCTGGCTGAGATCATCAAGCACGGCGCCATCGCCGACACCGCCTACCTTGACATGGTCGAGTCCAACATGGCGGCCTTGCTCAACCGTGATCCAGACCTGTTGGCCCTAGTGGTTAAGCGGTCTTGTGAGATCAAAGCCGAGGTGGTGAGCCAAGACGAGCGCGAGGGGGGTATACGCGCCATTTTGAATTTTGGTCACACCTTTGGCCACGCCATTGAAGCGGGCATGGGCTATGGCCAGTGGTTCCATGGTGAAGCGGTGGGTTGTGGCATGGTGATTGCAGCCGAGGTTTGCCGCAGAATGGGGCGCTTAAGCGCTGAAGAATCCGCGCGTCTTAAGAAAATCGTGATTGATGCCCGCTTGCCTGCCATTCCGCCACGCTTGGGCGTCGATCAATTCATGGCCCTGATGGCGCACGACAAAAAAGCAGATTCAGGCGCCATTAAGTACGTGTTGCTCAATGGTTTGGGCAGCGCCTCCACCTCGCCTGCAGACGAGGCGCTGGTGCGCCAGACCTTGCAAGAACTCGGGGCTGGGGAGTGATTTGATGCGGGACTTCGAAGCCAATTTGGTCCCGTACGCTGTGAGCAGCCGCAATACCCGCGGCAGAGTGCACCAAGAAGCCGCACCCTTGGGTCGAACACAGTTTGAGCGCGACCGCGACCGCATCATTCACAGTGCGGCTTTTCGCAGGTTGGAATACAAAACGCAGGTGTTTGTAAACACCGAGGGCGATCTGTACCGAACCCGCCTCACCCACAGCCTGGAGGTGGCTCAAATTGCGCGGAGTATTTCTCGCAACCTTGGCCTGAATGAAGAGCTAACCGAGGCGGTGGCCTTGGCGCATGATTTGGGCCACACCCCCTTTGGCCACGCTGGGCAAGATGCGCTGAACGAATGCATGGCGCCCCACGGTGGTTTTGAGCACAACCTTCAAAGCCTGCGGGTCGTCGATGAGCTTGAAGAAAAGTATGCCTCATTCAATGGTCTGAACCTTTGTTTTGAAACCCGCGAGAGCATCTTGAAACACTGTTCACGCCCCAATGCCGAAATGCTGGGCGAGGTGGCTGACCGGTTTTTGAGCAATCGACGCCCGGTGCTGGAGGCCCAGGTTACCAACCTGGCCGACGAGATCGCCTACAACAACCACGACATCGACGATGGTTTGCGCTCTGGCTTGATCACCCTGGAACAGGCTGCGGAGGTGCCTTTGTTTAAAATCCATCTGGATCGCGTGATGGCACGCCACCCCGGCATCGAGGGTCGACGGTTGATTCACGAAACCGTGCGCGGCATCATCAATGCGCTGATTCAAGACCTGCTTTGCGAGTCGGAGCGGCGCATTGCCAAGGCCAAGCCTGCCAGTGTGGGCGATGTGCAGCAGGCCCCTGCCTTGATTGGCTTCAGTGATGAAATGCGCGAACTTAACCACGCGCTCAAGGTGTTTTTGCGCAAAGACCTTTATCAACACTACCAGGTGTTGCGCGCCACCTTAAAAGCCCGGCGGGTGGTTCAAGAGTTGTTTGGCATTTTTATGAGCGACCCACGCCTGCTGCCCCCTCAGTTTTATCGCCGTGCAGAAAACAACGTGCCCCGCGCCATTGCAGACTACATTGCCGGCATGACCGATCGCTACGCCATGAAAGAGCACCAGCGCCTTACCGTGCCCGGCGTCTCCACCTAAGGCAGGCCGTCATGGCTCGGCAGGCAAGGCTGTTTATACCCGATTGCCCCATGTTGCTGGCACTGCAGGGCTTGGCGGGCCAGCGCGTTTTCAAAACCCGCGAGGCGTTTGCGCTGTTTCATCGTTTGTTACCAGAAAGTGCCCAAGCCGAGGGGGTGGCTTTGCATGCATACTGCCTGGTGCCCGACTCTGTGATGTTGCTGCTCTCGGCGGGTGAGGCCAACCAAGCGGGGCGTTTTGTGCAACACCTGAACCGGCATTTTTCCCCGGCGGTGCGGGCCTTGCAAACCATTGAGTACAACGCGCTGTGGGAAGCGCGTTTTAAATCGACCGTGGTTCAACCGGGCCCCAGGGCGCTGAAGGCATGCCTGTACGTGGAGCAATTGGCGATTCGGCAGGCGGGTGCGCACGACTTGGCCACTTACCCTTGGAGCAGTTTTGCTGCCCATGCAGGCGTCGTGAACGAGCCATGGCTGAGCGATCTTCCCCTGTACTGGCAACTGGGCAATACGCCGTTTGAACGGCAAACCCGATACCGCCAATTCAGTGAGCATGGTCTGGGTCAAGACGAGCAAATCGAATTGCAAGCCTGCCTCAACAAAGGTTGGTTGTGGAGCGACGATGCCTTTTGTGCTCAGGTTCAAGACCTGGCCAACCGCCCGGTTCGTCCACGGCCTCGCGGCAGACCTTCTTCAAAATCAAACAATTGCACTGCTTAGGTGCATTTGTTGTTGGTGTGTCCCTATTTATTGTCCCCGCCAAACCTGGGGCTTTTGAAAATAGGGTCAGACCCCTTTTATTTTTCTTGAGTCCATCGCCGCAGTGCAGTAAAGTGTGCAACGACCTGAAATCGGGGGTTTGTTGCGCCTTGTTGGCTTGCCGCCCCCTCATTGGAGAATGCAGATGCAAGACATTCGAACACTGGCCGAACAAAAAGGCATGTACTCCGCCGCCAACGAACACGACGCTTGCGGCGTGGGTTTTGTGGCGCACATCAAGGGCAAGCGTACTCACGAAATCGTCGAGGGCGGCCTAAAGATTCTTGAAAACCTGGACCACCGGGGTGCTGTCGGTGCAGACCCCTTGATGGGCGACGGTGCCGGTATCCTGATTCAGATTCCCGACGCATTTTTCCGCGAAGAAATGGCCAAGCAGGGCGTGGCGTTGCCGCCGGCTGGTGAATATGGCGTGGGCATGTTGTTCCTGCCCAAAGAAACCGCTTCGCGTATTGCCTGCGAGCAGGAAATTGAGCGTGCAATCAAAGCCGAAGGCCAGGTGTTGCTGGGCTGGCGCGATGTGCCTGTAAACCGCGACATGCCCATGAGCCCCACGGTGCGCGCCAAAGAGCCCGTGATTCGCCAGGTGTTTGTGGGCCGTGGTCGCGACATCATGGTGACCGATGCCCTGGAGCGCAAGCTGTACGTCATCCGCAAGCGCGCAGTGCACGCCATCAAAAACCTGAACCTGGCGCACGGCACCGAATATTTCAGCCCCTCCATGAGCGCCCGCACCATTGTGTACAAAGGCCTGTTGCTGGCCAACCAGGTGGGCGAATACTACATGGACCTGCAAGACAAGCGCTGCGTGTCCGCTCTGGCCTTGGTGCACCAGCGTTTTTCGACCAACACCTTCCCAGAGTGGCCTTTGGCCCACCCCTACCGCATGCTGGCCCACAACGGCGAAATCAACACCGTGAAGGGCAACTTTAACTGGATGCGCGCGCGTGAAGGCGTCATGAAGAGCGCCGTGCTGGGCGACGATCTTCAAAAACTCTACCCCTTGATTTTCGAAGGCCAGTCCGACACGGCCTGTTTCGACAACTGTCTGGAATTGCTGGTGATGGCCGGCTACCCCATTGCACAGGCCATGATGATGATGGTGCCTGAGGCCTGGGAACAGCACACCCTGATGGACGACAACCGCCGCGCCTTCTACGAGTACCACGCTGCGATGATGGAGCCCTGGGATGGCCCCGCCGCCATGGCATTCACTGACGGCAAACAGATTGGTGCCACGCTGGACCGAAACGGTTTGCGCCCAGCCCGTTACATCGTGACCGAGGACGACCTGGTTGTGATGGCATCGGAATCTGGCACCTTGCCCATTCCCGAAAGCAAGATTGTGAAGAAGTGGCGTCTGCAGCCAGGCAAAATGTTCCTGATCGACATGGAAGCTGGCCGCATCATCAACGACGACGAGCTGAAGAGCCAACTGGCCAACGCCAAGCCTTACAAGCAGTGGATCGACACCATTCGCATCAAGCTCGATGAAGTGGATGGTCAGCCCGAGCCTGTGCAGCCCACCGAGACCTTGCTGGACCGCCAGCAGGCCTTTGGTTACACCCAGGAAGACCTGAAGTTTTTGATGGCCCCCATGCTGCAAAACGGCGAAGAGGCCACGGGCTCCATGGGCAACGACAGCCCATTGGCGGTGATGTCCAACAAGCTCAAGCCCCTGTATAACTACTTCAAACAGTTGTTTGCCCAGGTAACCAACCCACCGATCGACCCGATCCGTGAAAACCTGGTGATGAGCCTGAACAGCTTTATTGGCCCCAAGCCCAACTTGCTGGATTTGAACAACATCAACCCGCCCATGCGCCTTGAAGTGGCACAGCCCGTGCTCACCTCCAAAGACATGGCCAAGATCCGCAACATTGAAGAATTCACGGGTGGCAAGTTCAAGAGCCACGAGCTGAACATTTGTTACCCCGTGGCCTGGGGCAAAGAAGGCATTGAGGCCCGCATTGCCTCCCTGTGTGCCGAAGCTCGCGATGCTGTCAAGAACGGTGTGAACATTTTGATCATCACCGACCGCCACATGAACCGCGACAACGTGGCCATTCCTGCTTTGTTGGCCCTGTCGGCCATTCACCAGCACCTGGTGAAAGTGGGCCTGCGCACCAGCACTGGCTTGGTGGTAGAAACCGGCTCTGCCCGTGAAGTGCATCACTTTGCCTTGCTGGCGGGTTATGGTGCCGAGGCAGTGCACCCCTACCTGGCCATGGAAACCATTGCCGACATGAGCAAAGGCCTGCCAGGCGAGTTGAGCCCCGAGAAGGCGGTGTACAACTACATCAAGGCTGTGGGCAAAGGCCTCATGAAAGTGATGTCCAAAATGGGCATCTCCACTTACATGAGCTACACCGGCGCGCAAATTTTTGAAGCCGTGGGCCTGAACCAATCGTTTGTAGACGCCTACTTTGGCGGCACTCCCACCAAGGTGGAAGGCATTGGCGTGTTTGAAGTGGCTGACGAAGCCATTCGCATTCACCAAGCTGCATTCAGCCCCGACCCTGTGTTGGCCGGTGCCCTGGATGCAGGTGGCGAGTACGCTTGGCGCACCCGCGGTGAAGAGCACATGTGGACCCCCGATGCGATTGCAAAGTTGCAGCACTCCACACGCAGCGGCACCTACAACACCTACAAAGAGTACGCGCAGATCATCAACGACCAAAGCAAGCGCCACATGACCCTGCGCGGCTTGTTTGAATTCAAGATTGACCCCAGCAAGGCCATTCCCATTGAGGAAGTAGAGCCCGCTGAAGAAATCGTGAAGCGCTTTGCAACGGGTGCAATGTCTTTGGGTTCCATTTCAACCGAAGCACACTCCACCCTGGCCGTGGCCATGAACCGCATTGGCGGCAAGAGCAACACCGGTGAAGGTGGCGAAGACCAAAAGCGCTACGTCACCGAACTGCGGGCTGGCTTGGACAAATTTGGTCCCGGCAACGGCCCCATCAAAGAAGGCGCCACACTCAAGAGCGAGCTGGGCGATGTGGTGGTGGCAGACTTCCCCCTGAAAAAGGGCGACAGCCTGCGTTCCCGCATCAAACAAGTGGCCTCAGGCCGCTTTGGTGTAACCGCTGAATACCTCACCTCGGCCGATCAAATCCAGATCAAAATGGCCCAAGGTGCCAAGCCCGGTGAGGGCGGTCAGCTGCCCGGTGGCAAGGTGTCTGAGTACATTGGCAAGTTGCGTTACTCCGTGCCTGGCGTGGGCCTCATCTCCCCACCCCCGCACCACGACATCTACTCCATCGAAGACCTGGCCCAACTGATTCACGACCTGAAAAACGTGAACAGCCAGGCATCGATTTCGGTCAAGCTGGTGTCTGAAGTGGGTGTGGGCACCATTGCTGCCGGTGTGTCCAAGGCCAAGGCCGATCACCTGGTGATCGCTGGGCAAGACGGTGGTACAGGTGCATCGCCTGTGTCTTCCATCAAGCACGCAGGCACCAACTGGGAACTCGGCTTGGCCGAAACCCAGCAAACCCTGGTATTGAACGGCTTGCGTGGTCGCATCCGCGTTCAAGTGGATGGTCAAATGAAGACCGGCCGCGACGTGGTGATTGGTGCCATGTTGGGTGCAGATGAATTTGGCTTTGCCACCGCACCGCTGGTGGTTGAGGGCTGCATCATGATGCGCAAGTGCCACTTGAACACCTGCCCCGTCGGTGTGGCCACCCAAAACCCAGAGCTTCGCAAGAAGTTCACCGGCAAGCCAGAACATGTGGTGAACTACTTCTTCTTCGTGGCCAATGAAGTGCGTGAAATCATGGCGCAGCTGGGCATTCGCAGCTTCAACGAGCTGGTGGGCCGCGCCGACCTGCTGGACATGAAGAAAGGCATCACCCACTGGAAAGCCAAGGGCCTGGACTTCAGCCGTCTGCTGTGGGTGCCCACCGGCACCACCGAGCCGCTGTACCACACCGGTGAGCAAGACCACGGCTTGGACAAAGCCCTTGACCAGAAGCTCATCAGCATGGCCAAGCCAGCGCTGGACAAAGGCGAGCGCGTGTCCTTCATTACCCCAATCAAGAACGTGAACCGCACCGTGGGTGCCATGTTGTCGGGCGAAGTGGCCAAGAAATATGGCCACGAAGGTTTGCCAGACGACACCATCCACATTCAGTTCACCGGCACGGCCGGACAATCGTTTGGTGCCTTCCTGGCCCACGGCATCACGGCCGATTTGGTGGGCGAAGGCAACGACTATGTGGGCAAGGGTTTGAGTGGTGGCCGAATTATTGTGCGACCCACCAACGACTTCCGTGGCGCAGCCGAAGAAAACATGATCGTGGGCAACACCGTGCTGTACGGCGCGATTGCCGGTGAGGCATTTTTGAGCGGCGTGGCTGGAGAGCGTTTTGCCGTGCGCAACTCGGGTGCTGCAGCCGTGATCGAGGGCACTGGTGACCACGGATGTGAATACATGACCGGCGGCACCGTGGTGGTGCTGGGTGAAACCGGCCGTAACTTTGCCGCAGGCATGAGCGGCGGCATTGCCTATGTGTACGACATCGATGGCCTGTTTGCCAAGCGCTGCAACCTGGCGCAGGTGGAGCTGGAGGCCGTGGTGCCCGCCAACGAGCAAGAAGCCCTGGGCAATAAAGAAATTTGGCACAGCCTGGCCCGTGGCAGTGAACGCCAGCCTGATGAAGTGATTCTGAAAGGTTTGGTCGAACGCCATGCCCGCTACACCGGTAGCGAGCGTGCCAAGGAAATTCTTGAAAACTGGTCAACCGAACGCAAAAAGTTTGTGAAGGTGTTCCCAAGTGAATACCGCCGCGCACTGAAAGAACTGTACGTGGCCGCACAAACCAAAGCAGAAGTTGCAGCCTGATCACAACCTGGCACATCGCCTGAGTATGAGGATTTAAGAAATGGGAAAAGTCACAGGTTTTATGGAATTTGAACGCTTGAAGGAGGCCAGCGAGGCCCCCGAAAAGCGCGTAAAACATTACAAAGAGTTCGTGATCACGCTGAGCGACGACGAAGCGAAGATACAAGGTGCACGTTGCATGGACTGCGGCATTCCGTTTTGCAACAACGGCTGCCCGGTCAACAACATCATCCCTGACTTCAATGACCTGGTGTACAAGCAAGACTGGAAAAATGCCCTGGCCACGCTGCACAGCACCAACAACTTCCCGGAGTTCACCGGCCGCATTTGCCCGGCACCCTGCGAAGCCGCTTGCACCTTGGGCATTCACGAAGAGCCCGTTGGCATCAAAAGCATTGAGCACGCCATCATCGACAAAGGCTGGGAAAACAACTGGGTGGTGCCTCAAGTACCAGCCCAAAAAACCGGCAAGAAAGTGGCCATTGTGGGCTCTGGCCCTGCAGGCATGGCCGCTGCGCAACAGTTGGCCCGCGTGGGGCACGATGTGACCGTGTTCGAAAAGAACGACCGCATCGGTGGCCTGCTGCGCTACGGCATCCCCGATTTCAAGATGGAAAAGCATCACATCGACCGCCGCGTTGAGCAAATGCAAGCCGAGGGCGTGACCTTTAAAACGGGCGTGTTTGTGGGCGAAAAACTGGCCGAAGGCGGCATCACCAACCTGGCCAAAGAAACAGTGACCCCCAAAGAATTGCTCAAGCAGTTTGATGCGGTCATTTTGACCGGTGGGTCTGAAGTGCCGCGTGATTTGCCCGTGCCTGGTCGCGAGCTGAAAGGCGTGCACTTTGCCATGGAGTTTTTGCCCCTGCAAAACCGGGTGAATGCGGGTGACAAGCTGAAAGATCAAATTCTGGCCACCAAGAAGAATGTGCTGGTGATCGGTGGTGGTGACACAGGTTCTGACTGCGTGGGCACCTCCAACCGCCACGGTGCCAAGCAAGTGGTGCAAATTGAACTCATGCCCCAGCCGCCCGAGCAAGAAAACAAGCCTTTGGTTTGGCCCTACTGGCCCATGAAGATGCGCACTTCTTCTTCTCATGAGGAAGGCGTGGAACGCGATTGGGCGGTGACCACCAAGAAGTTCATCGACGATGGCAAGGGCAATGTAAAAGCTGCCCTGTGTGCCAGAGTGGAATGGGTCAAAGACGACGCCACCGGTCAAATGAAGATGCAAGAAATTGCAGGTTCTGAGTTTGAGATCCCTGCGGACCTGGTTTTGTTTGCCATGGGCTTTACCAACCCAGCCAAGAGCGTTCTGGACGCTTTTGGGGTGGAAAAAGACAACCGCGGCAACGCCAAGGCCACCACCGATGGTGAGGGCTGCTACCGCACCAACGTTGACAAAGTATTTGCTGCAGGCGACATGCGTCGTGGGCAATCTTTGGTGGTGTGGGCCATTCGCGAAGGCCGCCAGGCTGCGCGCGAAGTGGACGAGTACCTGATGGGTGCCACGGTGCTGCCGCGTTAAACAGCAGCACCGACGTGTCTGGAGCAACTGCCCAGACACAAAAAAGCCGCTGTAAATACAGCGGCTTTTTTTATGGGTACAACCCAGGTTTTACGCCTTGCTGCCCTCGATTTTGGCGGGCTCTGCATCACCTCGATACAGCGTGAGGTGGGGGAAGGGGATTTCAATGCCCACTTTGTCAAACGCAGCTTTAATTCGTTTGAAGTATTCGCGGCGCAAGGCCCACTGGTCACCCGGAGTGGTTTTGAAACGCACGCGAAGCGTCACAGCCGAGTCGGCGAGCGCTTGAACGCCCATCACGGAGATCGGCTCCAGGATCTTGGATTTCAATTCTTCATCCTCCGCCATTTGCTCGCCAACGGTTTGCATCACTTTGAGCGCTGAATCCACATCTTCTTTGTAGGCGATGCCAACCTCAATCAAAGCGTAAGCAAAATCCATGGTGGAGTTTGTCACAGAGCTGATTTGACCGTTGGGTACAAAATGCACATTGCCCTGTGCATCACGCAGACGAACGTAGCGAAGCGTCACGTTTTCCACGGTGCCGGACTTACCACCGATTTCAACAAAGTCCCCAGCGCGAATTTGGTTTTCAATCAGCAGCACCACACCGGTGAAGTAATCCTTCACCAGGCTTTGTGCACCAAAACCCACAGCCAAACCGACCACACCGGCAGCAGCCAGCACGGGTGCAATCGAAATTCCAATCGTACCCAGCGCAATCAAAGCACCCAGCAGCAAAATCACCACGTTGGCAATGTATTTCAGCACGCGGGTGAGCGTTTCAACACGCTTCTGGTCGTCCAGTGTTTTGCCACGGCTTTGCATGCGGCCGCCCACGCGGTCGATGGCCGCTTTAACAATGCGCAACACCACAAGGGCAGCAATGATCACCACAACGAATTTGGTGGCTTGCAGGCCCAGCTCCAACAATTTGGATGGTTCGATGTACTTAAAGAGTGTTTCGAGTTGTTCGTTCATGGTACTCCCACAGCTATGATGAACCCCCTATTGTACACGACCCAATTTTTAGGCTCTTTTCGACGGTTTTTCGCGCGGTTTGGCTGGTTTTTCGTCGTTAATAAAACGAGCCAAAAATTTGCCTGTGTGGCTTTCGGGGTTGCCTGCAATGTCGGCCGGGGTGCCCTGTGCAATCAGTTGGCCTCCGTTGTCGCCACCCTCGGGGCCCATGTCCAAAATCCAGTCGGCACATTTGATCACATCCAGGTTGTGTTCAATCACCAGCACGGTGTTGCCTTGTTCCACCAGTGGGTTGAGCACTTTTAGAAGCATGGCAATGTCGTGGAAATGCAGGCCCGTGGTGGGCTCATCCAAAATGTAGAGGGTTTTGCCGGTGTCGCGCTTGGACAGTTCAAGCGACAGCTTCACCCGTTGCGCTTCCCCGCCAGACAAGGTCGTCGCGGATTGGCCCAGGCGAATGTAGCCCAGCCCAACATCGATCAAGGTTTGAAGTTTTCGGGCAATCGTGGGCACCGCGGCAAACACGGCCAAGGCTTGTTCCACTGTGAGCTCAAGCACCTCGGCGATGTTTTTTCCGCGGTATTGAATCTCCAGGGTTTCGCGGTTGTAGCGTTTGCCATGGCACACGTCGCAGGGCACGTACAGATCGGGCAAGAAGTGCATTTCCACCTTGACCACGCCATCGCCCTGGCAGGCTTCGCAGCGGCCACCCTTCACATTGAAGGAGAAGCGCCCCACGTCGTAGCCTCGCTCGCGGGCGGCAGGCACGCCGGCAAACAATTCTCGAATGGGGGTGAACAAACCTGTGTAGGTGGCCGGGTTGCTGCGTGGGGTGCGGCCAATCGGGCTTTGGTCCACTGCGATCACCTTGTCGAAGTGCTCCAGGCCACTGATGTGGCTGTGAGGGGCGGCTTCGCTGTGGGCGCGGTTCAATTGCCGGGCGGCCTCGGCCAGCAGCGTGTCATTGATCAGAGTGGACTTGCCCGAACCAGACACGCCCGTGACGCATACAAACAGCCCCACAGGGATACTCGCTGTGACGTCTTTCAGGTTGTTGCCTGTGGCATGGTGAATGGTCAACATTCGCGCGGGGTCAGCTTGGCGCAGCGGGCTTAAGCGTTCAATGCGACGCTTGCCACTGAGGTATTGGCCGGTCAGGGATTCCGGGCTGGCCAGTATTTCTGCCGGCGTGCCCTGTGCCACCACCAAACCCCCATGCTCGCCCGCGCCAGGCCCCATGTCGACCACGTAATCCGCGCAGCGTATGGCGTCCTCATCGTGCTCCACCACCAGCACCGTGTTACCCAATTGCTTGAGCCGCAACAGCGTGTGTATCAGCCGATCATTGTCGCGTTGATGCAGGCCAATTGAGGGCTCATCCAGCACATACATCACGCCGGTCAGGCCCGAGCCTATTTGGCTGGCCAGGCGAATGCGCTGGCTTTCCCCGCCGCTGAGCGTATCTGCGCTGCGGTTCAAGGTGAGGTAATTCAGGCCCACATCGTTCAAAAACTGAAGCCGGGCTTTGATTTCGCTCACGATTTTTTCTGCAATTTGCCCCTTGGCCCCTTGCATGTGAAGAGTGCTGAAATACTCCAGGGCCTTTTGAATGGGCAGCTCGGTGATGTGGTGCAGGGCTTTGCGCTGCTCACCGTCACCCACAAACACATGGCGCGCGCCTGGCTTCAAGCGTGATCCACCACAGGCCTGGCATGGCCGCACCGACAGCATTTTGCCCAGCTCCTCGCGCACCGCTTGTGAATCGGTGTCGCGGTGGCGGCGGGCCAGGTTGTTGGCGATGCCCTCAAAGGCGTGGGTTTTGGCCACCGGTTTGCTGCGTTCGCTCAGGTAGGTGAATGTAATTTCTTCACTCCCCGAGCCATAAAGCACCACCTGTTGCACGTCTTCAGGCAATTCCTTCCAGGGCGTTTCGAGGTCGAAGCCATAGTGCGCCGCCAGGCTTTGCATCATTTGGTGGTAAAGGGCGTTGCGCCTGTCCCAACCACTGATGGCGCCTGCCGCCAGTGACACATCCGGGTGGGCGACCACCTTGTGGGGGTCAAAAAAACTTTCATGGCCAAGGCCATCGCACACCGGGCAGGCCCCGGCCGGGTTGTTGAACGAAAACAAGCGCGGCTCAAGTTCAGTCAGGCTGTAGTCACACACAGGGCAGGCAAATCGGCTAGAGAACACCGTCTCCACGCCGGTGTCCATGTTCACCGCCACGGCCTTGCCATCGCTTAAGCGAAGCGCGGTCTCAAAGCTTTCAGCCAGGCGTTGCCGAGCATCGGGGCGCACCTTCAGGCGGTCGATGACCACATCCAGACTGTGCTTGTGGTGTTTATCCAAGCCCTGTAGCCGGTCAAGTTCCATTACCTGGGCCTCGCTTTGGCCAGATGCTTTCAGACGAATCCGCACAAAGCCTTGGGCGCGCAGGTCGTTGAGCAGCTCGCTGTGTTCGCCTTTGCGTTGGTTAAGCACAGGGGCCAGCACCATCACCTTGCTTTCCTCGGGCCAGGCCAGCACCGTGTCCACCATTTGGCTCACGGTTTGAACACTCAGTTCTTCGTCATGTTCCGGGCAGCGTGGCGTACCAGCCCGCGCAAACAGCAAACGCAGGTAGTCATGAATTTCGGTCACCGTGCCCACGGTGGAGCGCGGGTTGTGGCTGGTGGCCTTTTGCTCGATCGAAATTGCGGGAGACAGGCCCTCGATCAAATCCACATCCGGTTTTTCCATGAGCTGCAAAAACTGGCGGGCGTAGGCCGACAGGCTCTCGACATAGCGGCGCTGGCCTTCAGCGTAGAGTGTGTCAAAGGCCAAGCTGGATTTGCCCGAGCCAGACAAACCGGTGAGCACCACCAAGCTGTCTCGAGGCAGGTCCAGAGAAATGTTTTTCAGGTTGTGCGTGCGTGCGCCACGAATGCGAATGGAGTTCATGCGGTGCTACTTCGGTTAACTGCGGCCAACCTGATACTATAGACGGTTTCCGGTTTTCACGCATTTGGTTTGGCCTAAGCTTGGCCAACGCTTGCCCGTACAGTCTTCAGCCCATGCGCAGTTCCACCAACCCAGCCAACCCCTTTGCCATGCTGCCCGCCGAGCGGCGAGCCGCTGGCTGGCTGGCCAGCATTTACGCGCTTCGCATGTTCGGCATGTTCATGATCCTGCCCGTGTTTGCCTTGCATGCGGCTGGCATGCCCGGGGGCGACAACCTCAGCCTGGTGGGCTTGGCCATGGGCATTTACGGGTTGGCGCAGGCCTGCATGCAAATTCCACTGGGCTGGGCCTCCGATCGCGTGGGGCGCAAACCCATCATTGTGGCTGGTTTGTTGCTGTTTGCTGCAGGGTGTTGGTTGGGTTATGTGGCCACCACCGTGGAGCAGTTGGTGTGGGCCCGGGCGCTTCAAGGGGCAGGGGCCATTTCGGCGGCTTTGTCGGCGCTGCTGGCCGATGTCACCCGCGATGAAGTGCGCTCAAAAGGCATGGCCATGATTGGTGCATCCATTGGGGTCACGTTTGCTTTGTCGCTGGTGCTGGCGCCGGTGCTTTACCAGTGGCTTGGTTTGAGCGGTTTGTTTGGCATCACCGGCGTGCTCAGTTTGCTGGCCATTGCCGTGGTGTTGCGTTTGTTGCCCACGCCCGCCTTGCATGCCCAAGTGCCCAAGTTGCAAGGGGGATGGCAGGCCACGCGCGCGGTGTTGCTTCAGCCTGATTTGCTGCGGCTTAATTTGGGCATTTTTACTTTGCACCTCACGCAGATGGCCTTGTTTGTGGTCGTGCCCAGCCTCTTGGTCAGCGGCTTGGGCTTGCCTTTGGCCCAGCACTGGAAGGTGTATTTGCCCGTGGTGGTGGGGTCATTTGTGCTCATGGTGCCCCTCATGGTGTGGGCCGAAAAGCAAGCCAAAACAAAGCTCGTAAAATTGGGCGCCATCGCTTTGATGGCCTTGGTGATGTTGGGTTTGGTGCTCGCCAACCAGCATGGCTGGGCCGTGGTGGCGCTGCTGTTGGCCTACTTCGTGGGGTTCAATCTCCTGGAGGCCACGCTTCCCTCGTGGGTGTCACGAGTGGCACCCCTCACTCACCGGGGTTTGGCGCTCGGTGTATATAATACTTCTCAAGCGTTGGGGCTTTTTGCCGGTGGCGCCCTGGGTGGTTTGGCATACCGCCATTTGGGTGCGCAAGGCGTGTTCGAAGGCGTGCTGCTGCTGGTGGTGTTGTGGTTTTTGCTGGTGCGTGGCATTGCCGCGTTGCCGCCCCGCAGCGCCAACACCCCGCCCGCGTCCCCCAGCCCCACTTCAACCCAACACAGCATTTAGGAGCAATTCACACATGGCCTCTGTTAACAAAGTCATTCTGGTCGGCAATCTCGGTAAAGACCCAGACGTGCGTTACCTGCCCGATGGTGGCGCCGTGGTCAATTTGGCCTTGGCCACCTCCAGCAACTGGAAAGACAAAAACACAGGCGAGAAGCGCGAAGAAACCGAATGGCACCGCATCGTGATGTACGGGCGATTGGCTGAAATCGCAGGCGAATACTGCAAAAAAGGCCGCTCCATTTATGTGGAAGGCCGCTTAAAAACCCGCAAGTGGCAAGACCAGCAAGGTGTAGACCGTTACACCACCGAGATTGTGGCCGACCAAATGCAACTGCTGGGCGGCCGCGATAGCGGCGGAAGCGGTGGCGGTGGCGGTTCTTATGGTGGTGGCGACGATTTTGAGTCTTCTCCAGCCCCGGCCCGTTCCTCGGGTGGTGGCATGCGTTCTACGCCACAGCGCCAGGCGCCCCAAAGCGTGGCCGACTTGGATGACGACATTCCGTTCTGATTTAATTCGCTTGTTTTTTGGTGTCCCTCAAAAGCAGCCCCATTTTTAGGCTAACCCCAACAAGCCCGCCACTTTTTAAGTGATGCATCTTCCCTTTTGAATCTGGAACTCTTTGAGTAATGGCATTCAAAAGGAGCTCATCATGGACGATGCTGAATGTCGCCAAATTTCAGCCAGCGAGCTTGAAATGGTCAAGGCCATTGCCCGCAAAGTGGCTTGGTGCACGGGGTTTGCAGACCTGAAAGAAGATTTTATTCAAGAGGGGCTGATGGGGCTTCTGGAGGCCAAAGCCCGCTATTCGCCCAAACAAGGGTGCCTTTTTGAAACCTACGCATCCCATCGAGTGCGGGGCGCCATGTTTGACTATCTTCGTCACCAAGACCACTTAAGCCGGGGTGCGCGGTGCGTCCTTAAACAGGTCGATCGGGCTCGAAGCAAGCTTCAGCACACAGCGCTTAGAAGTGCAACATCCAAAGAAATAGCGGCGGCCTTGGGGGTTTCTGTTAACTCTCTTGGCAGGTCACTGTCGCAAACGTCCATTCACCTGGTTTCAAAAGATCAACAAGACTTTGATCAACTCGGCGATGTTGATTTTGACGGGTCGCCAGATACCTTGGATTCGGTGGAGTGCCAGATGTTGAAGACCGAAATTCAGCGCAAAATAAAGCTCTTGGACAACCGAGAACAACAGGTGCTGGCCTTACGCTACTGGGAAGACATCAGCTACGTTGCAATGTCGGAAAAGCTCAACATAAGCCCATCGAAATGCCAGCAATTGCACAACCGGGCTTTGGGTAAAATACGCCAGTCAGTCAACCACTGCGACGCTGGTGCACCCGTTTTGTCAATCAATGATGGCAGCAATTCAAAGCGTGTAGCACACTAGGGGCGTTGCATTCTTTGGAGCTCATTCATGGCCCACGTTGCCTTGCATGCCAGCCAGACCCGCGCCGTTGAAGTGCGCAACATTTATTGCATCGGTCGCAATTACGCGGCTCACATTGCCGAGTTGGGCAATCGCCCCGAGGAAGACCCGGTGGTGTTCATCAAACCCACGTCGGCCCTGCACATTCCCGGGCATCCCATCCGTTTGCCCAAACATTCTAATGAGGTGCATTACGAGGCCGAGTTGGTGCTGCTGATTGGGCAGGGCGGCAAGCATATTGCTGAGGAAGATGCTTTGGCCCACGTGGCGGGGTATGGGCTGGGGCTAGACCTCACTGCGCGTGACCTGCAAACCAAGGCCAAAAAAGGCGGCCTGCCATGGGCTGTGGCCAAGGGTTTTGATTGTGCCGCCACAGTGACCTCGTTTGTGGCCACAGATCACATTGGTCAGCCGCAGCACATGGAGTTTCAGATGTATTTGAATGGGCAGCTAAAGCAACATGGCGACATTCGCAAAATGTTGTTTCCCATCCCGTTCATTGTGCGTTACTTAAGCGAGGTGTTTACCTTACAGCCGGGTGATTTGATTTTTACGGGAACACCCGAGGGTGTGGGCCCTCTAAGCCCCAAAGATGTGGTGCGCCTGGTCTTGCCCGGGCACATTGATACCAGTTTTGATGTTGAAGGATGATGCTTTTGAAAACCCGATTTAAACCAATACTCAAGCCCACCGCTTTGGCGTTGTGCCTAAGCGCAGCAAGCTTGCTGGCCGCGTGCAGCAAAGAAACCGCCGTGATCGACGGGGCCTCCCTGGTGCAGGCCAGCCAGCAGATTGAAGTGTGGAAAACCCCCACCTGCGGCTGCTGTGCCGATTGGGTTGAACACCTTCGTGCCAACGGCTTTGAGGTCAAGGTGAACGACGTGCAAGACACCGGCTCCTTCAGGGCTGCCTTGGGCATGCCACAAGACTACGGCAGTTGCCACAGTGCCAAAGTGGGTGACTATGCCATCGAAGGCCATGTGCCCGCAGATGACATCAAAAAGCTGCTTGCCCAACAACCCGATGCTGTGGGGCTGGCCGTGCCTGGCATGCCCTTGGGGTCCCCGGGCATGGAACACCCGGACATGCCCAACAAGCGCCATGCCTATGATGTGTTGCTGGTGGGCAAATCTGGAGAAGTAAGCTCTTATACCCACTACACCGCGCAGTAAAAAATACACGGCGCTGCGCACCACGGTGATGCGCCGCGCCTTTGGTTTTATTTTCTGCGGTTAAACCACAGGCAGGCTGCCAGACCCAGAAGACCCAGCAGGTTGAGTGATCCACCACCGGCTGGGTTTGCCAAAGTGCTGGTGCCGCCCGCATTGGGATCTTCCGCCGGGTTCAGTGGGGTGCCACCGCCGCCGCCCGAGCCGTCGCCAGAACCGTCTCCAGAACCATCGCCCGGCGTGCCACCACCTGTGTCGCCATCATCCGCGGGTGGCAACACCAGTTCGCCAGCCAGGGCCTGAAACTGCACATCGGTCATTTGCATTTTTACCAGCCCAGTGCTGGCAATGCTCACGCTTTGAATGTGCTCAAAGTCCACGCCCGCAAAGGCTTTTAGGGGTAGTTTCACCATGTTCAACAAGGTTTTTGCACCTTCGGTGTTGCCCGCATCGCCCGGTGGCAAGTACAGCGCTTTGGAGTAAGCGGCCACGGGCAAGGTTTTTGACACACCCGCCGTGTCTTTCAGGGTTACCAGTAGCGTGGGCGGTTCGGTGAGCGCTGCTGCGCCATTGAACACGGGTAGGCCTGCGCGGAAAGTGAGGCTGTCGTAGGCCTTCACGTTTTTGTCGCCCAGTGCAAAGGTCAGTGAAGACTCCGCATTATCCGATTCTAAATACAACTGCCCAGCGGTGGCCCAGGTTCGAATGCTGGGGCAAGCGGCTGAAGCCACCGTGCCATTGGCGTTGGTGGTGTTGCAAAACTCAAATCGGTCGAGGTCTTTGGGGGTGTTGCTGCCTTGCAGGTTGTTGGTAGTCAATGAGCTGGCATCGAGTACGTCGTCAATCACCAGCCGCTTGGAGGCGGGGGCTTGAATGCTGAGGTGAACACGGTCGTTGCAAGACATTCCAGCCTTGGCCGTGGCCACAGGGCAGGCGTCGCTGGGCAGACCAGCATTGCCGCTCCAGTAGCTTGCAAACTGCTGTTCGTTGCCCAAAAACAGGCGGAAAAATGAGGACATTAAAAACTCACCATGCCGGCGTTGGTCCAGCGGGGCATCGCGCCCATTGCCCTCGCGGCCAAGGTCGCAGTGGCTGTCGGCGTTGGAGTAATCGTCACTGGTCCAGATGGTGTTGTAAAAGTTGTGGTTGGCGCCCATGGTCACCACCTGGAATTTGGGTGTTTCAGTGGCCTCGGTGATGTAGCGGCTTTTGTCGTACATAAACGCGCCTTGAAGGTTGGACACATCGCCGTCGCAATAGGGCAGCAGCACGGCAAAGTTCACATCGGGCGCGGCGATGTAGTCAAAGTTGGTGGGGGCCAGGGCAAACACCGCTTTGATGGCATGGGGTGCAATGAAGGGGTCGCCAGCCTGATAAATATTGCCGCCCACTTCAATGGTGGCGGGCCGTGCTTTGTTGACCGACAACACATGGGTTACACCCTGACCACCGCGTGAGTGGCCCATCAGCCCGATGTTGTTCATGTCGATTTTGCCTTGCAGGCCAGCCAGCAAGTAGGGGTCGCTCAAACCGCTGTACAAGCCGCTGCGGTTGATTTCTCGCAAAATATCCAGGTGGTGCAATATCAGTTGCGAGCGTTCGTTCACGCCTGCGTTGCCCACCAGGTCTTTGTCGTTCACGTCGTTGGCATTGATCGAAATCACCACATAGCCCTGGGCCGCCAGGTTTTGCGCCATGTAGTCGTAGCCTTTGTAACTGTCAACGCTTTTGAGCACCTGCACAGGCCGGCCCACCACCCCGGGCACCTCCAGTTCGCATTCGCCAGAGCTTAAAAATTCAGTGCCCAAGTAACTGCAGGTCACGTGCCGGCCGTGCAAATACAGCACCACGGGAAAGGGGCCATCGCCATCCAGCGGGTAACGCACTTGTGCTTCCACATCGCCGGCGTACTTCACGCCTTCGGGGTCGTTGAGCAATATTTGTGGCGCTGTGTAATTCAGAGGGGCCGATACCCGGCTGGACTGCGACAGGTCCCGCACGCTGGGGGCGGGCGGCGTTTTGTCGATGGGCAGTTGGTTTGCACCAAAAGTCACCGCACTCACCAGGGCGGCGCTTGCGAACAGTGCGCGGGTTAGGAATTTTTTGTAAGTAAAGTTATGCTGCATTGCACCATCTCCAGGCAAATGTAGTCACATTGCCGGCGGGTGCCGAGCAGTTGAATGTGACTTTGCCTGTTCAGTGCAAGAGTTGTACCCCAGCGCTAGATGAAATGCTCTAGCCGGGGCCTTGTGGGGCGCTAAGAGGATTCGCGCAGGGTGGATGGGCTTTGCCCAAACCATCGCTTGCAGGCGCGGCTGAAGGCCGAGGCGTCTGAAAAGCCAAGGTCCAAGGCGATGGCGGTGAGGGGGGCTTTGCTTTGCACCAGCAAACGCCTGGCCTCTTCCCGGCGGACTTCGTCAACAATGTCGGCCAGGCTGGTGCCCTCGTCGGCCAGTTTGCGCTGCAGGTTGCGGGTGCTCATGGCCAGCGGCTTGGCCACGTCTTCCAGGTTGGGTGCGCCGTGCTGAAGGGTGTTGAGCACAATCTCGCGCACGGCTTTGGTCAGTGTGGGGGCAGGGCGCAAGCGTTCGATGGCGGCCTGGCTGGCCTGGTCCAGATGCTCTGCAATCAGCCGGTTGGCGCCCTTTAAGCGGGTTTTAACCGTGTGCATGGCATACACAATTTGAAGGGTGGGTTGCTGGTACAGCAGGGGTGCGCCAAACGATTTTTCAAAAAACTCAAGGTGCACGGGCGCTGGTTGAGGGCGGGTGAGGGCAACTCGCAAGGGCACCAGTGTTGGGTCGCCCAGGCCTTTGCCTGCGTTGGCCAGCAAACATGCAAACCCGTCGATGGATTGTTGGGCTGGTTGTGCGCCGTCACGCAAGGCAAGCTCCACCACAAATTCATCGTGGTGCGTGCGCAAGCTCATTTCACTGGCGTCGGTCACCAGGTCCACAAACCGGCTCATGCGGCCAAATGCCTCCTCCAGGGTTTCGCTGGCCATCACGCTCAAGCCCACCGCATGGAAAGTGGCCGGGGTGATGTGGCGTATGGCTTTCAACCCGAGGGTTTCATCCTGGGTCAACTCAAGCGCTTTTTGCCACAGCGCGGTGGTGTTGCTCACCGGGTAGCGGGCCTCAGGGTGTTCCAGCAAGGTGGGGTCCAGGCCTGCCTGCTGAAACAGGTGGGCAGCATCCAGGCCACGCTGGTTTAGCTCTTGGGCCAGGCCTCGCATCCAGCTGGCCAGGGCGGTTGGCGGTGGGGTTGTTGGCGTTTTAAACACGGGTTGGCGTGCAAAGTCATGTGCTTGTCGTGTAAAAACAAGCGGGTTGGCATGTCCTAAAGCATACTTCAATCAACAAAAGCCAAATCACAAGGGGACTTCGCAATGTCAAATTTGAGTGAAAAATTGCTGGGGCAGGGCGGGCAAGGGGCCCAAGGCTCGCGCATCAAGCAAAACCACATCAATGCCCAGGACCAGCAGCGCATCGCAGTAATCAAGAGTGCCATTTTGGCCGAGGGCGATCGCATTCGTGCCAAATACCCGATCCTGAAGCACCAAGACGCCATTGGCATGGCTATTTTGCTGGTGTCTATGGCCGGGGCAATGGCCACGGGTTGGGCCTACTTGGAGGGCATGCTGGCGTGGTACATCACCATTCCCGTGATCGCGATTTTCTTGAGCTTCACCCACGAGCTTGAGCATGACCTGATCCACTACATGTACTTCCGCAAGAACAAGTTCATGCACAACCTGATGATGGCATTGGTGTGGCTATGCCGGCCGAGCACCATCAACCCATGGGCGCGCAGGCATTTGCACTTGCACCACCACAAACATTCCGGCACTGAAACCGACATTGAAGAGCGCGCCATCACCAACGGCGAGCGTTTTACGCCGCTGCGCCTGTTGATGATGCTTGACCTTGAGTTGAGCGTGGTGCTTCGTGTGTTCAGGATTCCAAAAAATCGCCGCCTGAAAATGTTGATGATGGGCGCTGCGGGCAATTTCCCCTTGGCCTCGGCTTTTTGGGTGAGCTTCCATGCGTATGTCGCTTACTGGGCCATTGAGGCGGCGGCATGGACGGTAGGGTATTCCGTGCCATGGCCTGCATTCATCGACGCTGAATTTGTGGCTGCAGCCAACACGGTGGCCGTGCTTATTTTTGCACCCAACTTGTTGCGCTCTTTCAGCATCAACTTCATCAGCTCAAACATGCATTATTTCGGCGACATTGAAGACGGCAATTTTGTGCAGCAGTGCCAGGTGCTGAACAGCAAGTGGTTCATCATTCCCCACCTGTTCTGTTTCAATTTCGGATCTACCCACGGCATTCATCACTTTGTGGTGCGCGACCCGTTCTACATTCGCCAAATGACCGCTAAGAAGGCCCATGCGGTGATGCGAGAAAACGGTGTGCGTTTCAACGACCTGGGCACTTTCAAGCGGGCCAACCGCTGGAGCATGAAAGAAAAGCCACAACAAGAGGCGGGTTACCAGGCCGCTTAAGAGCCTGTTGATCCCAAATTCCGCCCTTGGCTAGAGGAGGGCGGAAGCAGTCTTCGTGTCATTGGGCCACATTCTCATGCGATGGCCCACTCCGTCGACACAAAGAGCGTTTTTCCCCAGGGAAAAGCGCTCTTTTTTTATGCCCACACCAGCCGATCTTGGAGAAAAAGCCATTGGCAGCATATAATTAGGGGTTTTTTGTTGCCTTTTTGCGGGTGAGGTTCAAATGCCAATTTATGCTTATCGTTGTGGGGCCTGTGGCTTTGAAAAAGATGTGTTGCAAAAGCTCAGTGATGCACCGCTTACCGAGTGCCCAAGCTGCAAACAGCCCCAATTTTCCAAACAAGTCACGGCAGCAGGTTTTCAGTTAAAAGGTTCGGGTTGGTACGTCACCGATTTCCGCAATGGCGGGGGAGCGTCCAAGGCAAGCAGCAAGCCAGCAGAAGCCCCTGCGGCCGCTTGCCCAGTGGCCGGTTGCGGCGCTCCGGCGGGTGCGGGTTGTGCCTCCACTTCAGCCGACGCCAGTTAAGGGGGCGCATTGCAACACCAGTCCTCCCTGCGCAAATACCTGTTCACAGGCCTTTTGATCTGGATCCCCCTGGCCATCACCATTTGGGTGCTGTACACCGTGGTGGGTCTTATGGATCAAACCCTGTTGCTGCTGCCCCAGGCGCTTCAGCCCACGCTCTGGCTTGGGTTTAACATCCCGGGCCTGGGCGTGTTGCTCACGGTGGCTGTGCTGTTGGGCACCGGCGTGTTGGCGGCCAATTTTGTGGGTGCCTGGCTATTCAGGTTGGGCGACGGCATTTTGTCGCGCATTCCGCTGCTCAAGGTGGTTTACACCAGCGTCAAGCAGGTGTCCGACACCTTGTTGACCTCATCGGGCAAAGCATTTTCGGAATCCGTGCTGGTGCCGTACCCCCATGCGGGCGTGTGGGCCCTGGGTTTTGTCACTGGTCAACCGCCAGCGGCTTTGCGCCAGCAACTGGGCGAAGAAGACGTGGTGTCGGTGTATGTGCCCACCTCGCCCAGCCCGGCCTCGGGCTATGTCATCATGGTGCCCAAAAATTTATTGCGCCCGTCTGGCCTAAGCGTGGACGAGGCCTTGAAATACATCGTGTCTTTGGGGGTGGTTGCACCCGCAGAGGCCCCCTTGGATCAACCCCATCATTTGCAGAAAAATACCCATGAAAATGCGCACTGATTACTGTGGCAATGTGTCACAGGCCCACCTTGGCCAAACTGTCTCCCTGTGTGGCTGGGTGCAGCGCCGCCGCGACCACGGTGGTGTAATTTTCATCGACCTTCGCGACCGCGAAGGGCTGGTGCAAGTGGTTTGCGACCCCGACCGTCCTGAAATGTTTGCCTTGGCCGAAACCTTGCGCAACGAGTTTTGTGTGCGTGTCGAAGGCCTGGTGCGCGCCCGCCCGGCCGGTACCGAAAACAGCAACCTGAAAAGCGGTGGTGTAGAAGTGTTGTGCCGCGGCCTGGAGGTGCTGAATGCATCGGTCACCCCACCTTTCCAGCTGGATGACGAAAACCTGTCCGAAACCACACGCTTGACCCATCGCGTGCTGGATTTGCGCCGCCCGCAAATGCAAAAAAACCTCATGCTTCGCTACAAGGTGGCCATGGCCATCCGCAAATACCTCGACAAGGAAGGGTTTGTGGACATCGAAACACCCATGCTCACCAAGAGCACACCCGAGGGCGCGCGCGACTACCTTGTGCCCTCACGCGTGCATTCCGGGGAGTTTTTTGCGCTGCCCCAATCGCCCCAGTTGTTCAAGCAAATGCTGATGGTTTCGGGCTTCGATCGTTATTATCAAATCACCAAGTGTTTCCGCGACGAAGACTTGCGCGCAGACCGTCAGCCCGAATTCACCCAGGTCGATATTGAAACTTCTTTCCTCACCGAGCAGGAAATACGTGACCTCTTTGAGCACATGATCCGCCAGGTGTTCAAAGAAACCATGAACGTGGATCTGGCCGACCCCTTCCCGGTGATGGCCTACAGCGAAGCCATGGCGCGGTTTGGTTCCGACAAGCCCGATCTGCGGGTCAAAATGGAATTCACCGAGTTGACCGACGTCATGAAAGACGTTGATTTCAAGGTGTTCTCTGGCCCAGCCAACATGGACAATGGCCGCGTGGTGGCCCTGCGTGTGCCGGGCGGTGCCGAAATTTCACGTTCTGACATTGATGACTACACCAAGTTTGTGGCCATTTACGGTGCCAAAGGTTTGGCCTGGATCAAAGTAAACGATCTCTCCAAGGGGCGCGATGGTTTGCAATCGCCCATCGTAAAAAACATTCACGACGCCGCCTTGAACGAGCTGCTCAAGCGCAGTGGTGCCCAGAATGGCGATCTGCTGTTTTTTGGTGCCGACAAGGCCAAAGTGGTCAACGACGCCATCGGTGCTTTGCGCCTGAAGGTGGGTCACAGTGATTTTGGTCAGTCCAAAGGCCTGGTGCAGGGTCAGTGGGAGCCTTTGTGGGTGATCGATTTCCCCATGTTCGAGCTCGACGAGGAGGCGGGTCGCTGGGTGGCTTGCCACCACCCCTTCACCAGCCCCAAAGACGGCCACGAAGACTACCTGACCACCGACCCCGGCAAGTGCCTGGCCAAGGCCTACGACATGGTGTTGAACGGCTGGGAGTTGGGCGGTGGTTCGGTGCGTATTCACAAAGAGTCGGTGCAAAGCAAGGTGTTCCGGGCGCTGAACATTGCAGAAGACGAAGCGCGTTTGAAATTCGGCTTCCTGCTAGATGCCCTGCAATACGGCGCGCCGCCCCACGGTGGCTTGGCGTTCGGCTTGGACCGAATTGTGACCATGATGAGTGGTGCAGAAAGCATTCGCGACGTGATTGCTTTCCCCAAAACCCAACGCGCACAGTGTTTGCTGACCCAGGCGCCAAGCCCTGTGGACGAAAAGCAGTTGCGCGAGTTGCATATTCGTTTGCGCCAGCCCGAAGTAAAACCCCAGGCCTGAGGTGTTCCGAAGGTGAGCGGTGACAAAATCCCTGTCTCGGTGCTGGTTGTGATGTACAGCGCCGACGGGGATTTTTTATTGATCGAGCGGGCTGATCGGGCCGGGTATTGGCAATCGGTCACTGGCAGCCTGGATTGGGCTGAGGAGCCGCCCCTGCAGGCGGCTGCGCGTGAGTTGCTGGAAGAAACCGGTTTGCAGGCACAGCCCTGCGAGGCCCCCCCTGTGTTGGGTTGCAGTGTTGAGCAATTGTGCGAGCCCATGCGCTTGCGGCCTTGGCCTCACCAACTTCAGTACGAAATTTTCAGCCATTGGCGGCACCGCTACCCACCAGGCGTGACCCACAACACCGAGCATTGGTTTGCCGTGTGCTTGCCATCGGGCACCCTACCCAACTTGAGCGCCAAAGAGCATGTGGCCTACGCTTGGCTGGGCGCCGAAGAGGCGGCAGCGCGCTGCTTTTCACCCAACAATGCGCAGGCCATATTGGCCCTGGCAAAACGCTTGATCAAAAAATAAAAGGGGCTCGCGCAATGGGAGCCCCTTTTTTCATATACCGTGTTTAGAAACAGCAGAAAACGTTTTAAGACTGCGTAGCAATGTTATGAATACTTACATCGCCAGTTTAGGGGTAACCCTAATGAGGGGCAATACCCTTCACGTGTGACATGTCTTGAATTGATATAGAAAACGAACGGTATTTTTTCTATATAAAATACGTAAAAATGGAGGCCCAATGCGCTTGAGGGTTGCAAGCTACAACATTCATAAGGGTGTGATGGGGCTGCGCAAGCCCGTGCTGACCATTCACGCCCTGCGAGAACAGTTGCATGCACTGGATGCCGATCTGATTTTTTTGCAAGAAGTACAAGGCCGCCACGACAAACATGCCACCCGGTTTGAGCAATGGCCCTTGCATGGGCAACATGAATTTTTGGCCCAAGGTCCCTCGGCCATTGATGATCTGTTGGGCCACGCCAGCCAGCGTTATTTCAGTGCCTACGGCATGAATGCCGTGTACCCCCATGGCCACCATGGCAATGCTTTATTGTCGCGCCATGCCATCGAGTGGAGTCTCAATGAAGATGTGTCAGACCATCGGCTGGAGCAACGGGGGTTGCTGCATTGCCGTGTGGCCACCCCGGCTGGCCCGGTGCATGCCCTGGTTGCTCATTTTGGCTTGCTGTACCGCAGCCGCATACGGCAGGCCGACAAGCTCATTGAGCATGTTCGCAACCACGTACCCAGCCAGGCTGCCATGGTGGTGGCAGGCGATTTCAACGATTGGCAGCGCAGGTTGGGACCCGTGTTACAGGCCGGCTTGAATGCCAGCGAGGTCATGCCATTGAAAGGGGCCAAACGCATTGAACGATTGCTTCATGTGGGCAGCTTTCCGAGTCGGTTTCCCATCCTGGGCCTGGACCGCGTGTTTGCAAGGGGGTTTCGTGTCACCAAGGCCGAAGTGTTGCGGGGGGGCTTGTGGGGTAAGTTGTCCGACCATGCACCCTTTGTGGTCGATCTGGAATACAACAACCCATGACTACGCCTCGCCAAGGCCAACCTTTGAAGCAGGTGATACGCGATTTCAATGCGCAAGTGGATCGCTTGCTGCCGCCACCCACGCCCGAGCGTGATGGCAACCAGGTGCAGTTGCTGCTTGGGGGAGGGGAGTATTTTCCATTGGCGCTGCAGGCCATTGAGCAGGCCAGCGAACTGGTCCAGATGGAAACCTATATTTTTGCCAACGACGCCACAGGACGCGCCTTTGCAGAAGCCTTGGCCGATGCCGCCATGCGCGGCGTGAATGTGCAATTGGTGTTGGATGGTTTTGGGGGGCAAGAGGGCATCAAAACCCTGGTGCCTGGTTTGCGGGCTGCGGGGGTGAGCGTGCGGGTGTTTCGCCCAGAGCGCTGGAAGCTCAAGCCCAGTCCACGACGCTTGCGACGCATGCACCGAAAAATGCTGACAGTGGATGGTCAGGTTGCGTTTGTGGGCGGCATCAATGTGCTGGATGACATGAACCACAGCGGCGAGCGGGGCGAGCTGTTGCCAGTTGAAGGCCACACCCAAGTCAACAGCGATTTGGTGAATCATCCCTTGGGGCCGCGTTACGATTTTGCTGTGCAGTTACACGGCCCCGTGGTGATGGATGTGCAGCACGCCATGCAGTGGCTGTGGATGCAAATTGGTCCAGGGGGCATGGTCACCGACACACTGACCTCCGCTTGGTGGCGCGAGCGCGCAGAGCAATGGGTGCAATTGTTGGCTGCGCAAAGCGAGCAGGCTCCCCCCAGGCCTGTGGGGGAGGTGCGCGTGCAATTGGCCCTGCGCGACAATTTTCGATTGCGCCGGCGAATTGAGCGTGCCTACATTCAAGCCATCGGCAAAGCTCACACCTCGGTGATTTTGGCCAACGCTTATTTTTTGCCAGGCCGCAAAATGCGCAATGCCATCGCGGGGGCGCGCCATCGGGGCGTGGTGGTTAAACTGCTGTTGCAAGGGCGAGTGGAATACAAGTTGCAGCATTACGCCACACAGCACCTTTACCACCACCTGCTTGCGCAAGGCGTGGAGGTGTACGAATACCTGCCTGGTTTTTTACATGCCAAAGTGGGTGTGGTGGATTCCTTCTGGGCCACGGTGGGCTCATCCAACCTGGACCCCTTGAGTTGCCTGTTTGCGCGCGAGGCCAATGTGCTGGTGCAACACCGGCCTTTTGCACAACAGTTAAAAGCCGAGCTTGTTCGCGCCATGGAGCAGCACAGCCGCCGTGTGCTGCTTCAAAGCCATGCAGCACGCCCCTGGCGGGAAAGGGCATTTAGCTGGTTGTGTTATAAACTCATGGTGTTGGCGGTGTTTGTAGGCGGTTTTGGCAGCCGTTATTAGCATGGATTTGGTGGTTAGTCGTCCCGAAGGTTTGTATTGTCCCCCAGGTGATTTTTATATCGACCCGTGGCGCAAGGTGGATCGGGCTGTGATCACCCATGCACACGCAGACCACGCCCGCACGGGGCACAACCATTATTTGTGTGCCGCGCCTGGCGAGGGAGTGCTGCGCGCCCGCTTGGGCAATATTCAACTGGACACTTTGCCTTACGGTGCCAGCACTGTTCACAATGGCGTAAAAATTTCCTTGCACCCGGCTGGCCATGTGTTGGGTTCATGCCAGGTTCGTTTGGAGTATCGCGGCCAGGTGTGGGTGGCCAGTGGTGACTACAAGGTGATGCCCGACCTCACCTGCACCCCGTTTGAGCCGGTTCGCTGCCACACCTTTATCACCGAATCCACTTTCGGTTTGCCGGTTTACCGGTGGCGAAGCGATGCCGACATTTACGCTGAAATCAATGCCTGGTGGGCTGCCAACGCGGCCCAAGGCAAGGCCAGCGTGTTGTACGGTTATTCGTTTGGCAAGGCGCAGCGCATGATTGCCGGAGTCGACCCCAGCATCGGTCCCATTGTGTGCCACAGCGCCTGCGAGGCCTTGAATGTGGCGTATCGGCAGGCCGGGGTGGCTTTGCCGCCGACCCATTTGGTCAGCAGCATAGAAGACAAAGCCCTCTACAAAACATGCCTGGCCATTGCACCGCCTGCAGCACAAGGCGCCAGTTGGATGAAGCGGTTCGGCTCGGCATATTCGGATGCTTTTGCATCGGGTTGGATGCAATTGCGCGGCTCGCGCAGGCGCAGCAATGTGGATCGCGGATTTGTGATGTCTGACCATGCCGACTGGCCTGGGCTCATGAAAGCAATTGGCGAGACCGGGGCCGAGCAGGTGATCGTGACCCACGGTTATGTGTCGGTGATGGTGCGCTGGTTACAAGACCAGGGCTTGAACGCCCGCGCTTTTGTGACCGAGTATGGCGGTGAGCAAGGTGCTGAGGAACCCGTTGATACCGGTGCAGTGGCATGAAAGAATTTGCAAAACTGTTTGCTCAACTGGACGCCAGCACCTCCACCAACAACAAGTTGCATGCGTTATGCCAATACTTTGAAAATGCCCCTGCCGACGATGCCGCATGGGCGGTTTACTTTTTGGCGGGCGGCAAACCCAAACGAACTGTGCCCACAGCCACTTTGCGTGAGGTGGCTTTGAGAGAAAGCGGCCTGCCCGCCTGGTTGTTTGAGGAAAGTTATCAGGCTGTGGGCGATTTGGCTGAAACCATTGCCCATGTGCTGCCCCTGCCCAGGCAAACCGAAACCACTGTGCAGCATGGCCTGGCGTGGTGGATGCAAGAGCGAATATTGCCGTTGCGAAGCCTGGCTGACGAAGACCGCATTGCAGCTGTTCAGCGGTGCTGGCAGATCCTGCAGCCCAATGAGCGCTTTTTGTTTGTGAAGCTGGTGGGCGGAGGTTTTCGGGTGGGGGTGTCAAAGTTGTTGCTCACCCGTGCCCTGGCCACCCTGGCCAAGCTAGATGCCAAGCTGGTGGCCACACGCATGATGGGTTACACCGATGCCAGCGCTGTGCCCACCCCGCAGCAATATCTTGCATTGATTGAACCGCCGGTGGATGGCTCTGGCCTTCATGCCCCGGCCAGGCTGGGGCAACCCCAGCCTTTCTTTTTGGCGCACCCCTTGCAGCAAGCCCCCGATTCCCTGGGCGACTTGCACCACTGGCTGGTGGAGTGGAAATACGATGGCATTCGCGCCCAGGTGGTTAAAGACGACGGGCAGGTTTGGATTTGGTCACGCGGCGAAGAATTGGTCAGCGAGCAATTCCCCGAGTTACAACACGCCTTGGCTGCATTGCCCGATGGCAGCACGCTGGATGGCGAGGTCTTGGTGTGGCCGTTGGGCAGCGAGGCGCCTGCAGGTTTTAATGCATTGCAGGGGCGGCTCAATCGCAAAGTCGTGAGTAAAAAGTTGATGGCCGATTCCCCCGTGGTGTTTATGGCTTACGACCTGTTGCGTTGGCAGGGCCAGTTACAAACACTGCACCCACAACACGAACGCCGTACTTTGCTTGAGCAGTGCGTGGGTCTATGTGCCCCACAGGCTGAGTTCACTGGCATGCAGCGGCTTCGCCTGTCGCCTTTGGTACTTGCCTCCAGCTGGTCTGCTTTGCACACGCTGCAGGCCCAGAGCCGCGAGCTTGGCGTCGAGGGCTTCATGCTGAAGCACCGGGATTCCCGCTATGGCGTGGGCCGCACCAAGGTTGATGGTTTGTGGTGGAAATGGAAAATCGACCCCATGACCATTGATTGCGTCCTGGTGTATGCCCAACGAGGGCATGGTCGGCGGGCCAGCTTGTACACCGACTACACCTTCGCTGTGTGGGAGCGCGCCCCGCAGAACGCCCAGGAAGCCCATGCTGTGGCGCAAGCCATTGCCAAAGGGGAGTCGGTAGAAGACAGCACAGCCAAGGGTTTGCCGCGCTTGGTGCCCTTTGCAAAAGCCTATTCGGGCCTCACCGATGAAGAGTTCAAGCACGTGGATCGCGAAATTCGCAAACACACTGTAAACAAGTTTGGCCCAGTGCGCACCGTGGTGCCCACGCTGGTGTTTGAGTTGGGTTTCGAGGCCATTGCCCGGTCCAATCGCCACAAAAGCGGCGTGGCCGTGCGTTTTCCGCGTATGCTTCGTATTCGCCACGACAAACCCCTTCACCAAGCCGACACCTTGGCCCAGCTTGAAAGCCTGTTGCCAACCCACACCCCATGAGCCCCATCAACCCACGCCTTTTTGGCATCGATTTTTCAAGTAGCCCCAGCAAGAGAAAACCCATCGCGGTGGCCGTGGCCCAGTGGAATGGCGCTGTGCTTCAAGTCGATGAGTTGTGGTCCTTGCCCACGCTGAACGAATTTTTGCACCTGCTAAACACCGGCGAGCCCGCCCATGCCACTGGAAGATCCGCAGATCAAATTCATCAATTGGGGTTGCCCTTCGTGGCGGCCATCGACATGCCTTTCGGTTTACCGCGAAAGCTGGTTGATGGCCTGCAGTGGCCTGGCGCTGGGCGCACCGACTTCTCGGCTTGGTGTGATTTGATGCAGCATTATTGCGCCATGAGCCGCGAGCAAATACGCGCCACCTTCAAAGCGTGGTGTGATGCACGTCCCGCCGGGCACAAGTTTGCTCACCGGGCTTGCGATGGGCCCGCCGGCTCTTCGCCCTCCATGAAATGGGTCAACCCCCCTGTGGCTTACATGTTGCATGCAGGCGCACCGCTGTTGATGCGGTCGGGGGTGCACATTCCGGGGATGCAAAAAGGCGACGCCGCGCGAGTGGCCCTGGAGGCTTACCCCGGCTACCTGGCTCGTCAAATCCTGAACCGTGCCAGTTACAAAAGCGACGATAAAAACAAAGACACACCCGACCGTCGGCAGGCCCGCACCGAGTTGCTCAATGCCGTGGAAGAGGGCATGTTGCTGGGTATTCGCGTGCAGGTGCGCCCCTATTTGCGACCCAAGTTGCTTGAGGATGCCAAGGCCGACCACCTTGATGCCCTGTTGTGTTGCCTGCTGGCCGCATGGGCGTTCAAGCAGCGTCAACTCCGCCAGGACATGCATTACGGCATGCCTGCCCGCATCGACCCAGTCGAAGGCTGGATTGTGGGTGTGCCGCCGCTATAATGGTGAGCCTTCTCCCTTTGGCCAGCCTGTGAAACACCCAGACATCGTTACCCTCGACAGCCTTGCCGAGTTTTCGGACATCATTGATGTTCGCTCGCCTGCAGAGTTTGAAGAGGATCACATTCCGGGCGCCATCAATTGCCCGGTGCTCAGCAATGAAGAGCGCATCACCGTGGGCACGCTATACAAGCAAGTTTCCCCGTTTGAAGCCAAAAAAGTGGGTGCTGCCCTGGTGGCCAAAAATATTGCGCACCATTTGCAAAGCCGCTTTCAGCAGCATGGCAAAGGTTGGAAACCCCTGGTGTATTGCTGGCGGGGAGGCAGCCGTTCAGGGGCCATGACCCACATTCTTCGGCAGGTGGGGTGGCCCGCCAGCCAGTTGCAAGGCGGGTACAAAGTGTTCCGCACCCATGTGTTGGGTCAGTTGGCCGAGTTGCCCAAGTTGTTTCACTACCATGTGTTGTGCGGCGAAACCGGCAGTGCCAAAAGCAGGGTACTGGAAGCCATGGCCCGCATGGGCGCGCAAGTGCTCGACCTGGAGGGCATGGCTTGCCACAAAGGCTCGGTGCTCGGGGTGCTGCCCAATGTGCCACAGCCCTCACAAAAATGGTTTGAAACACAGGTGTGGCACACGCTGCGCAATATGGACCCCGCCAGGCCAGTGTGGGTCGAGGCCGAAAGCAAAAAGATCGGTAGTCTGCGCGTGCCCGAGGCCCTGTTTGACACCATGACCCACCGGGGTAGCGTGGTTCGCCTGGACGTGCCCGTGCAGGCCCGTGTTGAGTTTTTGTTGCGCGATTACGATTATTTTTTAAAAGACCCCTCGCGCTTGCAAATTCAATTGAACTACCTGCGCAGCCTGCATGGCCAAGCGGTGATCGATCGCTGGCACGCAATGGCGCAGCATGGGGCTTGGGCAGAGTTGGTTGAAGCGCTGCTTACCCAACACTATGACCCGGCTTACCGGAAGTCTACCCCGCGCAATTTGCAAGGTTTTGCAAAAGCGCATGTCGTACACAGTGAGTCCTTAAGCGACGCAGGAATTCAGCAAATGGCCTCTCAAATGTTGGCTTTGTTGCAACAGCAAGACGGAAGTTAACGCCGAAATTTCAAGGCAAGGGCTTTTCAAACGCCCTCATCAAGCGCACACTAAATCAACAAACTCTCGCCGTTGGCAGGAGGTGTGCTTGAAATTTGCTTTCAATGCCAAGTTGTCTCAATCGTTCAGTGCAGGCCATTTCACTGACCGGCCCGTTTTTCCTCCAAAGTTCTACCCTCCCACCTTGCAGTTGATTGGCGCCCCCACCGATGTGGGCACCACAGCCAGTGGCGCATGCAGCGGCCCCATGGCTTTGCGGCAAGCTGGTCTTGTAAAAGGTTTGCTGGCCACCGGTCGCCCTGTGCTGGATGCAGGGGATGTGCAGGGCCCGCAGGGCTTCGATCACAAAGCCCACGCAGGGTATCGCAATTTGTTTGAAGTGGCCCGCTGGAATCGACTGGTTGACCAAGCGGTGTGGCAGGCCTTGCAGTGTAACCGTGTGCCAGTGTTGCTTGGCGGTGACCATTGCTTGGCGGTGGGCTCCATCAGTGCAGTGGTGCGCCACTGCAGGCAGCGTGATCGCCGCTTGCGGGTGCTGTGGTTTGACGCGCATGCCGATTTCAACACCGCACGCACGTCTCCATCCGGCAATTTGCACGGCATGCCCTTGGCTTGCCTTGTGGGGCTTGGGCCAGACTCTCTGGTTCGCCTAAGTGGTCATCAACCTGCGCTTAAACCCAGGCAAGTGCGTTTGTTGGGCGTGCGTTCAGTCGATCCTGACGAGTCGTCTGCCTTAAGCGACGCCGGGGTGCCTGTGCTGCACATGCAAGCGATGGCAGGCATGGCTTTGAGCGACATCATGGCCTTTGCTTTGGAGGGCACCGCAGTGGGCGACCATGTGCATGTGAGCTTTGATGTGGACTGCCTGGACCCCACTGAGGCGCCTGCCGTGGGCACGCCTGTGGCCGACGGTGTGCCGGTTCAGCAACTGCGGGCCTGTTTTGAGTACTTGGCCAAAACCGGCTTGGTGCACTCGGTGGACGTGATGGAACTTAACCCACAGTACGACACCCGGCAGCAAACCACTCAAACGGTGCTTGAGCTTCTAAAAACCCTATTGGCGGGGCCTGTGGCAAAATAGGGCGCATTGCAGCACCCCTCTTTTGTTTTATGTCGGCATTTCGAGGCATTCCCCCAGGGCCCAATGTGGGTACGCAGCTTAAGGCCTTGCGTCGCAAGCGCAAGCAGGCGCAGCCTCAAACGGTTCGGCCCGAAGCTGTGCCCTACATGCAGCACGAAGAGGCGAGTATTGGGTCGCCGGCCGTGCCTCTGGCTCAGTTGCTTCCTCGCCATGTCGAGCAGTGGTTTGCAGAGCAGGGCTGGTCCCCCTTTGATTTCCAGCGTGAGGTGTGGAGCGCCATGGCTCAAGGCGAAAGTGGCATGTTGCATGCCACCACCGGCGCTGGTAAAACTTTGGCGGTTTGGTTGGGTGCGCTTTTGTACCTGGCCAGTCAAGCTCCACCAAGGGGGGCTTGCACCCAAGTGATGTGGATCACCCCCATGCGTGCCCTGGCGGCCGACAGCACCCGCGCATTGCAAAGCGCAGCGGCGAACCTGGTGCAGGGGTGTAGTGTGGGCATGCTCACTGGGGATACCGATTCAGCAGCTCGTGCCGCCATTCAAAAAAAACCTCCCACCGGGCTGGTGACCACCCCCGAAAGCCTCACCCTGATGCTCACACGTTCCTCCGGCACGCAAGCGCTCACCAAACTGCGCGTGTTGGTGGTTGATGAATGGCATGAATTGATGGGCAACAAGCGGGGGGTACAACTGCAACTGGCCATTGCACGCCTGGTGCAACTCAATCCCGATTTGGTGGTCTGGGGGCTCAGTGCAACCCTGGGGAATCTTCAAGCCGCCATGGATGTGTTGTTATACCCAGTGCGGCGTGGAGGCCGACCACGGTTGGTGCAGGGAGCCCTGCCCAAGCGTCTCCAAATCGACAGTCTGGTACCAGCGCAATTCGAACGCTTCCCTTGGGGTGGACACTTGGGGCTGGTGCAGGTGCAGGCAGTGGCCGCAGAGCTGGATGCCTCAGCGTCAACCCTCGTGTTCACCAACACCCGATCACAGGCCGAAATTTGGTACAACGCGCTGCTGGAGGCCAGGCCCGACTATGCTGGCGCCATGGCCCTGCATCACGGATCGCTGGATAAGTCGGTGCGCGATTGGGTGGAGCAGGGCTTAAAGCAGGGCTTGCTCAAGGCGGTTGTGTGCACATCTTCGCTGGATTTGGGCGTTGATTTTTTGCCAGTCGAACGGGTTATTCAAGTGGGATCGCCCAAGGGGGTGGCGCGCTTGCTGCAGCGGGCCGGGCGTTCAGGTCATGCACCGGGCCGGCCCTCGCGCATCACCATTGTGCCCACCCATGCGCTTGAACTGGTGGAGGCAGCGGCTGCAAGGCATGCCGTCGAACAAAAAACAATTGAGCCCCGGCACAGCCCCAAAGCGCCGCTGGATGTGTTGGTGCAACATTTGGTCACTGTGGCCATGGGCACCGGGTTTAAGGCCGATGCACTGTACAGCGAGGTGTGTACCAGCTATGCCTACAAAGATTTAACGCGCGCCCAGTTTGATTGGGCGCTGGCATTTGTGGAACGCGGGGGCGAGAGCCTGAGCGCCTACCCCGACTATCAACGCGTGGCGTTGGCCGATGATGGCTTTTACCGAGTGCTTCGCAAGGACATTGCACGCCGCCATGCCATGTCGGTGGGCACCATTGTGTCCGACTCGGCCATGCATGTGGCCTGGATGAGCGGTGGGCGTTTGGGCACCATAGAAGAGAGTTTTATTGCACGGTTAAAAGCGGGCGATTGTTTCAGTTTTGCAGGCCGCGTGCTTGAATTGGTGAAGGTGCGCGACATGACTGCTTATGTGCGCAAAGCCGCGCGCAACAAAGCGGCTGTGCCTCAATGGCAAGGCGGCAAAATGCCACTGAGCAGCGAGTTGGCATACGCCTCCCTGATGATGCTCGATCAAGCTCAGCATTTTTTAACCCAAGGGCTTGAACCCAAGGCCCCCGAGTTGCGGGCCTTGGTGCCGCTGCTGCAATTGCAAATGCGCTGGAGTGGTTTGCCAGGCCCCAACCACCTGTTAATTGAGGAGTTGCATAGCAAAGAAGGGCATCACTTGTTTGTGTACCCCTTTGAGGGCCGAACCGTGCACATTGGTTTGGCCAGTTTGCTGGCTTGGCGCGCGTCGCAGCACCAGCCGGGCACATTTTCGATTGCCATGAACGACTATGGATTCGAGCTGCTCAGCGCCGAGCCTGTGGATTGGGCCAGTTGGATTCACAGCGATTTGAACACATCGCCCTTGTTTGCCGAGGGCGATTTGCTGCAAGACGTGTTGGCCTGTTTGAATGCGTCGGAATTGGCACAACGTCGCTTCCGTGAAATAGCCCGAATTTCTGGCCTGGTGTTTCAGGGATACCCCGGTGCGGGCAAAAGCACCAAACAGTTGCAAGCTTCCAGCTCGCTTTTTTTCGATGTGTTCAAAAAGCACGATCAAGGCAATTTGCTGCTGGCGCAGGCCCAGCGCGAAGCGCTAGAGCAGGAGTTGGACATTGAGCGCATGGCCATGGCGCTAGCCGAAATTCGCAAAAAAACATTGGTGTATAAGCACGTGCAGCGCCCAACCCCTTTTGCATTTCCGCTGCTGATTGAACGCTTGCGAGAGATGGTGAGTACAGAAAAACTCAGTGACCGAGTGGCACGCATGGTTGCTGAATTGGAAAAAGCAGCCTTGCGTGCCTAAGCTCAGAATTTACTGAAAGCGGAAATTCATGCCAGGTAAATTGAGTCCTGCTTGGTTGGCATTGCCCTGGTTGAGCACGGTGTCGGCGCGGTCAATGGTTTGGACACTTCGCACGATGTCTGGTCGGCTGTTTTGCTCAAGCACAAGCAAATTGGCCAGCACAAGGGAGGTGTCATGCACGGCAACCCGAGCGATGTCTCGGCCAGAGGCATTGATCGTGCGCGCGCCCCTGGGCACATCAAATTGTTGAATCAGCAGTTCCATGTTGTGGCACAACTGGCCTAGTTCGTCGAGTTGTTGGCTGGTATTGGTTTTTAATGCCCCCAGCGAGCCGATTGCTGCCTGCAATTCGCGGCCGAGCTGGCTGCCTGCACCTTGTACGGAAAAGGCCTGAGCCGAAAGTTGCTGCCCGCGATTAATCTGATTGCTGGCAAATGTATTGACTTCGTTGAGCACTTGCCCGTTGGCCTCAAGAAGCGCCACACAAGCGGCGATTGTGTTGGTGTTCTGAATTCGGTTGGCGGTGGGCGCGTTGCTGAACCATCCCATGATGTAGACCCTCGATTTGGTTGAAAGGGCTGTGTGGTGGTCAATCCAAATTAGTTCACAGGCCTTTGCCAAATCATCTTGCTAAACTTCTGTCTGCATAAATCAAGGAGTATTCATGGGGCTTGTAAAGGTTTTGCAAACACCTGCGCACACGCACACCATGGTGGTGGCCGGCGAGGCTTTGCAATTAACCAGCCATCGCACAGCCTACAGCGCACAGCACAAATCCATGTTTGTGGCAGATGTGCACTTGGGCAAGGCCGCCAGTTTTCGTGCGCTGGGGGTGCCGGTGCCCAGTGGCACCACCCAGGCCAATTTGAACCGCTTGAGTGCGGCCATGGCGCAGTTCGATGTGCAGGCGTTATATTTTTTGGGAGACCTGTTGCATGCCAAGGCCGCCCACAACGCCACCTTGCTTGGCAGTTTGGCACAGTGGCGCACCCAGCACGCCCAAGTGCGCATGGTTCTGGTGCGAGGCAATCACGACAGCAAAGCGGGCGACCCGCCGGCCTACCTCAACATTGAGGTGGTGGAAGAGCCCCATCGGCTGGGTCACTTGGCACTGTGCCATCACCCGCAACACATTTCTGGTGCGTTTGCCTTGGCCGGGCATGAACACCCCGTGGTGTATTTGGGTGGAAAAGGTCGGGATCGCGCGCGCTTGCCGTGCTTTGTTCGGCATGGTGAGCTGTTGGTGTTGCCCTCGTTTGGTGAATTCACGGGTGGGCATGTGGTGGATACAAATCAGGGGGATGAAATCATCCCCCTGGTGCCTTTTTAAACTGCTCGGGCTGATTGAGCCGTTGAATGTTTAGTGTTTGCTCACCGCCCAGCGACCGCCGCCCAAAGCAGCGACCAGCAAAAGGCCACCTGCAATGCTCAGGTTTTTCATGAACATCAATTGCTGTACATACGCTTGCTCGGCAGGCATGGCCCAATAGTTGTGAAACAGCACTGAGGCGGCCAGAGTAAAACCAGCCAGGGCCAGGGCTGCCAGACGGGTTTGAAAACCGAGTATCAAGGCCAGCCCTGCCACAATTTCAACCGCGATGGTGAGCACTGTCAGCAATTCAGCCATGGGCAAACCCACGGAGGCGATGTAGCCCGCGGTGCCTTCAAAGCCCCCGATTTTGTCGAAGCCGGCCAGTACAAACATAGAAGCTAGCAAAACGCGGCCCAACAAGGCCAGAGGGTTGGTCAGCGAGGAAAAAGTTACTTCGATTTGTTGAACAAAGGTACTGCGTTGGTTCACATTGGCATTCATCTTGATTCTCCCTTTAAATTGGCGATTCATCGAATCGATGGGAGAATCATGCGCCGCTGTGTCTCTTCAGTCGATGGCTTTGATCTGTATGAGTTGTTCAAAAAAATTGAACAGGATGCGGGCCTGTTCACTCAAGCATGCAATGCGATTGCCAAATTTTCGAAGAAATAGCGTACACTCATAAAAAAACGAACGTTCGGTCTATTTTTCTATGCGCAAAGGTGAACAAACCCGCGCCGCCATCGTGGAGGCGGCCCTCGACATCGCGTCCACCCAGGGGCTCGAGGGCTTAACCATTGGCTCGATTGCCGACAAAATGGCCATGAGCAAAAGCGGCGTATTTGCCCATTTTGGTTCCCGGGAAGAATTGCAAATCGCCGTGCTCAAAGAGTACGAAACCCAGTTCATCGAGGCGGTTCTCTTCCCCTGCTTGAAAGAAACCCGCGGTCTTCCTCGCCTGCGTGCCATTTTCATGCGCTGGTTAGACCGCATCGGCAAAGAAATCGACAGCGGCTGTATCTACATTTCGGGCGCAACCGAGTACGATGACAGACCGGGGGCCGTGCGCGATGTTTTGGTGAAGATGCACCGCGACTGGCAAAAAGAAATGCACCGCGCCACCACCCAGGCGATCGAAGAAAAACATTTACCAGTGGACCGCGCCATGGCCGATCAGCTGGTGTTTGAAATGGTGGGGCTGATTCTTGCCGCACACCAACAGGGGCGCCTCATGGGCGACACCCTGTCCATCCAGCGGGCCCGCAATGGTTTTGACCGGATGATCCAGCATTACCAAAGCAGCACCGCTCAGCATTTTGAAGCATTGAGCTAACACACTGACCCAAGTTGTACCAGGAGACACCATGAGCCAATACACGCCCCCCCTTCGCGACATGCAGTTTGTACTGCACGAACTGTTCAACGCTGAGGCCACCTTCAAAGGCATTCCAGCATTTGAAGACATGGATGCCGACACCATCAACCAAATTCTGGAAGAGGGCGGCAAATTCTGTTCTGAAATTCTGCAACCGCTGAACGCCGTGGGCGACTCTGAAGGTTGTACCCTGAACAAGGCCGACCACAGCCTGAAAACCCCCACCGGTTTTAAAGAGGCGTACAAGCAGTTCGTGGAGGCCGGTTGGCCTGCCCTGAGTTGCGACCCCGAGTATGGCGGCCAGGGCCTGCCCGTCACCGAGAACCAGGCGTTCTACGACATGATGAACAGCGCCAACCAAGCTTGGACCATGTACCCCGGCCTGACCCACGGCGCATACGACTGCCTGCATGCGCATGGCACGCCTGAACAAAAAGCACTCTACCTGCCCAAGCTCACCAGCGGTGAATGGACTGGCACCATGTGTTTGACCGAGCCCCACTGTGGCACCGACCTGGGCATGCTGCGCAGCAAAGCCGAGCCGCAGGCCGATGGCTCCTACAAGATCACAGGCGCAAAAATTTTCATCAGCTCTGGTGAACACGACATGGCCGAAAACATCAGTCACCTGGTGTTGGCCCGCTTGCCTGATGCGCCAGCCGGCACCAAGGGTATATCGCTCTTCCTCGTGCCGAAGTTCGTCCCCAATGCCGACGGCACCCTCGGTGAGCGCAACCCGATTTTCTGCGGCGCCATTGAGCACAAAATGGGCATCCACGGCAACGCCACCTGCCAAATGAACCTCGACGGTGCAAAAGGGTGGATCATCGGCCAGCCGCACAAAGGTCTGGCGGCCATGTTTGTGATGATGAACGCAGCCCGTCTGGGCGTGGGCATGCAGTCCCTTGGCCTGACAGAAGTGGCCTATCAAAATGCGGTGGTGTACGCCAAAGACCGCATTCAGAGCCGCTCATTGAGTGGCCCCAAAGCGACAGACAAACCCGCCGATCCCATCATCGTGCATCCCGATGTGCGCAAAATGTTGCTCACGGCCCGCGCCTACGCCGAAGGTGCGCGTGCACTTTGCATGTGGACCTCGCTGGAGCTTGACAAAGAGCTGAGCCATCCCGACGAGGCCGTTCGCAAAGAGGCGTCTGAACTGGTTGCCTTGGCCACTCCGATTGTTAAGGCATTCATCACCGACAACGCTTGGGAAGCCACTTCCCATTGCATGCAGGTGTACGGTGGCCACGGTTACATCGCCGAGTGGGGCATGGAGCAATATGTGCGCGACAGCCGAATCAACATGATTTACGAAGGCACCAACACCATTCAATCCTTGGACTTGCTGGGTCGCAAAGTGCTGTCCGATGGTGGCGCCAAGCTCATGAAGTTTGGCAAGAAGGTGCGCGCCCTGTGCGAAGCAGAAGCTGGCAACGAGGCCATGAAAGAGTTCATCGAGCCTTTGGCTGACCTGGGCGAAAAAGTGAGCAAGCTCACCATGGAAATCGGCGGCAAGGCCATGCAAAACCCAGACGAAGTGGGCGCTGCTGCCGTGGACTACCTGCGTGTGGTTGGGCATTTGTTCTATGGCTACTTCTTTGCCCAGTCCGCCAAAATCGCGCTTGAAAAACAAAACAGCGGCGACAAGTTCTACACCGCCAAGCTGCACACTGCCCGTTTTTACTTCCAGAAGCTCCTGCCCGAAACCGCGATGCTGATCCGCAAGGCTCGCGCAGGTTCCAGCAGCCTGATGGAAATGGAAGCAGACCTGTTCTAAGCAAACCTGTCCCGTAGTACCCCGCAACCGCCAAGGTTGCGGGTGTTGAATCCAATTAACTCGAAGGAGACACGCGTGTCCAATTTCATCGTTCGCAAAGTCGCTGTGCTCGGCGCTGGCGTGATGGGTGCTCAAATTGCCGCCCACTGCGCCAATGCCAAAGTGCCCGTGGTGCTGTTTGACCTGCCCGCCAAGGAAGGCCCAAAGAATGGCATCGTCGACAAAGCCGTTGCCAACCTCATCAAGCTGAAGCCTGCGCCCTTTGGTGTCAAAGACGTGGCCCAGTATGTACAGGCCGCCAACTACGAAGAGCATCTTGAATTGCTCAAAGATTGCGACCTCGTGATCGAGGCCATTGCCGAGCGCATGGATTGGAAACACGACCTGTATAAAAAAGTGGCCCCCCACATCAATGCCAACGCCATTTTTGCAACCAACACCTCGGGCTTAAGCATCTCCAAGTTGAGCGAAGGGTTTGATGCCGATCTCAAGAGCCGCTTCTGTGGCGTGCACTTTTTCAACCCCCCCCGATACATGCACCTGTGCGAGCTCATTCCATTGAGCACCACCCGTCAGGATATCCTGGACAATCTGGAAACCTTCCTGACCACCACGCTGGGCAAGGGCATCATCACTGCCAAAGACACGCCCAACTTTGTGGCCAACCGCGTGGGTGTGGCTGGCATGCTGGCCACCATGGCCGAAGCCAAAAAATATGGCATCCCGTTTGACATCGTGGATCAGCTCACAGGCTCCAAACTGGGCCGTGCCAAGTCCGCCACCTTCCGCACCGCTGACGTGGTCGGCCTGGACACCATGGGCCATGTGATTGCAACCATGCAAAACACCCTGCCCAACGACCCCTTTGCTTCCAGCTATGCCACCCCCGAGGTGTTGAAGGTGCTGGTTGACAAAGGCGCTTTGGGTCAAAAAACCAAAGGTGGCTTTTTCAAAAAAGAAGGCAAGCAAATCATGGTGTTCGACGCCAACACCAGCAGCTACGTGCCGTCTGAGGGCAAGGCCGATGAAGGCGTGCTCAAAATTCTGAAAAACAAAAATGTGGCAGAGCGCATGTCACAACTGCGCAACAGCGATCACCCCCAGGCGAAATTCCTTTGGGCGATTTTCCGTGATGCGTTCCACTACATCGCCTTCCACTTGCAAGACATTGCCGACACCGCTCGCGATGTGGACTTTAGCTTGCGTTGGGGTTATGGCTGGACCGAAGGCCCATTCGAAACATGGCAAGCCGCGGGTTGGAAGCAAATTGCAGAATGGGTAAAGGCTGACATTGATGCAGGTGAAGCCCTCTGTAACGCACCGTTGCCCGCCTGGGTATTTGAAGGCCCCGTGGCCGCCAACGGTGGCGTATACAGCACCGAGGGCGCATTTAGCCCTGCAGCCAACGGCTTTGTGGCACGCAAAGATCTGCCTGTTTACAAGCGCCAAATTTTCCGCGCCAAAGTGTTGGGCGAAACCACAGTCACCGGTCACAACGGTGGCACCACCCTGAAAGAAACCGATGCCGCCCGCATCTGGACTGCCCCCGGTCACGATGACGTGGTCATCCTGTCCATTAAAACAAAAATGCATGCCATTGGCCCCGGCGTGATTGAAGCCACCCACGAAGCCATTGCATTGGCCGAGAAGCAATACAAGGGCTTGGTGATTTGGTCGCCCGACGAACCGTTCTCTGCAGGTGCCGACCTGCAGGCCATGTTGCCCGCATTCATGCAGGGTGGCGGCAAAGCCATCGAACCGATGGTGGCCGAGTTCCAGAAGGCGACCATGGCCCTCAAATACGCCCAAGTGCCCACCGTGGCGGCGGTGACGGGCTTGGCTTTGGGAGGTGGTTGCGAATTCGCCATTCACTGCGCAAGCCGAGTGGCAAACCTCGAAAGCTACATGGGCCTGGTGGAAGTGGGCGTGGGTCTTATCCCCGGTGGCGGCGGTTTGAAAGAAATTGCCGTAAATGCTGGCCTGGCTGCCCAAAAGGCTGGCTCTTCCGACGTGCTTGCTTTTGTCAAAGACGGTTTCCTGACAGCGGCCACGGCCAAGGTGGGCACCTCGGCGATGGAATGTCGTCAGTTGGGCTTCATCAAAGACTCCGACACCATTGTGTTCAATAGCCACGAATTGTTGTATGTGGCCATCAACCAGGCTCGCAGCATGTTCGAGGCCGGCTACCGTCCACCCCACAAGCTCAAGGGCGTGCCCGTGGCAGGCAAGAGCGGCATTGCCACCATCAAGGCCCAGTTGGTCAACATGCGCGACGGAGGTTTTATTTCCGCTTACGACTTCCACTTGGGCTGCGTGATCGCCGACGTGGTGTGTGGTGGCGAAATTGAAACCGGCTCGCTGGTGGATGAAGAGTGGCTGCTTAACCTGGAGCGCAAGCACTTCGTGAAGCTGCTGGACAACCCCAAAACACAAGAACGAATCATGGGCATGCTGCAAACCGGCAAGCCTGTGCGTAACTGAGGAGACTCACATGTCCCGTGCAATGAAAGACGTTTATATCGTAGCCGCCACCCGCACACCCATTGGCAAAGCCCCCCGTGGGGTGTTCAAAGACGTGCGTCCAGATGACCTGCTGGTGCACGCCATTTCCAGCGCCATGGCACAAGTGCCATCGCTCGATCCAGCCGCCATCAATGACGCCATCGTGGGTTGTGCTTTCCCCGAAGGCGAGCAGGGCATGAACATGGCCCGCATTGCCGTCTTGCTGGCTGGTTTGCCCAACACCGTGGGTGGGGTCACCATCAACCGTTTCTGTGCATCTGGCATCACTGCGGTGAGCATGGCTGCCAATGCGATTGCCACCGGCGAAGCCGAAGTGATGATTGCTGCAGGCGCAGAGAGCATGAGCATGGTGCCCATGAGCGGCAACAAACCAAGCTTCAACAACAGCATTTTTGCCAAAGACGAAAACCTGGGCATCGCCTACGGCATGGGCATGACCGCTGAAAAGGTGGCCCAGCAGTGGGGCATCAGCCGTGATGCTCAAGACGAGTTCGCTTTGAACAGCCACAAAAAAGCCATTGCAGCCCAACAAAAAGGCGAGTTCAAAGACGAAATCACCCCATTCACGGTGGTGAAAGCTTCTCCCGATTTGGCCACTGGCGAAATTAAAACGGGCAGCAAAGAGGTCAGCCTGGACGAAGGCCCTCGTGCAGATTCGTCCGCAGAAGGCTTGGCCAAACTCAAGCCTGTGTTCGCAGCCAAGGGCTCTGTAACCGCGGGTAACAGCTCACAAATGAGCGACGGCGCTGGTGCGCTTATTTTGGCCTCCGAAGACGCTGTCAAGCAGTTCAACCTGGTGCCGCTGGCCAAATGGCGTGGCTTCGCAGTGCGCGGCGTGCCACCAGAAATCATGGGCATTGGCCCCAAAGAAGCCATTCCTGCCGCTCTGAAAACTGCTGGTTTGAAGCAGAGCGACATCGACTGGTTCGAGCTGAACGAAGCGTTTGCTGCACAGTCCCTGGCCGTGATGAAAGACCTGGACATGGACCCCAGCAAAGTGAACCCCATGGGCGGCGCCATTGCCTTGGGCCACCCCCTGGGCGCCACGGGTGCCATCCGCGCTGCCACGGTGGTGCATGCGCTGCGTCGCCACAACCTGAAGTACGGCATGGTGACCATGTGCATTGGCACTGGCATGGGCGCAGCCGGTATTTTTGAGCGTGTGTAATTGCTGTCGGTTTTGTAGATGTAAAAACAGCCTCTGGACAAGAGGCTGTTTTTTTATTCAGACAGCCGAAAAATTTTCATTTCATTTTCCACATCGTCTACCGAACGACATAGCTTCTTTACAGTGTTCCACCGATACTGCGACTTAGACACACCTGCACGGCAGGCTAAACCAACACATCTCCAAACCAATGACCAGATTAGGGGGGGGTTCACTGTTCAATTCAGGAAGAGGGGAACCAATCTTTGTTACCACTGGGTCACTTAGTTGGTAAGTCTGTGTAATATGGTGGGAAATCAAATATCTCCCAAATTGCCATGGATATTCAGACTCAAATCAGCAACGGCTTGATGACCATCACCATCAACCGCCCCGACCGCAAAAATTCTTTCACCAATGCCATGTACACGGCCATTGGCGATGCCTTTCGCGATGCCACACACAGCAGCGCCGTGAAGGTGGTGCTCATCAAAGGCCACGAGGGTTGCTTTTCGGCTGGCAATGATTTGGGCGATTTTTTAAATGCCCCCCCAAAAGACCTTGATGCGCCTGTGTTTCGGTTTTTGCGCTTGTTGAGCAATTTCCCCAAACCGGTGGTGGCGCAGGTGCAGGGCGTGGCTGTGGGCATTGGCACCACCATGCTTTTACACTGCGATCTGGTGTATGCCTCCAACACAGCCAAGTTCTCCATGCCATTTACCAAGCTGGGTCTGTGCCCCGAGGCCGCCAGCAGCTTGCTATTGCCCCAGCTCGCGGGCTACCAGAAGGCTGCCGAGCTACTGCTGCTAGGCGATATGTTTTCTGCACTGAAAGCCTATGACAGCGGCATCGTCAGCGACGTGTTGGAACCTGAAAAACTGGAGGCCCACGTGCAGGCCCAGGTGGAAAAACTACTGGCCTTGCCTTTGCCCAGTTTGCTCACCAGCAAGCGTTTGATGAAGTCTGCCAACAAGGCGGTCGTGGCCAGCAAAATGGTCGAAGAAGGCGGTTTGTTTGTTGCGATGCTTTCTCAGCCGCAAGCACGTGAAGCCTTTGCGGCATTTGCGGAAAAGCGCTCACCCAACTTTCAGCAATTCGAGCGCCAGTAAGGCGCAACCCTTGGGGCACCGATTCAGTTCGGTGCAAGTATTCTCTTTTAGTGTGCAGGTTTGCACCGCGCGCAAAGGCTTTGTATGACCACCGCTTTGTCCTCAATTCTTTCTGGCCGCCGTTTGGATGGCGACACCGTGACCTTCACCGCCACTGAAGACTGGGCGCAGGGGCGCACCATGTTTGGTGGCTTTTTGTCTGCATTGGCCGTGGTCGCCATGCGCGACACCTTGGGGCTGGACATCCCCTTGCGCGCTTTGCAGACCAACTTCGTGGGGCCGGTCGCACCGGGCGAAGTCGTGTTTCGTACACGTTTGCTGCGCCAGGGCAAAAGCGTAAGCCAAGTGCATTGCGAAATTTTTAGTCAAGACGTGTTGGCTGGGCTGGTGGTGGGTGTGTTTGGCAGCGCGCGCGAAACCCAGTTGACCAGCCGAACTCCTTCCCGCATGCAACTGCCCAAAGCGGCAGACGACATTCAACGTTTGCCATTTATCCCAAAGATCACCCCCAACTTTTTGCAGCACATCGACATGCGCTGGGCTGTGGGCAGCCTGCCTTACATGGGCAATGGCAGTTGGGAAAGCGGTATTCACATTCGCTGTGCCGACACCAATCTCAGCCCCGAGGTGTTGATCGTGATGTTGAGCGATGGGCCGCCTACGCCTTGTTTAAGCTACTTCAAGGGCCCTGTGATGGCCAGCTCGGTGAGCTGGTCACTGGAATTGCCGCCCCTGCCCCAAGAAGCCCTGGAAGACGGGTGGTTCCAAATTGACATGGACACCGTGGGCGCCGCCGATGGCTATGTGAACCAGACGGCCAAATTGTGGACTCCCGGCGGTCAGTTGGCTTCGCTGGGCTACCAGGTGGTGGCTGTTTACGGCTAAGCGCCTGCAGTGGATGTGCAAGCCCGTGTTGGCGGTTTATAGTAGGGCGTTGACCCTCTGCCAAAAGGTGCCCCATGCACTTGGTTTTTCAGGCTGATAATTTAATTGAGGCTCACATTGTGGCCGGCGTGTTGCGGTCTTGCGAGTTGTCTGTCCACGTGGGTGGGCATTACCTGCAAGGCGGGGTGGGGGATCTTTCCCCCGCCGGTATGGTCTGTGTTTACGTGATCCACAGCGAACACATTGAATTGGCCCAGCAGTTGTTGACTCAGTACCTCGAACAGCCAGTTGATCCAACTAGCCCGATTGAACAAAGTGAATCAGGCCAAAGTTTTTGGCAGGGCAAGCCCGCTTAATCTCGCTCTACCAGCCTTCTGCTGTATTTTTTCTCCGGAGTAATTCATGTTGCTTAAATTTGTTGCCGCGCTGTTGATTGGTGTGCTGTGGGGCACCCTGGCGCAGAGCCAAATCAATTTGCAGGCCTTGTCGGTCTTGGGTGTGCCCATCGACATGAATACGCGTTTGCAGGTGACTTTGCATGATCTCTGGAACTTTGGGCCTGTGTATGCAGTCATTTTCGGGGGCAGTTTTGTGGCGTCACAGGCCGTTGCACTGCTCATCACCCGTTTTGTGGGCGCCGCATTCCGAACTGCCTTATGCACTGTGGGTGGCGCCGTGGGCCTGTGGGTTACATTTTTAGTGGTAGACATGATTGCACCAATGCCAACCCTGATCGCCGCCACCCGTGGAGCGGGTGGCACCCTGTTGATGCTTGCAGGCGCTGCGTTTGCAGGGCATGTGTTTTCCCGAACAACCTCCAAGGCAGCAACAAGCAAGGGCGCTTCATCTATAAGCGCACTGGGGGCAGCCGCGCTGTTCGCGCTGGCGGCATGGTTGCCTGCTCAGCCCGCCCAAGCGCAAGGCAAAACCGCATACCAAGTCAATACATTCGTAGATAACTTGCAAAACCCGTGGGGCATGGCATTTTTGCCCGACGGTCGGGCCTTGGTCACCGAAAAGGCGGGCCGCCTGCGCCTTATCCAGGCCGATGGCAAGCTCAACCCCCAACCTGTGCAAGGCGTGCCTCAAGTGTATTTTGGCGGCCAGGCTGGTTTGTTCGATGTGTTGCCAGCCACCGACTTTACCCAATCCAGGCGCATCTTTCTGAGTTATGCCTGCGGCACCCGGGCGGCCAACCATCTGTGTGTCTCCAGCGCTGTTCTGGGCGAGGGTACACTCACGCAGGTCAAAGAGATCTTCCGCTCCCAGGGGGCAAAGTCTGGCAACGCCCATTACGGTGGCCGCATGGATTGGCTGCCCGACAACACCCTCATCATCACCCTCGGTGATGGCTATGATTATCGGGAAGAGGCCCAAAACCTGGGCAACCACTTGGGCAAAATTGTGCGCATCAATGCCGACGGCACTGTGCCAGCCAACAATCCCTTTGCCAAACAAGCTGGCGCAAAGCCTGAAATTTACTCCCTGGGCCACCGCAATGTTCAAGGCTTGGTATACGACCCGGTCGGCAAGCGCTTGTTGGCCCATGAACATGGCCCGCGCGGTGGAGACGAAATCAATGTCATCGAGCCAGGTAAAAACTACGGCTGGCCCAAGGCCACCTATGGCATCGATTACAGCGGCGCGCAAATTTCGCCCTTCAAAACATTTGAAGGCACCGAACAACCCGCGATTTACTGGGTACCGTCCATTGCCCCGTCAGGCATGGCTGTGTATCAAGGAGACCTGTTCCCTGCCTGGCGAGGCGATGTATTGGTGGGGGCCTTGCGTGCCATGCAGGTTAGCCGAGTCACGGTGACCGGTAACAAGGGCATTGAAAAAGAGGTGTTGTTCAAAGAGGTCGGTGAACGCATCCGCGATGTACGGGTTGGACCAGACGGCGCGGTTTACCTGCTCACCGACAACCCCGATGGGCGAGTGTTAAAAGTGACGCCCAAGTGACCGAAATGTAATTCTCTGGATGTTGTCGACTAAGTAGTTTCCACATTTGTCTGCAGGCCGGGCCATCGGTGCCCGGCTTTTTTGTGCACCCCCTGAGTTACCTCTCTCGTTATTTTGTTAAACATCTTTACATTTTTTGATTCATATTAAGAATCAAACCGCAGCAATTTTTTAAAAAATAGCGATCTTTTGTCGTTTGGTCTTCAGTGTTTGTTCATTGAATAAACGATGTTTGTCTGGTTCAACTGTTTTGCCCGCACTTTGGGTTTCCCGGGCCGCTTCGGATTGCCGCCAAACCGCTTCAACAGCGGCTTTCCACAATATGGATAACCACAATTGCCGCTTTCTTGGCCACTTTTGATACTGCTGCAACCTGTGTCATCGCACAGAAAAAACACATTCAGTGCAGTTCAATCAAAGGAGGTTTCCCAGTGAAAAAATCCATCAAGTCCATCATCGCCGTGGCCCTGCTCGGCCTGGTTGGTGCAGCGCAGGCCAACGATGCCTATCCCAGCAAAACCATCACCATGCTGATTCCGTTTGCAGCAGGCGGCCCCACCGACACGGTGGGTCGCCTGATTGCCCAATCCATGTCCAAAGACCTGGGTCAGCAGGTGATCGTCGAAAACCTGGGTGGCGCTGGTGGTACCCTGGCCGCTGCCAAGGCCGCTCGCTCGCCTGCCGATGGTTACAACATTTTCCTGCACCACATTGGCCAGTCCACAGCGCCCTCTTTGTACCGCAAGTTGTCCTACAACGCTTCCACCGACTTCGAAACCATTGGCCTGGTCACCGACGTGCCCATGACCATCGTGGCCCGTTCCAACTTCCCCGCCGCCAACATGGCTGAGTTGATTTCTTACGTGAAAGCCAACAAAGACAAAGTGACCTACGCCAACGCAGGCATCGGTTCTGCCTCTCACCTGTGCGGCATGTTGTTCCAGCAAGCTTTGGGGACCGACCTTACCACGGTGCCCTACAAGGGCACCGGCCCGGCCATGAACGACCTTTTGGGCGGCCAGGTGGACCTCATGTGCGACCAAACCACCAACACCACCAGCCAGATCAAGGCCGGTAAAATCAAGGCCTACGCTGTCACCACCAAAACACCGGTGAAGTCTTTGTCTGACCTGCCCACACTCGACAAGTCTGGTTTGCCCGGCTTCGAAGTGGCTGTGTGGCACGGCCTGTATGCCCCCAAAGGCACACCCAAGCCTATCATCGATCGCCTCACCAAGTCTTTGCAAGTGGCACTGAAAGACCCCAATGTGGTGGCCCGTTTTGCTGAGTTGGGCACTGAGCCCGTGTCGGCTGATCGTGCAACATCTGACGCCCTGCGCAAGCACCTGGATTCCGAGATTGCCCGCTGGAAGCCGGTGATTGAAAAGGCTGGACAGTACGCCGACTAAACTTTCATCGAGAAAAAAATGCCAAAAGATTTAAGGGACTTTTGGGCGGGGCTGCTGTACTTGATCGCAGGCGCAGCAGCCTTTTACATCGCCATTGATTATGAAATGGGCAGTGCTGTCAGCATGGGTCCAGGTTATTTTCCCAAAGTATTGAGTGTGTTGCTCATGGCCATCGGGGCCATTTCTTTGGTTCGTTCTTTCCTTGTTGAAGGTGAGCCCGTGGTTGGCTTTGCCTTTGGCAAATCTTTGTACATCGCATTGTCTGTATTGGTTTTTGCTCTGCTTGCAGAAGGTGCTGGCATGGCCGTGGCGGTGGCTGCCGTATTCATGGTTTCGGCTGTGGCAAGTAGCTTTTTTAATTGGAAACAAGCTGCATTAATCGCCGGTGGGGCCGCTTTATTTTGCAGCCTTGTGTTTGTTAAGGGCTTGGGTGTGCCTCTACCCATCTTTGGGCCTTGGCTGGGAATGTAATCATGGAATTACTCGGTAATTTGGGTTTGGGGCTTGAAACGGCCTTCACCCTACAAAATTTGATGTTCTGCCTGATCGGCGTCTTTTTAGGCACCGCAATCGGAGTGTTGCCAGGGCTTGGGCCCACAGCCACCATTGCCATGCTGCTGCCTATCACCTTTGGTTTGCCGCCAGTGTCCTCGCTCATCATGCTCGCAGGTATTTATTACGGCGCACAGTACGGTGGCTCAACCACAGCCATTTTGGTCAATTTGCCCGGGGAGTCGTCCTCGGTGGTCACTGCCCTGGATGGCTATCAAATGGCACGCCAAGGGCGGGCAGGCAAGGCTTTGGCCACAGCAGCCATTGGTTCTTTCGTGGCAGGCACGTTTGCGACTGTGTTGTTGGTGCTGTTTGCTCCGCCATTGGCCGACATCGCCCTGCAATTTGGCGCTGCTGAATACTTCTCGCTCATGGTGCTGGGTTTGGTGGCTTCTGTGGTGTTGGCCAGCGGCTCCCTGCTTCAAGCCTTGGGCATGATTGTTCTCGGTCTTTTGCTGGGTCTGGCGGGTACCGACGTCAATTCAGGATTGGAGCGCTACACCTTCGATTCCCCGTACATGGCGGAGGGCATCAACTTTGTGATTTTGGCGATGGGCATGTTTGGCTTGGGCGAAATCATCAAAAACCTGGAAGAAGAGCACATGCGCTCGGCCATGGTGAGCAAAGTCAAGGGCCTCTGGCCCAACAAAGAAGACTTCAAACGCATGGCCTGGCCCATTGTGCGTGGTACGGGCTTGGGTTCCTTGTTGGGCATTTTGCCCGGTGGTGGAGCTATGCTGGCTTCGTTTGCCTCTTACTCCATCGAGAAAAAAATCTCAAAAACTCCCGAGGAGTTTGGCAAAGGTGCCATTGAAGGCGTGGCTGGGCCGGAATCCGCCAACAATGCGGGTGCCCAAACATCTTTTATTCCACTGCTCACCCTGGGTATTCCATCCAATCCGGTGATGGCGCTCATGATTGGCGCCATGATCATTCAAGGCATCACACCCGGTCCATCGGTCATGGCCGAGCAGCCCGCCCTGTTCTGGGGGCTGATTGTGTCCATGTGGATTGGCAACCTGTTTCTGGTCATTCTTAACCTGCCTCTGATTGGCATGTGGGTAAAAATGATCTCGGTGCCCTACCATTTCCTGTACCCAGCCATCATGGTGTTCTGTTGCATTGGTGTGTTTAGCCTCGGCAACAAAATTTTCGATTTGTACCTGTTGGCTGGTTTTGGCGTGTTGGGTTATGTGTTTGCCAAACTGAAGTGCGAGCCTGCGCCTTTGTTGTTGGGCTTTATTCTTGGGCCTATGATGGAAGAGTATCTACGCCGCGCCCTGTTGCTGTCGCGCGGCGATTATTCAGTGCTGGTCACCCGGCCCATCAGTGCGGTCATGCTGGCCATCGCCGTGTTGGCTCTCATCGTGGTGCTCAGCCCCGCGGTGCGCAAAAAGCGTGAAGAGGCCTTCCACGAGGAGTAAGCACGTTGCCTTGAAAGAGGGCGGGATGCGTTGCCCCAGCAAAAAACCGGTGCCTCGTCACCGGTTTTTTGTTGTTTGTCTTGCATTGTGTTGTATTATCAAGGCCAGTAGCACCTGCAGCACTGGACCACACATGGACACCGAATTCCCCCCTGCAGCCCCTGGCGAGGCTGCAAGCGCAGACAACAAGCTCGACCCCAATCAGGTTGTGCCGCTGTACCACCAAATCTATTTAATCCTTCGCGAAAAGATCATTGAAGGTCATTACGATGCCAAACCCCTGCCGGGCGAGCTCGTTCTGGCAGAGCAATTCAATGTGTCGCGCGTCACCATGCGAAGGGCCTTGCAAGATCTGGTCAAAGAGGGCTTGGTGGCCCGTGGGCGAGGCAAGGGCACCTTTGTCAAACCCCGTCCCGAATCGCGAAGTGGTTCGGTGGGGCACAGCCAATTGCTCAGTGCATCGGCCATGCGGCTGCAAGCCAGCGGAGATTCCTCCGATCTTCAACTCATCACCTCCAAGCGCATCATTCCCCCGGCCGACATTGCCACCTTGCTGCATTTGCCCAGCGATGCGATTGTTGAAAAGCTGATTCGAATTCGCCAACTGAATGGTCAGCCGGTGGCTCACCTCACCAGTTTTATTCCTCAGGATTTGTCTGGCCGCATTTGCAGACGCCGCCTGCGCGAATTTCCCATCCTGGTCTTGCTTGAAGAGGCCGGGGTCAAGGTGGCCAAGGCGCGCCAAACCATTTCAGCCCGCTTGGCCGATGCATCCGTGGCCTATGCTCTGGGCGTGCCCGTGGGGGCACCCTTGCTGGCCATCTCGCGGGTGGCCTACGACGAAAACGGCCGACCCGTGCAGGTGCTTAAAGGCTTGTACAGGCCCGACCGCTACGACTACCGCATTGAGTTGTCACGCAAACAGGCCAAAGGCCAGAGCAGTTGGCAGCATGTCAACGAGGTTGAATTTGCCTTCGAGATGCACCAACAAGACCTGTCCCACTTTTAAAGCGAGGCAGCTTTACTTCAAAGGGTCGACGGGCCGGGGGTTGCGGTTTTCGTCCACGGCCACATAAGTGATGTAGGCCTCGGTCACTTTGGCCACTGCATCAGGTTGCAGGCGGCGTTGCGCAAACACTTCCACATACACTTGCATGGACGTGCGGCCCACCTTCACCACCTCGGCATAGAAGCTGCACAGGTCGCCCACAAACACAGGCTCCTTGAAAATAAATTCATTGACGGCCACCGTCACGATGCGGCCTTTGGCATGCGCTGCGGCAGGCACGGAGCCGGCCAAATCCACTTGCGCCATGATCCAGCCGCCAAACACATCGCCGGCAGCGTTGGAGTCTTTGGGCATGGGAATCACGCGGATGGTGGGCTCGCGGTCAACGGGCAGCAGCAGCTTGGTGCTTGTGTTGGTCATGGCAGGTGGTTTGTAGGTTGTTGGAATGTGCTCAATTGTACGTCAGCGGCCTAGAGTACGCATTTTAGAGTGCAATGCTCTGGCACCCCAAGGGGCATTCGGTTAACCTTCGGGCAAGATCAAATTGCAGGAGTTGCACAATGGCAGCAGGCTGGGTCACGGTTTTGCAAATGGTGCCTTGGACCGAGGTAATTAAAAACGCGCCCAAAGTGGCCGAGGGGGCTGTGAAACTTTGGAACACCGTGTCCAAAAAAACTCCAGTCACTGATGCAGAGGCCACCGACGAATTGGTGGTGTTGGATGAGCAAAGCGAAATGGAAGCGCTGACCGAGCGGCTCGTTCGGTCAGAGCAAGCCCTTGCTGATGTGCAAGAAGAGCTAGTGCAGTCCACGCAGGTCATTAAGGACCTGGCGGCTCAAAATGCTCAATTGGTTAAGCAGGTGGAAGCCAATCGCAAAGCGCTCACCGTGCTTGGCGTGGTGGTTGTGTTGTTGGCTGTTGGCCTGGTGACCCAGGCCGTCGCGCTGTTTGCTGCCTAGCCCACGGGTTCTCTCAGTGTTGGGGGCCACCGTGCTCCTCGTCCAAAGCATCGCGGGCCATTTTGTCGATCACTCCGGGAACAAAAGGCTTAAGCTTTAGGCCCAAGCGACCTTTGCCGGTCATCACCCACTCGCGCTTGCGCTTGTCCATGGCGTCTACCATTTCGGCCACGCATTGCTCAACGGTCATGGCACCTTTTTCCCGCAGCCCCGACACGCCTGCACGCTGGCCTTTCGCATTCAAGCCGTTGCGGCGAATGTCGGTATCCACCACGCCGGGGAAGATGGCGCACACGTCCACTCCCGTGCCCATGAGCTCAATGCGCAGGGCTTCCATAAAGCCGCTCATGGCAAATTTGCTGGTGCAGTAGGTGGTGCGTGCAGGCACGCCCGTTTTGCCGGCCAGGCTGGACACACCCACAATCAAACCACGGGTTTTTTTAAGGTGCGGCAGCGCTTTGTGTGTAATCCACACCATGCTCATGACATTGACGCGGAACAGCTGTTCAAAGGTACTCAGGTCAGTAATGTCTTCAAACCAAGCGTGCATGGACACGCCCGCATTGTTCACCACGCTGTCAATGCGTCCAAAGGTTTGCAGCGCTTCGTCGACCAGGGTCTCGCATTGGGCCTGCACTGTGACATCACACGCCACGCAGTGGGCCTGCCCGCCAGCGGCTTTGACCTGAGCCGCCACATCCTGAAGTTTTTCAATTCGCCGGGCAGCCAGCACCAGTTGGTTGCCAGGGGCCAAGGCAATGGCAAGGGCGGCGCCAATGCCCTCTGAGGCGCCGGTGATTACAATCACTTGGTTTTGAATGGCCATATTGAATCGTCTCCATTTTTATAAGCCGGGGGCTGGTGGTAGCATCCACCATCATTGTGTTGTGAAAGAAGTATCGCATGCGCCGAACTGCCGCGGTGGAGGCCGCCCCTCCAAGACCCCGAAAACGAAGTGACTGGGGCACGGTTCAACAACTGTTGCCTTACCTGTGGCGTTACAAGTGGCGCGTGGTGTTTGCCATGGCATGCCTGGTGTTGGCCAAGGTGGCCAACGTGGGTGTGCCCCTCTTGCTCAAAGAGCTTATCGACGAACTCACGCCGCTGCTCACATCGAACGCACTGCTTGCGGCTGCGTCCATGCCAGTGGCCCTGCTGGTCGCCTATGGCTTGTTGCGGTTATCCACCACGGTGTTCACTGAGCTGAGGGAATTTCTGTTTGCCCGGGTCACCCAAAATGCCGTGCGTGCCATCGCCATTCAAGTGTTTGATTACCTGCACGCCTTGTCTTTGCGCTTTCACCTCAATCGGCAAACGGGTGGGGTAACCCGCGACATTGAGCGCGGGTCTCGCGCCATTTCCAGCTTGGTGAGTTACACCCTGTACAGCATTCTGCCCACTTTGATTGAAATCACCTTGGTGGTGGGCTACCTGTTCTTGAATTACGACATCTGGTTTTCGGCCATCACCGCAGTGGCACTCACGCTGTACATTTATTTCACCGTGCGTATCACCGAGTGGCGCTTGCATTTTCGCCGCACCATGAACGATCTGGATTCCAAGGCCAATGTGCGAGCCGTGGATTCGCTGATCAACTACGAAACAGTCAAGTACTTTGGCAATGAGGCCTTTGAGTCTGCCCGCTACAACAAAAGCATGGTGGCCTGGCAGGAGGCCGCCATTCGGTCGCAAAAATCACTCACCCTGCTGAACACTGGGCAAAGCGCGATCATTGCCCTGGCTGTTACCGCTGTATTGTGGCGCGCCACGGCGGGTGTGCTGGATGGCAGCATGACCCTGGGCGATCTGGTGCTTGTAAATGCGTTCATGATCCAGCTGTACATTCCCTTGAACTTTTTGGGGGTGATTTACCGAGAAATCAAACAAAGCCTGGCCGACATTGAACGCATGTTTGGTCTGCTCGACGAAAACCAGGAGGTGCAAGACAAACCCAACGCCCCCGATTTAAAAATACGGGGCGGCGCCATTGAGTTTCGTCAGGTTGGTTTCTCTTACGATGAACGCCGCCCCGTGTTAAAAAACATGAGCTTCAGCGTGCCAGCAGGCCACACCGTGGCGGTGGTTGGGCACAGTGGCGCCGGCAAGTCCACCTTGTCACGCTTGTTGTACCGCTTCTATGAGGTGAGCAGCGGCAGCATCCTGATCGACGGTCAAGACATTCGGGATGTGTCGCAAATTTCGCTGCGCAGAAGTATCGGCATCGTGCCCCAAGACACGGTGTTGTTCAATGACACCATCGCATACAACATTGCCTACGGGCGGCCCGACGCCAGCCAGGCCGACATTGAACGTGCAGCCAAGGCGGCCCATATTCATGACTTTATCGTGGCCCAACCCGATGGATACAACACGGCGGTGGGCGAGCGAGGGCTCAAGTTGTCTGGCGGTGAAAAGCAGCGCGTGGCCATCGCCCGAACCATCTTGAAAAACCCCGCCATCCTGATTTTCGATGAGGCCACATCGGCCCTGGACTCACGATCTGAACGGGCCATTCAGGCCGAGCTGCGGGAGTTGTCCAAAAATCGCACCACGCTCATCATTGCCCACCGACTCAGCACGGTGGTGCATGCCGATCAAATCCTGGTGATTAATCAGGGTGAGGTGGTCGAGGCAGGCACGCATGAGTCACTACTTGACAAGCAAGGGGAATACGCCCGAATGTGGACAATTCAACAGCATTCTCAACCCGGTGCGTCCAACCATGGAAACCAAATGGCTTGAAGATTTTATTACCCTGGCTCAAACCAAAAATTTTTCCAAGGCAGCCAGTTTAAGATTTGTCACCCAGCCAGCATTTTCCAGGCGAATCCAAGCCTTGGAAGCTTGGTTGGGCTGCGAACTGATCGACCGCGGCAGCTACCCAACCCGCTTGAGCCCACAGGGCGAAGTGTTTTACGAACAAGCCATCACCATGTTGGGGCAAATACGCCAGGCCCGCACCATTGTGCGTGGCGGCAGCATGCAGAGCAAACAGCCCGTTCGTCTGGTGGTGCCTCACACCCTGGCTTGCAGCAAAATGCCCAACTGGTTAAGCCAGGTGCGGACCCGGCTGGAGGGGCGGGTCAATGAACTGAGTTTTCAGCTCACCGCCAGCAATGTGCACGATGCCGTGCTGCATTTCACCGATGGCGCCTGTGATTTCCTGATTTGTTACCACCACAGCCGCGAGCCCATCGAGCTGGATCCCTCCCGCTTTGAGGTTCGCACCCTGGGGTTAGAGCGCTTTGCGCCCTTCGCCTTGGCCGGTGAGCACGGCCAGACAATTTTCCAGCTCGATCCACTGGCGCCATTGCCGGTGCCGCTCTTGTCGTATTCCAAACATGCCTATTTGTCCAAAATGACCGATATTGCGCTGGAGGGTGGCCCGGCTTTCCTCAAAAAAACGGTGTACGAAACCGACATGTCTGAAAGCCTGAAATCCATGTGCGAGGCGGGCATGGGCGTGGCTTGGTTGCCAGAGAGTGCGGTGGGAGATGAGTCCGTGCTGCGCCAGGTGCCAGGGCCTTATTTCACCGAGATGGAGGTTCGCATGTATCGCAGGGCGCAACGTGGGCGCGATGCTTTGGTTGGCCCCGATCAGGCCGACCTGGTTTGGCATTATTGGCCCGATTGATCGCGCAGGGCAGCCTTCGAATGTAGCCAGTTGACCTCATCCTCTTGGTATAACCCCTAATAGGGTTTGTTTGGATATGCAAGGTTTGCATGGTTTAATGCTCATTATGAATTGGAGTGTTGGCCAGCCTTGGTATTAGCATGGCCGACATTCAAAATCCCTAGAGGACGGTCATGGTCAAAGCCACAGCAGAGTATCGCGTTGAAAAAGATCTTCTTGGCGAAAAGAAGATCCCCGCCGATGCTTATTGGGGTGTGCACACC
>NZ_CAXQZX010000099.1:0-4086 GCF_964228395.1 Limnobacter sp.
CAGGCACCATGCTGTGGTTGCGCAGGTCATTGAGTATGCGGTCCACAAACTGCCACTGGGTTTGCACCTCGTCACGGCGCAAAAACAGCCCCAAGCGGCCCCGTAAAATATCGGTAATCAATCGCTCATAGGCATCCCGCACAGGGATGCGCCAGGTGTTGAAAAAATCCAAGTCCAGCGACACGGGTTTAAGCCGCTCGCGCTCACCTGGGGTTTTGGCCAACAACTTCAACTCCAGTTTGTCTTCCGGTTGCAAGTGAATCACCAGCTGGTTGCCCGTCCATAAGCCACCCACCGGCTCAAACAAAGGCTTGGGCACATCGCGAAACTGAATCACGATTTCCGCAAAACGTTTGGGCATGCGTTTGCCTGTACGCACCAGGAACGGCACACCTGCCCAACGCCACGTTTGTACTTCAGTGCGAAACGACACATAAGTCTCGGTGATGGAATGCGCATCCACCCCTTTTTCATCCCGATAACGGGGCACGGGCTGGCCTTTAACATAGCCCTCGCCGTACTGGCCCACCACAATTTCCGGGACACCCGTCACCTGCGGTACCTTCAGCGAGCGCAACACCTTCAGTTTTTCGTCACGCAGGGAATTGGCCTCCAAGGACACTGGCGGCTCCATGGCCACAATGGCCAACAACTGCAAGATATGGCTCTGAACCATGTCGCGCAAAGCCCCGGCGTGCTCATAAAATCCAGCGCGGTCCTCCACGCCAAGGTCTTCAGCCACCGTGATTTGCACGTGTGCCACATGCTCGCGTGTCAGCAGCGGCTCAAAAATGCGATTGCCCAAACGCAAGGCCAGCATGTTTTGCACGGCCTGTTTACCCAAGTAGTGGTCAATGCGGTACACCTGCGATTCATCCAGTTTGCGGGCCACGGCCTCTTCAATTTGTGCAGATTCGCGTGCGTCAAAGCCCAGCGGTTTTTCCAGCACCAGGCGCAATCGGTTGGGGTCGCGCACCTCCTCCAGGCAATCAATCAGATGCATAAAACGTGACGAGGGCAGGGCAGCGTAATGCACCACGGGTTCAGGCCCACCGGCCACTGCCTGTTTTAAGGCCACTGCAGCGCCGGCCTCACCCAAGGTGAGTTGGCATGTTCTTAGAAAAGGCACCAGCGCAGGCAAGCTTTGGCGTGCAGCTTCGTCGCCAGCCTTTTTCAAAAACTCATCCACACCGGCCAAGGCCTGCTCAGGGCTTTGGGGTTCGCGTTGAACGAATACGACGCGGGAGTGTGGCGCAAAGTAGCCCGATTTGGCCAAATGCGCCAAGGCTGGAATAATTTTTCGCTTGGCCAAATCCCCACCCGCGCCGTGCAGCACAAACGTGAAAGCCTCCACTGGGGTTGGGGATTGATCGCCACTGTGGGCGCCGGCGTGGTTCAACATGAAAGCTCCATGGCAAGCCTTGCACCAGATGGGCAAGAAATTAGATTACACAATTTGAGTAATTTTTGTAATTATGTTACAAACCCAGTGGTAAGGCAATTCAAACCAGCATCCTCAGGACACCCCATGGCTCCACCCCTTCACCCCACGCTGCAAGCCCTGCGAGACCGAATCGAAAAACGCTCGACCCACACTCGGCAAGCTTACCTTGACAGCTTGCCACAGGGTCCACAAAACCGCACCACCGTGGGCTGTGCCAACCTGGCGCACACCACCGCGGTGTTCCCCGCGAACACAAAAAAAACCATCGCCCTGCACAAAGCGCCACACCTGGGCATTGTGACCGCCTACAACGACATGTTGTCGGCTCACCAGCCTTTTGAAACTTATCCGGGCATCATTGCCCGGCACGCCAGGGCGCTGGGCGCCACCACCCAAGTGGCCGGCGGCACACCTGCCATGTGCGACGGCATTACCCAAGGGCGCGAAGGCATGGAGTTGTCTCTGTTTTCCCGGGATGTGATCGCCCTGTCCGCCTGCGTGGGCTTGTCCCACAACGTGTTTGACGGCGCCATCTTGCTGGGGGTGTGCGACAAAATTGCGCCCGGCCTGTTGATAGGCGCACTGGGCTTTGGGCAACTGCCCTGCGTGTTTATTCCAGCCGGTCCCATGGAAACCGGGCTGTCGAACCAAGACAAAGCCAAGGTGCGCCAGCTCGCAGCCCAGGGGCAGGCCAGCCGTGAAGACCTGCTGGCTTCGGAAGAAAAGGCCTACCACAGCCCGGGCACCTGCACCTTTTATGGCACGGCCAACTCCAATCAACTCATGCTCGACTTCATGGGCCTGCAATTCCCCGGCGGGGCCTTTGAACTGCCCGGCAGCCCACAACGCCAGGCCCTCATTGCCGACAGCGTTCGGGCCCTGGAGAGCGCCACCCGCAACCCTGCCCTTCAGCTGGGTCGCCTGGTGAACGCCCAAACGTTGATGAATGCCTTGGTGGGGCTGATGGCCTCGGGCGGGTCCACCAACCACACCATTCACTGGGTGGCGGTGGCGCGCGCTGCGGGCTACCTCATCGACTGGAACGACATGGAAACCATCTCCAGCGTGGTGCCTTTGTTGACCCGCGTGTACCCCAACGGTAGCGAAGACGTGAACGCCTTCCACGCCGCAGGGGGCACAGCCAGTTTGTTGAGCACCCTGATCGACGGCGGCTATATCGACGGCGGTGCCCTCACCCTTTGGGGCAAGCCACTTGAAAACACCGTGGGCGAGGTGCTTCCCAGTCGCGAAACTTTTTCGGTGCGCGCACCCACGGCCTCCCGCAACCCAGAGGTGCTGCGCCCACACCACGACCCCTTTCAGCCCGATGGGGGCATTCGCCTCATGCAGGGCAACCTTGGGCGAGGGGTGTGCAAAGTATCTGCTGTCAAGGCTGAACATCGACGGGTGCAGGCACCCTGCCGGGTGTTCACCGATCAGCAACAAGTCATCGATGCCTTTAACAACGGAGAATTGACACATGCCGTGGTGGTGGTGCTGGTGCACCAAGGGCCGCGCGCCAACGGCATGCCCGAGCTTCACAAGCTGACCCCAGTGCTGGGTGTGCTGCAAGACCAGGGCTTTCCGGTCGCCCTGCTCACCGACGGTCGAATGAGTGGCGCTTCGGGCAAGGTGCTCGCGGCCATCCATGTGTGCCCAGAAGCCAATATGCAGGGGCCCATCGGCTTATTGCGCGACGGCGACATCGTCACCGTGGATGCCAACACCGGGCAGATAAGCACCAATGCAGACCTGAGCAATCGACATCCCACCCCAGCGCCCGAGCAAGTTCAAAACCTGGGGCGGGGGTATTTCCACATGTGGCGCAACACCGTGAGCACCGCCGAAGAAGGCGCGAGCAACCTGTTCCCCCCGACCCGCCTCAATACGAAGGATGAAGGACATTCAGCATGAGCCCTCCACTCACCCCCCCACACACAACAGGCGAAAGCACCCACCCTTGGTTAAGCCAGGGCGTGCTGCCTGTGGTCGTTGTAAACAACCCAGCGCAGGCCCTGGCGATTGCAGAAGGGCTGCTGCAGGGTGGAATTGAACAGATTGAAATCACCTTGCGTACCCCCGCTGCAATACCCGCCATTCGGGACATTGCCCGCCAATTCCCCAGCATGCGGGTGTCTGCGGGCACCGTGCTCACTCCCGACCAGTTTGAACAAGCCGCAGACGCGGGTGCCAGCGTGTTCATATCGCCCGGCCTCACAGAAACCCTTGCGGCCCATGCCAAGAGCAAGCGTTACCGTTGGGTGCCCGGCGTGGCCACCGCCTCCGAAATGATGCGCGCACTTGAATTGGGGTTTGAATTGCTGAAGTTTTTCCCTGCCATGGCCGCAGGTGGCCCCAAAGCCTTGGCGGGTATTGCGGCGCCACTGCCCGTCGCCAAGCTGGTGCCCACAGGTGGCGTCAGCCTGCAAAACATCGCCGAGTGGCGCGCCATTCCAGCTGTACAGGCCGTGGGAGGCACTTGGTTGACGGCGGGGCTGGAGGACGAAACCGACGTGGTGGATGTGGTGAAGCGGCGGGCAGCACAAGCCCTGGCTGCGTGGCGTGGGCAAGTGTTGGTGTAGGCTTCGCATGCGTTTGCTCCCTGAAGCAAGCAGGTCCATCCGGCTTGTTGCGCCGGCCGT
>NZ_CAXQZX010000100.1:0-11620 GCF_964228395.1 Limnobacter sp.
GCCCACTTTGGTTTGGCTGCGCCAGCCAACCTGAGCGGGGCCAACAACCCCGCCCAAGGCGACCTGCTTTAGTCTTCCGCGGTTTTGCCCGCACCCGCTTTGGCGGAGGCGGCGCGGCCGTTGGCCTTTCGGGTTTTGGCACCATCAGCCCGTGAAGCCGCTGTGGATCTGCGCACAGCCTTGGGCTCTTTGTTGGCAGCCGCTTTGGCCACCACTGCCGCACCATTGCTGGCGACTTTGGCTGCAGCCGGCTTCCATTCCACGCCCAGCAATCGCTCCAGTTCTTCCAGTGCCTCGCCGGTGTAAACCGACAGTCGCTGCATGGAAGGCAAGGCATCGTGATCGCCAGTAAAAGCCACGTTGAACTGCCCGGCGTAACTCACCACCGTGATGTTCAACGCCTGCCCGTGAGGAATCAGGGAAATTGGGTAGAACTGCTCCAAGCGGCAGCCCGAGAAATACAAATCTTGCGATGGGCCGGGCACATTCGAGATCACCGTATTAAAAATGGGTCGGGTCAACCCGCCCAGGCCGGTGACCAATTGCAACATCATCGGGGCCATCAGCATGATGGTGTAGTTGTTGATGGCCTCTTTGGGCATGGCCTGCAGATTGGTTTTGGCCATTTGCGTAGAACGGCGAATTTGGCGCAAACGCTCCAAGGGATCCGCCTCGGTGGTGTTCAGGTTCGCCAAAATAAAACTGATGGCATTGCCACCGTCCAGGTCATCGGCTGGGCGAACAGACACGGGCAAGCCTGCAGTGAGTGGCTCGTCTGGCAGAGCGCCGCGCTCCAGCAGGTAGCGACGCAGCGAACTGGAGCAAATGGCCAGAAAAATGTCGTTCACGCTCACCTCGGCGGCTTCGGCCACCTTGCGAATGCGCTCCAACGGATAGGTTTGGGTGGCCAGGCGACGCGCGCCACCCACCCGCCCGTTCACAATCGACTTGGGCCCCGAAAAAGGCGTGGCCAGCGCGGGGTCAGTGGGTTTTACAGCCTCTTTCATGAGGTTCACCAGCGCTTTGCCCGCTGCGGGCAGCGATTGACCGCTGAGCTTGGCGGCCTCCCAAGCCACACGTGCCTGATCGGTGAAATGGGACTGTGGATCCACTTTTTTCTTTTTGCGCACTGTGCCCACGCTCCAGGGCGCTGGCAAGGCCAGGCTTTCTTTGGCACTTTTACCGAAAATGCGTTCCATCAGGCGCATGGCGCCCACACCGTCCATCAGCGAATGGTGCATTTTGGTGTACAGCGCGAAGCGGTTGCCATACAGGCCTTCAATCAAATGCATTTCCCACAGCGGTTTGCGGAAATCCAGCGGATGCGAGTGCAAGCGGGAAATCAGCGTACCCAGCTCGCGCTCCCCACCCGGGGCAGGCAAGGCGCTGTGGCGGAAGTGATAATCCAGGTCGACTTTGTCCACTTCAATCCACTTGGGCCAAAGCGTCATCAAGCGGGGGTTGGACAAACGATAGTTAAACGGGGGAGAGAACTCCGTGGAATTGCGCAGCAAACTCACAATGCGCGCAATGGCCTGCTGAACCGTTTCACCTTCCACGGTGAAAATGGCCATGCTGCCCACGTGCATGGGTGCTTCTTTGGACTCGACATATAGCCACGATGCGTCCAGTACGGGAATGTATCTTGCCATCTCAGTGGTCTCCGCTTGTAGTTGTTCAATATTGTTGGGTATGCCGATAGGGCGAATGAATGCGGCTGCGGGCAAAAAGGCCCGAACACCTCATGATACATGCAGAGGGCCTTACAATGGCATCGGCATACTACCGACTCAAATCTGCCCAAACATGACATTTCAGTTCTCTTTGCGCGTGTACTTCGAAGACACCGACGCCGCAGGCGTGGTGTATTACGGCAACTACCTCAAGTTCATGGAGCGCGCCCGCAGCGAATGGTTCCTGCAACGCAGCATTGGCATGAAAAGCCTCATGAGCGAGCATCATTTGGTTTTTGTTGTCAGCAGCACGCAATTGAATTACCGCCGCTCTGCTAAACTTGAGGATGTTCTTGAAGTTTCAGTCGAATTAATTGAACTCAAGCGGGTTTCCGCGGTCTTCAGGCAGGTGGTCAGCCGCCAGGGGGAAACCATATGCGAGGGCACAACCCGAGTGGGCTGTGTAAATACGCAAACCCTGAAACCTGCCCCAATTCCACCCCAGGTTTACGCCGAACTCAACCAATTGATTCAGTAAAGCGTTACACATTTCGAACTTCTTTTCCTACATAGCGGATTATTTGCATGGATATCTCGACCGATATGTCATTTGCCTCGCTGATTGCACAGGCCAGCCTGGTGGTGCAATTGGTGATGCTCATCCTGGTGATGATTTCCCTCATCTCTTGGGCGACCATTTTCAAAAAGTGGGTGGTGCTCAAGCGCGCCAAGCGGCTGTCTGACAAGTTTGAGGAAGAGTTTTGGTCCGGGGGCGACTTGAACACCCTATTCCAGCGCGCCAGCAGCCGCCGCATGGAAGCCGGCCCACTTGAGCGCATTTTTGAAGCAGGCATGAGCGAATTTTTGCGGGCTCGCGACAAAAAAGGGCTGACTGATTACTCGCTCATTATCGATGGATCACGCCGCGCCATGAAAGCCGCCTTTCAGCGAGAAAACGACCTTCTGGAACGCAACCTGCCTTTTTTGGCCTCTGCTGGGTCGGTTAGCCCCTACATCGGCTTGTTTGGCACGGTGTGGGGCATCATGCATGCATTCCGAGGTCTGGCCAATGTGCAACAGGCCACGCTGGCCACAGTAGCACCAGGCATTGCCGAGGCTCTGGTGGCTACAGCCATCGGTTTGTTCGCAGCCATTCCCGCTGTGGTGGCTTACAACCGATATGCCAATGACATCGATCGCCTGTCCACGCAGTTTGAGTCCTTCGTCGAAGAGTTTTTGAACATTCTTCAGCGCCAGCACTAAGGGGAGCGTCATGCGAGCAGAACTCGGCCGCAGGTCACGGCGAGCCATGAACGAAATCAATGTGGTGCCATACATCGACGTGATGTTGGTGCTGTTGATCATCTTCATGGTCACGGCCCCCATGATCACCCCTTCAGTCATCGACCTGCCCTCGATGAACAATGCCAATGTGCCCACGCAAACACGCCCCATTGAAGTCACCGTTCGGCAGGTGGGCAATTTGTTGGTGAAAGACATGAAGACCAATCAAAGCCAAGAGGTGTCATTGGCACAACTGGCCGCCGAGGTACGCAAGCTGCAAGGCAGTGAGCCCGAGCGGCCCGTGGTGATTTCTGCCGAAAAATCAATTCAATACCAGGCTGTGGTCGACGCCATGGATGCCCTGCAAAACGCTGGCATTCAAAAGGTAGGCCTGTTGGTCAAACCCAAGGGCAAATAAGCGCATCCCAAACCCATGAGTGTCGATTTGTCACATCGCGGTCAACGCCTGGACTTCAATGCAAGCCACCAGGCCCTGCTTTCCAAGATGTCTTGGGAAAGCGGCATGGCTTCGCGCCTGGAACCCCCAGTTGACCACAGTGGCGAAAAGGCCGGTTTGAGTTTTTCTTTGTTGGCACACCTCACCTTGGTGGCATTTTTCGTGATTGGTCTGAACTGGAAAACCGAAGAGCCTGCCGCGTTCGAAGCCATCCTGTGGAGCGACCTTCAAGCCAATGAAACCGTCGCCGCCGTTCGCCCTGAACCTCAGCCAGAACCTGAGCCAAAGCCCGAACCAAAACCTGAACCTAAGCCAGAACCCAAGCCAGAAACTAAGCCCGAGCCCGCTCCACCTCCCCCAGTGCAGCCGCCCAAGGCAGATATCGAGCTGCCAAAGCCCGAGGTCAAAAAGCCGGAGCCCAAGCCTGAGCCAAAAAAGCCAGAGCCCAAGCCGCAACCCAAAATAGACCCTGAACTGGCCAAGCAATTGCGCCAACAAGAGCTTGCGCGCATTATGGGCGGTGCACCAGCCACTGGCAGCACAAGCCAGGGCACCAGCACCAATCGTGCTCAATACAGCGACAGAATTCGTCAATACGTTCGCAGCAAAATCGTGTTTCCCGGCGCCAACTCGGTTGAAGGCAACCCAGAAGCCGTGTTCGAAGTTCGGCAACTTCCGAACGGGGAAATTGTCTCAATCACCCAGAAGAAGAGCAGCGGCTTACCCGCTTGGGACAGCGCTGTGGAACGCGCCTTGCAGCGGTCCAGCCCCTTGCCCAAGGCCGACGACGGTTCGGTGGAACCTGTCCTTGTCCTCTCATTCCGTCCAAAAGACGTTTAAAATTAATCAAAACAATGGCTTACATTAAAACTGCTATGGTTCAGCTTTCCTTTGCAAATGCATGGCACGCCATGCGCCGCGGTGCTTTTGTCATGCTGGCCAGCGTGGCGGCCCTTTTTGCACACGCGCCGGCACACGCCCAGCTAAAAATCGACATCACCGGGGTGGGTAACAACCAAATCGCCTTCACCGCTGCACCATTCCAGGGCAACGCGGGCCTGCCAGAGGATATTCAAAAAATCATTGAAGACGATTTGGTGCGCAGCGGATTTTTCCGAGCAATTAAAACCACCAGCAATATCGAGCTCAATGAGTCGACCCTGATCGACCCCACCGCTTGGAAATCGATCGGCGTGGACGCCCTCATCGTCGGCTCTGTCAAGCGACTTCCCGACGGTCGACTCGATGTACGCTTTAACCTGCACGACACAGCCCAGCAAAAATCGCTGGGCAAGTTCAGCTATGCCATACAGCCAAGTGCCATGCGCCTTACAGCGCACAAAATTGCTGATTTTGTCTACGAAAAAATGCTTGGCGAGAAAGGCGTGTTTGCCACCCGCATCGCCTACGTCGAAAAATCGCCTGGCCGCTACCGCTTGATCATTGCCGACTCTGACGGTGCCAACCCGCAGGTCGCCCTGGCTTCCAAAGAACCCATCATCAGCCCCTCTTGGTCACCAGACGGTACACAACTTGCTTATGTGTCTTTCGAGACTCGCAAGCCTGTCGTGTTTGTGCACACCCTTGCAACAGGTCGACGCAAAGCGGTGGCCAATTTCAAAGGTAGCAACAGTGCACCGGCATGGTCGAGCAACGGCGAACAGATGGCCGTGGTGTTAACCAAAGACGGCGGCTCGCAGATTTACAGTATGGGCATTGATGGGGGGGGATTGAACAAGCTGACCAGCACTGGCGGAATCAACACTGAACCGGTGTATAGCCAAGATGGCCGCTCCATCTACTTCACCTCCGACCGAGGGGGTGGTCCACAAATTTACAGAATGAACACATCGGGTGGCGATGTCTCACGCGTCACTTTTGAAGGTGGATACAATATCTCGCCCCGCATTGGGCCAGATGGAAAAACGCTGACCTACGTCGCACGGCGCGAAGGCCAATTCCGCATCGCAGTGCTGGATCTGGCCCAAGGCACCGAAATGCTGTTAACCAATTCTGGACGGGACGAGAGCCCCAGTTTTGCACCCAACGGTCGCTACATTTTGTACGCGACCCGTTCTGGGGGCAAAGGCACCCTGGCCGTGGTGTCCAAGGACGGCCGCATCCGGTACAGCTTGAGCAGTTCCGGTGCAGACATTTCGGAGCCCACATGGGGTCCGTTTACAAATGATTGATTTGAAAAACTTTTAACCCGTTTTACACTGAACGCACCTTTTAGGTCTGGAGAAAGCAATGAAACAAGCAATGCTGAAGTACGTGGCAATTTCTGCTGTGGTGGCCGTATTGGCCGCTTGTAGCTCTGCCGTGCCCTTGAACGACAAGCCCGTGGAATCCAAAACTGGCAGCGCACCCGGTGCTGGTGGCGATAGCCGCGCCGTGCCCACCGTAACCCCCGGTGACATGGACCCCCTGAACGACCCACAAGGCGTGCTGGCCAAGCGCAGCGTGTATTTCGACTACGACAGCTTTGCTGTGAAGTCCGAGTATCGCGAACTGGTGCAAAACCACGCCCGTTATTTGGTTGCCAACCCCAACCGCAAAGTGGTCATTCAGGGCAACACCGACGAACGTGGTGGCGCTGAATACAACCTGGCCCTTGGCCAGCGCCGTGCTGACGCTGTGAAAACCCTGATGTTGGCCTTGGGCGTGAAAGAAGCACAAATCGAAACCGTAAGCTTCGGCAAAGAAAAGCCCAAAGCCACCGGCAGCAACGAAGCCGCTTGGGCTGAAAACCGTCGCGCCGACATCGCCTACCAGTAATTGAAAAGGGACTCTTCGCAAGATGACATTCGCACTCAGGCACACCCCGTGGATTGCCACCCTTGCCCTGGTGATTTTTTCAGGCAGCGCGCACGCGTTGTTTGACGACACCGAGGCCAGACGGGCCATTCTGGACTTGCGCCAGCAAGTTAAATTGCTTGAGGACCGAATTGCACGGCTGGAGTCTGCCAACCAGGGCCAACTGGCCCTGGCTCAATCGCTGAGCGACAAAGACCGCGAGATCGCCCGCCTGCGTGGCGATCTTGAGGTCGCCAACAACAACATCCGCAAACTTCAAGAAGACAACCGGGTGCTTTACAGCAACCTCGACGAGCGCCTTAAAAAACTGGAGCCCAAGCCCATTGAACTAGATGGCGAGCAGATCAATGTGTCGCCCGAGCAATACCGGGATTATCAGGCGGGCCTGGATCATTTCAAAGCAGGCAATTTTGCTGAAGCCATTCAACAGTTTCAGCGCTTTCTGGCGCAGTACCCCGACAGCAAACTCAAACCTCAGGTTCGTTATTTTCTGGGCAGCGCACAATTTGCTCAAGGCGAATACAAGCTTGCGCTGGTCACCCAACGCGACCTGGCTCGGGACCACCCCGACAGCCCACGCGCGCCCGATGCCCTGTTAAGCATGGCCAGTTCTCAGCTGGAATTAAAAGCCATTCCAAACGCCAAAAAAACCCTCTCAGAGTTGATCGCCAAATACCCGGAGAGCGAGGCCGCTAAAAGCGCCAAGCTGCGCCTGGATGCTCTGAAATAAGCGAGCCCTTGCATTCACGCAGCCCTTCGCACGGGTAAAATACGCCATCACTTAACCGGAAGGCGCGCGCACTCATGGAAGAAATCAACATTGCCCAAGCCCAGCAGTGGGTGCTTTGGGCCACATTCGCCGTGGGCTTGGCCTTTGGCGCGGTGTCGCACCGCACGCATTTTTGTACCATGGGCGCGGTGGCCGATGTGGTGAACTTTGGCGACTGGAATCGCATGCGCATGTGGGTGGTGGCCATCGCAGTGGCTGCCCTAGGCTTGCAAGCTTTGTCCATCGCAGGCATCGCCCGTCTGGAAGACACCATCTTCTTGGCCTCTCAGTGGTCGTGGCTTTCGGGCATTTTGGGAGGATTGCTATTCGGGTTTGGCATGGTGCTGGCCTCAGGCTGTGGCAGCAAAACCCTGATCCGCCTCGGCGCTGGCAATTTAAAAGCCTTGGTGGTGTTTGTTGTCATGGGGCTTACAGCATACATGGCGCTTAAGGGGATTGTGGGCGTGTTTCGCGCAAGCACCTTGGACCCCCTTCGCTTGCAGTTTGAACAAGCCCCCCACCTTCCAACGATGCTCGCCAATGGCCTGGGCTCACCAAGCCTGAATACAGCACTCTCACTGGGCCTGCCTTTGCTGCTGTTACTTGGCGCACTGGCTTCGCGCACCGCCTGGACCCGTGAGGTTATTCTGGGCGGTATCGGCGTGGGGGCCACCATCGTGGCAGCTTGGTACGTTATTTTTCAAATGGCGTACATTCCAGAACACCCAGACACCCTGGAGGCCGCCTACCTTGGCACCTACGGCAACCGCGCCGAGGGCTTTAGCTTTGTAGCACCCTACGCCTACACCCTGGAATGGTTGATGTTTTACAGTGACCAATCGCGCGTGCTCACGGTGGGGGTGGTGGCCTGCTTTGGCGTGGTGCTTGGTGCACTGGGCAGTGCGCTTCTAGAGCGCTCTTTCCGTTGGGAGACCTTTCAAGGCGTTGAGGACACCGCCAACCACCTCGGCGGCGCAGCATTGATGGGCATTGGTGGAGTGCTGGCCATGGGCTGCACAGTGGGCCAAGGTTTAAGCGGCGTGAGCACACTGGCACTGCCCTCTTTTGTGGCATTGCTGAGTATCATCGCTGGCGCGTGGTTGGCCTTGAAGTACCAAATGTGGCGCGTGGAGCGCATGGTTTAAAAAATGCCAGCGCCCTCTTCTTTTTTTAAAAAAGCTCAGTTATAATCCCGGTCTTTCGGCGAATTAGCTCAGTTGGTTAGAGCGACGGAATCATAATCCGCAGGTCCGGGGTTCGAGTCCCTGATTCGCCACCAAAATTCAAAAAAACCCGTCCTTGGTGACGGGTTTTTTTATTTCATCACACTGAAATACAAGCTTTTTTTCATACCTTTCCAAGCAGCAACAATGTAACACCGTTCACTCGTTAAGTTTTACGTTTTTCCTCTTGTGCAAAACCATAATCATGGTTATTCTTTTCAAAAAAATGCATCCAAAGATGCGAAACAACAGTAACAACTGTTAACAAATGCAAGGGGGGACAGCACAAGCCGTTTGGCTTGAACCAACCTCCTTTGTGAACAAAAACAGCTTGCTAGGAGGAGAGACACGTGTTCAAGCTGAAAACATTACCTGCCGTCATCGCCATTGGTTTAGGGTCTGCATTGCCTGTTCAAGCGGGTTTGCTTGACGACCTCGTTGGCGCACAAACCAACCCCATCAGCACCGAGCGCTCCAGCGTGATGGAGGCGGATAAGGGCTCGTTTAGTCGCCCATTTGCCGAACCCAAGGTGTACCGTCGCGGCAAGGCTGAGGATGCCAACCCAGACCTTCAGGGCACAGAAACCGCCGAGAAATGCCTGGCAGACCCAGTCACAGGCAAAATGCGATGCAAGCCAGCCGCTGGCACCATTTCCCTGCTGCCCTCCGGGGACTTTTTGTACTTCAACGCCTTGGAAGGCACCGAAGATTTTGAATTCTCCATTCTGGTTGACTTCGGCCAAAAGGCCATCAACGACCAGTCCCGCGTGATGCGCATTCCCGACAATGCCAACGCTGCAACCGCCTGGACACGACCCAAGGATGTGGCTTCTGGCGCCAACCCCGACGGTTACGAGATCACCGAACTGATTCCTGGCTTGAGCAACAAAGAAACGAACTCTGCCGATGGTGCATTGTTCTGTGCAGACGTGGCCATGATGGCCGATGGTCGAATCATGGCCGTGGGCGGCACGGCTTACTACAGCGAGCCCGGCAACAACATGGTGGGCTACGGCTTGACCGAACTTGAAGGCCTACGCACCAGCCGCGCTTACAACCCCAACACCAACCAGTGGACCCAACTGGCCGACATGAACTATGGCCGTTGGTACCCCTCAGTGGTGACCATGGCCGACAGCAAGCTGTTTGTGGCCAGTGGCGTGACCAAACTGATCAAGCCCATTTACCCACAACAGCCCGAGCAGAGCGGACGCAACGTTCCCCAGACAGAGACCTACGATGCGGCCACCAACAAATGGACAGACAACGGACAGGCCGCTCAGCGCTCACTGCCCCTGTACCCTCGCCTGCACTTGCTGCCCAACGGACACATTCTGTACAACGCCGGTGGTCAAGCCTTCAACCCCAATGGCCAAAGCTACGACCAGCCTTTGTGGAACATTGCTGGCGCTTACAACCCAGGCACCAAGTCCTGGAGCGACCTTGGCTATGCGGGCTTCCCACTCACCTTCAGTGATGCAGGGCTGGAGTCCCTCACGCAGGTGATGAACCCCTTCACTGCGCGTGACAACGCTGCCACGGCCTTGATGCGCACCCTCACCTCGGTGCCCACCAAGAGCCCACAAGCCTTGCAAAAAACCTTGAGCGGGCTGGTCGCCGGTGGCACCTCGCCCGAGGCAGCCATTCAAAAGGCGGTGGGTGGTGGCATGCGCGGCTCCACGTTTTCAGTGATGTTGCCTCTGCGCCCCAACAAAGACGGCAAATACACCGATGCCAGCTTCTTGACCGCTGGTGGCGTGCTGCCGATGGTGGGCGCGACATCACCCGGTACTTACGTGGCCATTGCCGCCTCACGCATTGACACAGTCAAAACCGAGCTGGCCGATGACGTGAAAGACGCCAAGGTGGTGAGTTACAGCAGCGAAGTGACCGGCGCACTGAACGAAACACGCTGGTATGGCACGGGTGTGCTGCTGCCCGATGACAGCGTGATGGTGTTCAGCGGCGCAGACCGCGACGCCGTGGTGTCCCCTGGCGTTGAAAAAGCCCGCAAAACAGCCGAGCGATTCAACCCTGTGACCAAGAAGTGGGAGCAAATGGCGGTGGCCAACAACCCCCGCACCTACCACAACACCGCATTGCTGATGCAAGACGGCCGTGTGTTGGTGGGTGGCCATGCCCCCATCTCGACCTTGTACGCCAAAAACATCAACCTGGCAGCGTTTGGCTTTGCACCCAACGACGGACGTGACCCATCTTTCGAGATCTACACACCACCTTATGTGAACAACCCAAATCGCCCAGTGGTAGAGGGCTTCGAGGGTGGCAACGGCAAGAAGGGTTCCGATGGCAAAACCGTGATGCCTCAGTTCAACAAAGGCCAAGAGGTGACCATCGAATTGGGTGACAAAACCAAGGCCAAGGACATTGACTCCATCACTTTGGTTCGCCACACCGCCATGACTCACCTGATTGACGGTGATCAGCGCACCGTGGTGATTCCAAAGAACAAGCTCAAGGCCAATGGTAAAAAAATCACCTTCACCATTCCCGACCAAGCTGCTGTGGTGCCACAGGGCGCCTACATGGTGTTTGCTCGCGCCAAAGATGCCAAAAACAATCTGCTGCCGTCCAAGGGCGTCAGCTTCATGTTGAAGCATGGCAGCTAAACAAACCTGGGTTCAGAAAGCGTTGGGTGCCTGCCTGGCGCTTTCTGTTTTTTCCCTGGGTACATTGCATCCCCAGCAAGCCTTTGCCCACGCAGAACATGGCAGCGAAGGTGGTGTGCCCACGGTGGTCAGCCAGCTTCCTAAAACCGTTCAACTGAGCGTGGCAAAATCCGCCGCCTACCAGTTCGCATTGTCGACCAATGGGCAGCACACCGTGCTGGTGTATGGCGAAGACCAACAACGACCCTTTCTAAAAATTCAAGGCCAACGGGTGCAAGCCGATGTGCACAGCACGGGCTGGCATCGCGCCCAACAACCCGGGGGCGGCGCAATACCTCCTTCGTTAAAAGAAAACCCGAACATGCCAGCACGCTGGGTGCCACTGGCCGACGATGGCACCGTGGGCTGGTACGACCCACGCTTGCAGCAAGAGGATCTGCTGTCCTTTAATTTGAAGCTGAGCGTTGACGGCAAAATCCGCCAAGTTGAAGTGGCCCGAGTTGAAGCCCCCAAGATGGATGGTTTCTGGCGCCCCGTGGTGACCCATGAGCCTGACCACCCAAACCTGTTTGTCATGGTTCCTGGATTAAGTGGCAACGCCCTGATGCTGAGCAACAACGGCGGGCAAACCGTGGCTGTACTGGACGCCCAAGGCCAGCCTTTTTTGCGGGTGGGAGCCAACGGAACCTGGCTGAAGCACACGCACGGTTGGGCCAAAGACCTTGGCCTGTATTTTGAAGCGGATCCTCAGCAAGACTGGGCCTTGG
>NZ_CAXQZX010000101.1:0-13809 GCF_964228395.1 Limnobacter sp.
CGCTCGTCTACACTCTTTCCCTACACGACGCTCTTCCGATCTGGTATCCGTTGGAGGTCACCAGGGTGCCGTTGGCGTCAATTTGAATGCTGCCATCGCGGGTGTAGCTGGTGCTGCCATCGGGCATTTGCACTTGCAAAAAGCCTTGGCCGTTGATGGCGATGTCCAGTGAATTGCCGGTTTGCTGCAAATTGCCTTGGGCGAAGTTTCGCACCGTGGACACAGGGCGCACACCCGTGCCCACCTGCAAGCCGGAGGGCACCAGCGTTTGCTCGGTGGTTTGCGCACCCGGCTGGCGCAGTGTTTGGTACAACAGGTCTTCAAACACAGCGCGCGAGCGTTTAAAACCGTTGGTGGCCGTGTTGGCCAGGTTGTTGGAAATTACATCGAGCTGGGTTTGCTGGGCATCCAATCCGGTTTTGGCAATCCACAAAGAACGCATCATGGCGGTTTACTCCTTTTAGTTCAGGCCAAGCAGGCTGTTGGCCGCACGGCCGTTGTCCTCAGCCGAGCTGATCATTTTCATTTGGGTTTCGTACTGCCGCGCGGCGGTGATCATTTGCACCATCATGTCCACGGCGTTCACATTGCTGCCCTCGATAAAGCCACTGGCCACACGCACAGCAGGGTCTGCGGCCACTTCGCCTTGGGTTTTGGAGCGGAACAAACCATCGTCCCCACGCACAATGTCGGGCGCCTGCAGGTTGACCAACTTCAAGGCACCCAGTTGAACCACGTTGTTTTCGCCACTGAGCGGCACGGCTGAGATGGTGCCATTGCCCTCCACGGTGACGCGGTGATCGGGTGGCACATTGATGGGACCACCGGTGCCCACCACGGTGTAGCCCTCTTGGGTAACCAGGTTGCCACCGCCATCAATCTGGAAAGAGCCGTTGCGGGTGTAGGCCTCATTACCGTCGGCCGCGGTCACCGCAAACCAGCCATCGCCTTGAATGGCCACATCCAGATCTCGACCTGTGGCCTGAATTTGACCTGGCGTGGTGTCAAAGCCCACGCTGGTTTCGATGGCGTAGCTGCGCGACCCACTGCCCTCACCCACCACAGGCGCACTCTGGAAAGCCATGAGTTGTTGCCGAAACCCGGGCGTATTGACGTTGGCCAGGTTGTTGGCAATGTTCTCTTGGCGAGACATGGTGCCTTTGGCGGCTTGCGCCGCCAGGTAGATGAGTTTATCCATGGCCTATTAACGCAGGTTGGTGATGGTTTGCAACAGGGAGTCTTGGGTCTTGATCGACTGAGAGTTGGCCTGGTAAACCCGCTGCGCGGAGATCATGGCCACCAATTCCGCAGTGAGGTCGATGTTTGAGTCCTCCAGTGCACCCGACTGAATAATGCCAAAGGCCGTGTCTTCACTGAGGGATACCAATTCTGCACCTGCTGCCTCGGTGGCCAGCCATCCGTTGGCACCCACCGCCTGTAGGGCCTCGGGGTTGGGGAAGCGATACAAACCGATTTGGGCCTGCCGAACAATTTGACCATTGGCGTAGCTCACCGCCAACATGCCATCGGCGCCGATGTCAAAACCCGTGAAAGGTGAGGCCTCGTAGCCATTTTGTGACAAGTTTTGCACTGCAAATGAGCTGCCGTACTGAGTGGTGCTGCTGAGGTCAAAGCTGTACTGATTGGGCGTGGCGGTGGTGGTAGAAAAAGCACGCCCGCTGGCGGTAACAAAACGGCTTAAATCCACCACAAAACTGGCGTTGGTGGGGGTGGTCAGCCGTCCATCGGTGCCGAAGGCCAATGCACCCGCGGCGGACTGTGCGGGCGCCACTGTGGGTGTTACGGGCGACAAGCCCACATCCACCTGGGTGCCATCCACGGTGGCGTACACACTCCAGTTGTTGGTGCTTTCTTTGCGGGTGTACACACTCATGATGTGCTCTTCGCCCAGTTCATCGTACACCGTCATTGAGGTGGTGTTGGTGTAACTGTTCAGGTTGGCCGGGTCAAAGGGTATTGCGCCCGAGATGGCAGTGGCGCGCGCATCCAAATTCATTTCAAGCGAGGAGGTTGTGCTGGCTTTTGGTGGAATGGCAGCCCGAGACACGCGAATGTCTTGCGACACATCGGCCACGCGACCGGTGGTGCTGTCAATCGGAAAGCCCTGCAGGCGATCGCCCTTGGAGTTCACAATGAAACTGTCTTTATCCAGGCTGAACTGGCCATTGCGGGTGTACACATTGTCACCATTGCCGGCCGCTTTTACTTTAAAGAAGCCCGTGCCGCTGACCGCCAGGTCCAGCGGATTGCCGGTCACATTGATGTTGCCCTGCTTGAAGTTTTGGGTCACTGCGGCCAGGCTGGTCCCCAGGCCGATGCCGTTGGTGGAGCGCACACCATTGAATGCGCGGGCAAACACGTCTGCAAATTCCGCTTGCGAGCCTTTAAAACCCACCACGCTGGCGTTGGACACGTTGTTGGCAATTACTTCAAGACCGCGCTGAGCGGCGTTCAGGCCACTGAGGCCCTGCTGAAAACTTCCACCACCAAAAGCCATGATTGACTCCTTCTAAAAACCTATGATCAGTAAACCTGCTTGATGTCGGCGAACGAGACCTCTTCGCCATTGCTGGTCAACAACTTCGAACCTTCTGCACCGGCGTTGCGTACGCCCTGCACAACAGAAAGGGTCAGTGGCGTTACAGCCACGCTCTTTTCAGCGGCCTTGGCCACCACTTCAAATTTGTACATGCCCTCGGGCACAGTGCCGCCGCTTGAATCTTTGCCATCCCAAGTGAACTCGTGCACGCCCTTGCTTTGCGCACCCAGATCGATGCTGCGCAACACATTGCCCTGCTTGTCCAGCACATTGACTTGCAGGCTATCGACCGACTGCCCAATCTCCATGGAAGCGCGTGCCTCGCCCTGGGAAAGTCGCATGCTGTTGCCCTCGGTCAAAATGGCGCGCCCCAACATGCCCGTGGCCTGCACGGTTTGATTGGCTGAGAACTGCGCTGCCATGTTCTCCATGGTGGCGTTCAAGTTTTGAATGCCGGTCACGGTGTTGAGTTGGGCCATTTGGCTGGTCACCTGCGCGTTGTCCATGGGGGCCAGCGGGTCTTGGTTTTTAAGTTGGGCCACCAATAAAGACATAAAGCGCTCCTGGATGGCGTCGGGGCTGTTGTCGTCTTTTTTCTTGCTGGCTGTTGCTTTGCTGGAAGCGCCGCCCAGTGCGGAGGTTGCGTCAATGGACATGATTTACTTCTCCTTACTGGTTACCCATGTTCAAGGTTTTCAACATGAGCTGTTTGGCGGTGTTCATCACTTCCGCAGTGGTTTGGTAGCTGCGGGAGGCGGACATCATGTCCACCATTTCTTCCACAGCGTTCACATTGGGCATGTACACATAGCCTTCGTCATCGGCCATGGGGTGTTTGGGGTCGTACATTTTTTTGGCTTCGGTTTTGTCGGTCACGATGTCTTTAACCTGCACGTTTTCGGCCAATGCGGCTTTGCCAGGCGCTGCCTTTTGCAGCACGGCCTCGAACACCACTTTGCGCGACTGGTACACCGAGTTGGGGTCGCTGGCTGCCGTGTCCACGTTGGCCAGGTTGCTGGCCACGGTGTTGAGCCGGGTGGTTTGGGCGGTCATTGCGCCGCCTGCGAGTTTGAAGGAATTAAAAAGAGACATGATGAGCGTCCTTATTGGTTGCCAGAGCCCATGGCCTGCTTGAGGGTGGATATTCGACCGTTGATGGCGCGCAGTGCGGCCTCGTACTTCACGGTGTTTTCTGCAAACGCCGCGCGTTCGCGGTCAATGTCAACGCTGTTGCCGTCGATGGATGCGTTGCTGCCCCGGCGGAACTGCAGCATTTGCTGGGTGCTCAGGGTGTTGGTGCCGCCCACAGGAATGTGGCCTTGGTGGGTCACCGCCAGCGCCCCTGCACCATTGCCAAGGGCAGGCGACTTCATGGGCAATGTGCTTTGGCCAGTGGGGCCAGATTCTGCAATGGCAGCCTGCAAGGCTTTGGCGAAGTCAAAGTCGACGGCTTTGTAATTGGGGGTGTCCACGTTGGCAATGTTGGACGTCAACACCTCTTGACGACGAGCGCGCAATTTAAGCGCCTCGGCGGAGAACTGCATGGCATCGGTGAGTTTGTCCAACATGGGCAAGCGATCCTTTTACACGGACTGGTAGAAGGATTATTCAATTGCTTTGGTTGAATCAAACAGACGATAAAGGGGGCAAAGGCGCTTCTTTTTATTCTTCATGTGCGCGAGCAAGCACCCTACGATGTGAGCATCGAGGATGAAATCTGTCTGCATCTATTTACGGCAGAGTGCAGAAAAACTTAAATGAAATTCACAAAAAACTTTGTTGCACATTATCTTGACCAAGGCCGCAAGCTGCAGAGCAAGCGTGCACTGGCATTTGCAACGGGTTGTGCTTGCTTGACCCTTGCCCTGCCCATGGGCGATGCATACGCCTCCAAATGGGTCACCGGGGATCACCTGGGTGAGCTTGTGGACACAGGGTTGCTGCCCGAGGGCGCCAATGTACAGGTGCTGATGCTCAAAGAGGACCCACGCATTGGCAGCGCCGACTGCCCAGCCGCCCTGTTCACCAACAGCGAAAACAACCGCATGTGGGGACGCACTTTTTTAAGAGTGCAGTGCGTAGGCTCCAGCACGCCGCCATTTTTTGTGGGCGTGGATGTGAAGGTGTGGGCCCCGGTGCCAGTGATAAAAAACACTGTGCAGGCAGGGCAACCGGTCACAGCCAGCGATGTTGAATTTCGCACGATGGACGTGAGCCAATTGGCCTCGGGTTGGGTGACAGACCTAAATCATTTAAATAACAAGGAAGCAGCTCGCCAACTGTGGCCGGGCACCACCTTGAAATATGAGCACATGAAAGGCCAGGCGATTGTCCGCCAGGGCGACACGGTGAAAGTGACAGTGCGGGGCCCTGGCTTTGCCATTGGCGGCACAGCCACCGCCCTGGAGGCCGCTGAACAAGGTCAAATCGTAAAAATCAAAACCACGCAGGGCAAAATATTGCACGGCGTGGCCACCGGCGATTTGCTGGTGGAGGTAAGCCTTTGACCAACAAAGAAAAAAACACCCAAATTTGGGGGCATCCTCAAAAAGTGGGAATTCTTTCCAGAATTCGTTAAAGTTAGAGGCGCGCGAGCCGTTAAGAAACCATACAAATGAAACTTTGGCTCTGCCGCTGCGGAGGAAACAATGAAAATCAATGGAAAGTTTGACTCAGGATCAGTTGACAAACTGATCAAGCCCCAAGGCGGAGGCCGCTCAACGGCCAGCGCCGCAACCGAAGCTGCTGGCAGCGAAAGCGCAGTGGCCAAGTTTTCTGGGAAGGCATCTGAAGTGGCCCAGTTGGGCGCACCCATGGATGCAGCAAAAATCGAGAGCATTCGCCAAGCCATTGCCAATGGCGAGTTCAAGGTGAATGCAGAAGCCGTGGCCGACGGCGTGATCTCTGATGCACGCGCCTTGTTGGGCACACAGTAATTAAAGGGCAAGCAATATGACCAACACCAACGCCGCAAACACGCTTTATGACAACCTCGCATACGAGTGCGACTTGGCCATGGCTTTGGTGGATGTTCTGCTGGAAGAGCAGGCTTGCCTGGTAAAAATGGAAACCACCCGCTTGAGTGAATTGGCCCTGAGCAAGGAAGCCATGATGCTGGAGCTGGAAAAGCGTTACCTGGCCAGCGCGGCCAAAGCGCGAGAAGCTGGCTACGAAGCCAACATGGACGGCTTGGCCCATTGGGTGGATGAATTGGCAGGCTTTGAGCCTCGCCTAAGCAGCACCTACGCCACCCTGCGCAACACCCTGCAACAAGCCCAGCGCTTGAACAACACCAATGGCGAATTGGTGGCCGAGCAACTGGCTGGTTTGCAAGACCGCATTGCGATTTTGACTGCTGCAGCCGTGGCCAACCAAGCCCCAGCGCCCAGCGACACCTACGGACCCAAAGGCGGCTTAAATGCCGGCGGTGGTGCCGGCCTTATGCCCCGCGCGGTAATTCGTTAATCGTTAGCCAATACGACACCAACGCAGAAATTCGGCTTAGATATTGGTCAAACTGAACAGGTTTGACTGCAAAGCTGTTGACGCCCAGTTCGTAGGCGCGCTTTACATCGCTGATCTCCCTGGAAGACGACAACACCACGATCGGCATGGTTTTGAACACGTCGTGCGAACGCAAAAATTCCAACACCTCCAAACCATCGAGTTTGGGCAACTTCAAATCGAGCAGCACCAGCTTGGGCAGGTTTAAGGCGGCGCTGTCAGCTGGGTGGTCATTCATCAATTGCTTGAAGTACTCAATGGCACGCTCTCCGTCTTCCAACAAAGTGGTGGTGGAGCTTGAGGAAGTTTTTCGAACCACGCGCAATGCGAGGTCTGCGTCGTTGGAGTTATCGTCTACCAAAACTACATCGGCCATGGTGGATCTTCCTTACTGCGTGGGTTGTTCAAAATCGGGGGCAGCGCTTTGCACCTGTGCGGGCAAGGTGAAAGTAAAACATGCTCCCTTGTTGGGCTCGCCCTGCGCACTGATTTGACCACCATGGCGCTCAATGATGCGCTTCACAATGGCCAGGCCTACGCCGGTGCCGTCAAAATCTTTTTTATGATGCAAGCGTTCAAACACATTGAAGAGTTTATCGGCGTACTTCATGTCGAAGCCAGCGCCGTTGTCGCTCACTGAAAATGTGTGGAAATCACCTTGCTGCGCGTGCGTGATACGCACCTCGGGTTGGGTCGTTTTGCTGCTGAATTTAATGGCATTGTCGATGAGGTTCATCCACACCTGCTTGAGTAGCACCGGGTCTGCGTATACCACGGGCAATGCCGGCACGTGCACGATGTTTTTGCCAGTGGCATCAAGCTGCTGCAGGATTTGGTCCAGCATTTGCTGCTGATCTACCCGGACCCGGGCCACATCGGCACGCAGCAAGCGGGAAAAATCAAGCAGGCCATCGATGAGGCCACCCATTTGGCGCGCGTTGTAGCTGATGCGGTCCAGAAGGCCACGCGCATCCTCGGGAATTTGCTCGGCAAAATCTTCTTTAAGAATGTTGGAAAACCCGTCGATGGCCCGCAAAGGAGCACGCAGGTCGTGGGACACCGTGTAGGTAAACGCCTCGAGCTCGGAGTTGCTGCGGGTCAGCTCAGCGGTTCGCTGTTGAATGCGTTGCTCCAGCGAGCCGTTGAGGCTTTGCAGGTCGTCTTCAAACACACGGCGCTCAACACACAGGCCCAACAAGCGAATGGCTGTGAGCACACGCACCGTGTCTTCGTGAACCGGGGCTGGGCTGCCCTGCTGGCCCACCATGATCCAATACTCGGGCTGGCCGGGTTCCAAGGCACGCTTCATGGCCAACCACACGCAGGTAAACCCAAAACCACGGGCCCAATCCTGCTGTTCAAAATGGCTGGGGCGAAGGCAACCCAACCACACCAGGCCATGCTGCTCTTGCCCTTCCAGCAGGTCGCAATACGCCTCGGGGTTTTGCCAAATTTGCATGCCCAGCTCGGCAGGCACCTGGATGTCTTTGTTGCTGCCGCGCACCTTCCACGGGCCGATATCGGCCCTTTCTCGGTAACCAAGCACCACCTCTGCCCGAGCAGTCAGGCAATGTTTCAAGCCCCGGGCATACGAGGCAGCCAATTCGGCTATGGGCGCAGACAACAACACGCCTTGCAACAGTGAGCGCTGAAGGGACAACAACTGCTCATTCAAACGCTTTTGGGTGACGTCGTGCGACACACCGATGTAGCCAGAAAAATGACCCTGCGCATCGACGATGGGGCGGCCGGTGGACTCGAATACGATTCGGTTTGCGCCCTCGGGCCAGTATTCAAATGCAATGTGATCGAAGGGTCGGTGCTGGTCTAGCAGCTGTTTAAAACTATCCCAGTTGTGGCGAACATCGATGCATTTTAGGCCGGGCACATCCCAGCGGGCCAGCCCAATAAAGGGCAACTGGCGAATGGGTGAGGATGGGTCGCGCTGCTCTTTGCCCCGGTAGATGATGCGGGCGATGACGTGGTTGGGATCTTGCTGCCAATACCAGTCGCCAGAAAGCTCCATCAGTTTGCGAAGCTGTTGCTCGGACTGCACGGCCCCCTGCAACAGGTCCATGAGGTTGCGCAACAGTTTGTTGCCCATGAACCATGCGCCTAAAATGCCCAAGGCCACGGTGACCACGACCACGCTGTGCCAAGCGCCGGGCTGCGGGGTTTGTGCAGCCATGTAGAGTGTGGCCAAAGCCAACGGCGACACCGCGGTGAACAACACCAGCAGGAGGGATCGGTTGACCCGCCTGCGAGAATTGGAAAATGAGAAAGGTTTTTTAGACGCGGGAGCGTTCGCCATCGACGATTCAGTGATCGCGAAGCTTGGTGCGAAGCCGGCTCACGGCCTGGGTGTGCAGTTGGCACACTCGGGACTCGGTCACACCCAAAACCGCCGCGATTTCACGAAAGTTAAGTTCCTGCTCATAATACAGACCCATGAGCATTTTTTCACGCTCAGGAAGCTCTTCGATGGCTCGAATCAGGGTTTGTCTGAATCGTTGGTCACCCAACATCTCCAGCGGATTGGCTTCTTCGTCGCCGTCCATCTGGCGGTCCAGGTAGCCTTCACCGTCCCCGTCCTCGGCGTAATCATCGTAAAACACCAGTTGTGCGCCGCGCGACTCAAACAGCATGGTTTGATATTCGTCCAGGGACACGCCCATGGCGGCAGCGATTTCGGTTTCGGTGGCTGAACGGCCCAGCTTTTGTTCGGCCTTCAGTGTTGCGTTTTCGATTTTGCGCTGCGCCTGGCGAACACCGCGCGGCATCCAGTCGGCCTGGCGAAGCTCATCAAGCATGGCACCACGAATACGCTGGCTGGCGTAGGTTTCGAATTGCGCACCCTGCCCTTCTTCAAAGCGGGAAATGGCATCCATGAGGCCAATTAAACCAGCCTGAATCAGGTCGTCGATTTGTACAGAGGCAGGCAACTTGGCGATCAGGTGATGGGCAAGCCTGCGGACCAGTGGAATGTACTGGTCTACCTGTTGCGACTTGTCTAGGGTTCCCTGAGCTGTGTACATGGGCTTGTTGCGTCCTCTTCTGTTATTACGCCAGCGCGTGCTCGTCGGCCGAGCAAAGTGCCCTGGCGATTCGCCGCCCAGCGGCAAGCATGTCGCGCCCCACTTGGCTTAAACGCAAGCCTGGCGCCATGGCAGGCAGGTGCCCGGCGTACTGCAAAGGCTGCGCGAAAAACTGCGAAGTGCTCTCAAGCAGGTTGGCAAACACGTCGTCGGCTTCGTGGGCGTTTTTGACACCTGCAACAATAACACGATGACGAATGTTTTTACTCAATTGTTTGGTGCTTCTGAGGCCCTGAAAGGCCCGTGTGACCGAGCTGGCCGTGGGATGCACCACCCAATGCCATTCCTGCTGACCAGCCAGCCCATGCGCCAAAGGCACGGCCTCGTAGGGCAAGGTGGCGTAAAAGCGGTCTGCGCTGACAGGCAGGCGATGCAGGTTGCCCAGCAAGGCACCCGCCCAAGCGGGGCGTTGGGTCAGGGCTTGAAGGCCCAAATTGGCTGGCACCACAAACTGCCCATCGGCCAGTTTGATCACCAAATCTTCAAGATTGGCTTGCCCGTTAAAGAAATTAAGGAGATCAGCGCGAGCCGGGGCGCCCGCTGCACTGGGTACGCCGGCCTTTGAGCCATCAAAGAGCACCGCCACATGGCGAAGTTTGGCCTGTTGCTCCAGCACAAGGCGGGCCAACAGTGCGGCATAGTCTTGCTGCATGTCGCCCATCAAAGGCGCCACTTGGGGCGGGTTGTGACCCAGCAGTTTTCGCAGTGTATTGGCTTGATCCATAGTCACTATTCAACCACGAATGTTCATGCGCTGGTCGAAGGGATTTGAGCCATTTTCCATTTCAATTCCTCGTCAGAGGCCTGAAAGGCCTGGCTGGCCCGGGTGCGCATGGCGCGGTGAACCAGCACTTTGGGATCGGCCAGGAAGAGGTCTTCTGGTACGCGCTGACCGGTTGCAATGTATTGCAACACCAACTTGTGACGCATGACCACATCCAGCACGCCGCCAATTTTGATGGCCTCATCCAGCTTGGACACAATGGCCCCGGCCAATCCGCTGTTTTTGTAGTGGCGCACCACATCGTCCAGGGTTTCAGGCTGGCTGGTGGCGTTGAGCAGCAACACACGTTTGACGTGACTGTCGGTGAGGATTTTGGTTTGCTCGGCCACGCGGGCATCGCGTTGGCCCATGCCCACCGTGTCGATGAGCACCAGGCGTTTGCGCTGCATGCTGGCGCGCAGTTGTTGAAGGTCAGCATGGGTTTGAGCGGTGTACACCTGCACGCCCAAAATTTTGCCGTAAATGCGAAGTTGGTCTTGGGCGCCAATTCGGTAGCTGTCGGTGGTGATCAGGCCCAGTGAATTGGCACCATACTTCACCACACAACGCGCGGCCAACTTGGCCGTGGTGGTGGTTTTTCCCACGCCTGTGGGACCCACCAGGGCAAACACACCACCGGTTTCAACCATGTCGTCCTCGGCCGATACCACTTGCAGATTTTTCTTCAGCACGTTCATGGCCCAGTCTTGCATCTGGGATTCGCTCAAACCATCGGGCAGGCGATCCACCACAGTGCGGGCAAACAACGGGGAAAACCCGCTTTGGGTGAGTACATTCCAGAGCTCGGCACGCTGGGGGTTTTTGTTCAGGGAATCACGCCAGGCCAGCATATTGAGTTGGTCTTTAAGCAATTGGCGCATTTGTTTGATTTCTTCTAGCACCGCAGTTTGCTCTTGGGCCATGGCTTCGCTGGCGGCCTGCGAACGACGCTGGGCCACCGCATTGAGCATTTCATCTTGAGCGCTCAATGGGCTTGACGATGGGGAAGGAGCAGCCGAGGGAGCAATCAACCCCTCATGCACGATGCGCGTGCGCTGAGCATCCACCTGTTGAGCCACACGCTGTGCAGCGCTGGGGCGCTTGGGCGCAGCAGTAGCGCTGGGCTGGGGCATGGCGGCGGGTGCTTGGGCAAAAGCCTGTTGCTGACGCTTTTGAGCCGCATAGGCCTCGCGTTCGTTTTTGGTCCAGGAGGCTGGTGCTTGCATGGCCTGGGCAGACTGGGCAGGAGCTTCGGTGACAGCGTCCAGATCTCGCGATGACGCGGCCAGCACCTCGGTGCCCGCCGCGGTTTGCTTGGTCGACAGAATAATGGCGTCTTCGCCAAGTTCTGCCCGCAGTTGTTGCAGGGCCTCGCGGGTGCTGGGGGCTGTGAATTTTTTGAGCTTCATGCTTTGGCTCCTACCACTTGGGCAACTCGGATGGTTCTGTTTTCTGGAATTTCACTGTGGGACAACACCCGCAGGCTGGGTGCCGCCCGCTTGAGCAAGCGCGCCATGGACAAACGCAACACATCGGGCACCAGCAACACTGGGTTTTGGCCCAATTGCTCCTGCCGACCGGCGGCCTCGGCGGTTTGGCGTGCCAGGTTTTCAGCCAGGTTGGGGTCGATGCCCACATGGTCTTGGCCAGAGGCGCTGTGCGCTTGGGTAATCATTTGTTCCAGGCGGGGCTCCATCACCAACACATTGAGGTCTTCGTTGGTGCCAGCCAGGGCCTGCACAATGGCTCGGCCCAAGGCAATGCGCACGGCGGCGGTCAATTCGAACGGGTTTTTGGTGCGGCCACCGTTTTCCAGCAGGGTTTCAAAGATGGTGCGAAGGTCACGAATGTGCACGCTTTCGTCCAGCAGGTTCTGCAATACTTTTTGAATGATGGCCACGTCCAGCAATTTGGGGGTGAGGTCTTCCACCACTTTGGGTGAAGTTTTGGCGCAATGTTCAAGCAAGGCTTGGGTTTCGGCCCGACCCAGCAACTGGGCGGCAGAAGTTTGCAAAATGTGGCTTAGGTGAGTGGCCACCACAGTGGAGGCATCCACCACGGTGTAACCCGCTGCATTGGCTTTTTCTTTTTGATCATCGGAAATCCACACCGCTGGCAAACCAAAGGCTGGGTCTTTGGTCTGTGGGCCAGGCAATTGCATGGTCACGCGACCCGGGTTGATGGCCAGGTGCTGATTGGGGAAAACCTCGCCCTCGCCCATGCACACACCTTTCAGCAAAATTCGGTACACCGAGGGGCGAAGCTCCAGGTTGTCACGCAGGTGCACAGCGGGGGGCAAAAAACCGATTTCCTGTGCAAATTTTTTGCGAATGGCTTTGATTCGTTTGAGCAAATCGCCATCTTGTTTGTTGTCCACCAAGGCGATCAAACGGTAGCCAACTTCCAGCGCAATGGTGTCCACTGGCACCAGGTCGTCCCAAGTGGCCTCTTGCGCCTCTGTGGTGGCGGCTTTGATTTTTTCTTGATCGGCGTCGTTTGACTTGGCTGGTGGTGCCTTGGACTGCTCGGCCAAGCGATAAGCCAGGTAACCAAACAGAGCCGCTAAAGTAAGGAAAGCAAAAGAAGGCATGCCGGGGATGATGCCCATCATGGCCAGAATGGCCGAGGTGATGCCCACGGCCTGAGGTGATTTAAGCAACTGGGAAGACAACTGGGTGCCGATGTCTTGGCCCTGCCCCACACGGGCCACCACCAGGCCGGCAGCGATCGAGATCACCAGGGCAGGCACCTGAGCCACCAAACCGTCGCCAATGGCCAACAGCACGTAGTTGTTGCCTGCTTCTGCGAAGGTGAGGTCGTGCTGGGCCACGCCCACCGCAAAACCGCCAATGATGTTGATGACCAAAATCATGATACCGGCCACAGCGTCACCACGCACAAACTTGGATGCACCGTCCATGGAACCAAAGAACTCAGCTTCCTGGCTCACTTCGGCTCGACGCTTTTTGGCCTCTTCTTCATTGATGAGACCCGCGTTGAGGTCGGCGTCGATGGCCATTTGTTTACCGGGCATGGCGTCCAAAGTGAAACGCGCCGACACTTCGGCAATTCGGCCAGCGCCCTTGGTGATCACCACGAAGTTGATAATCATCAAGATAATGAACACCACCACGCCCACGGCCAGGTTACCGCCCACCAAGAAGTGACCGAAGGCCTCGATCACTTTGCCCGCGGCATCGGGGCCTTCGTGCCCATGCATCAAAACCACCCGTGTGGACGCCACGTTCAGGCTTAAGCGCAACAGCGTGGTGACCAGCAGGATGGTTGGAAATGCAGCGAAGTCCAAGGGACGCGTGGTGTACAAACTGGCCACCAGCACCATCAGACTTAGGGCAATGTTGAACGAGAAAAGCATGTCCAGCGCCAGGGGTGGCAGCGGAAGGATCATCATCACCAACACGAGAATGATGAAGATGGGGGCGCCCAAGGTTTTTACCTTGTCGCCCGAGAAACCGGCTTTGATGAAATCGAGAGTGAAGGCGGGGTTGGCCACAAAAACGCCCTTCGTGTTATTAACGGCTCAATTATGGAAAACTTTAGGGTGAGGGCAACGAAAGAATTGAGGCATATTTACCCGCTTCTTTCATTTGCTTGCTCCCTGAAGTCAACAGACCCATGCGCCGCGCTGTTGGGCCGGGTTGGCACAGGTCGCTGGGCCAGAGGTTGGCCCTTTGGGGTGCTGTGCTTAGCGTTTTGGTGCCGGAATGGCACCGACCCCTTGGCCTGGGATCAGCCCGTGGAGCCCTTCTGGGCCCTTCCGAGGGGGCATGCCAGGCGACAAGGTCGCCATTGCATCCGAGTCGGTTTCCCGCCAAGCGGGGGCTTGGCGGGGACCCACGCCTCGGCCCCACGGTGTGGGCCAAACC
>NZ_CAXQZX010000102.1:0-4848 GCF_964228395.1 Limnobacter sp.
GCCACCCCAGCCCCGGCGCTGCGCTTGGCCACGCCGGTGATTCGCGTAGCCGAAGTCCACGCACACGCTGCAGCAAAGCCATGCTCGCATGCCACCTGAGCCGCCTTCGCTTGCCCAGAAGCCAGCAGGGGCCATTGCCCCTGCAGCGACCTTCAGGACAATCTGCCCGACCGTGCCAAGAATGAACGGTGTCCCCCAAGGGGGCAGAGGTCCGACCCGACCTCTGTTTTGGAGGGCGGGCCTCAGTTCAGGCGAGGCTCAGGGAGGGAAATACAGATTGGCCGTCGCAAAGGGGCATGGACCTGCTTGCTTCAGAGAACAAGCGAACCATCACCGGATGCCGCCTGGCTCTTCACAGCGGGTGATCGTAATCCACAATCAAAGGCGCATGGTCAGAAAACTTCTCGCCCTTGTACACGCTGGCTGCCAACACTTTGTCTTTTAGGTTCGCACTGGCCATTTGGTAGTCAATCCGCCACCCTACGTTTTTTGCATAGGCCTGGCCCCGGTTGCTCCACCAGGTGTAACAGCCGTCGGTTTCGTCGGGGTAAAGTGCCCGGTAGGTGTCCACCCAGCCGCGCTTTTGAATCACATCGCCGATCCATTGGCGTTCCTCGGGCAAAAAACCCGAGTTTTTCAGGTTGCCTTTCCAGTTTTTCAGGTCGATTTCCTGGTGGGCAATGTTCCAGTCTCCGCACAACACCACGGGTTTGCTTTTGGATTCCATGGCGTCAAAGACCTCGGCAAAGTGGTCCAAAAAGCGAAACTTCGCTGCTTGCCGGTCCTCGGAGCTGCTGCCCGATGGAAAGTAAATCGACGCCACAATCATGTGTTCGAACTCGGCCGTGATCATGCGCCCCTCAGCGTCAAATTCCGGATTGTTCAAACCATACGTCACCGCCAGGGGCTCGGTTTTGGAATACAGGCCCACGCCGCTGTAGCCCTTTTTCTCGGCGGCCATGAAGTAGCCCGTGTAGCCACTCGGGTGCGTGTGCTCGGCTTGCAGGTCATCGAGTTGGGCCTTGATTTCTTGAACGCACACCACGTCGGCGTCCGTTTGGCCCATCCAGTTGAAAAATCCTTTTGTGTGCGCAGAACGTATTCCGTTCAGATTTGCTGAGATAATGCGGGTCATTGTTTAAATTCAGATGCTTAGGGACTGATCGTGGTCGATTCAAATCAAAACTTGCGGGTGTTGTCAGACCAGTTTTTGCAGTTCGCTGTGGAAAAACAGGTCTTGCGTTTCGGCGAGTTCAAAACCAAGGCTGGTCGCATGTCGCCTTATTTTTTTAATGCAGGTTTGTTCAACACAGGGTCTTCGCTGCACAAGCTCAGTGAATTCTACGCACAAACGCTGCTTGAAAAAACCGCTGAGCGTGGAATCGAGTTTGACATGCTGTTTGGTCCCGCTTACAAAGGCATTCCATTGGTGTCGGGCATTGCCATCGAGATGGCGCGACAGGGGCGCGATGTGCCTTATGCGTTTAACCGCAAAGAAGCCAAAGACCACGGCGAGGGTGGCATGTTGGTGGGCGCGCCTTTGGAAGGGCGTGTGGTGATTGTGGACGATGTGATTTCTGCAGGCACATCGGTGCGCGAATCGGTAGAAATTATTCGTGCGCAGGGTGCCGAGCCCGCCGCAGTGCTCATCGCGCTAGACCGCATGGAAAAAGGGGTGCGCGATGGTCAAGACACTGAGCACAGCGCGGTGCAAGAGGTGGAGCAACACTACGGCATTCCGGTGATTGCGATTGCCAACCTGCAAGACCTGTTGCGTTATTTGTTAACACGCCAGGCCGCCAATGTGCGCTTGGCGGGCTGGTACGAGAAGGTCAAAGAATACCGCGCTCGATACGGCGTGTAGTGCGTGGGGGCTCGGCGCCCCCGCTGCACTTCAAAGCACCACCGAAACCAACTCGTGCCCGCTAAGGGCGCGGTAAATGTCATCCAGTTGGTCTTGGTTTTCTACCCGCACTTTGCAGGTTAGGCTCAAGTAATTGCCTTTGCTGCTTGGGCGCATTTCAATGCCAGCAGGTTGAAACCCGGGGTTCATGCTCACCAGCAAGTCGCTGATCACCTGGGCAAATTCCGGCACATTCTTCCCCATCACCTTGATGGGGAAGTGGCAGGGAAATTCAATCAGGCTTTTTTTGTCGGCCTCAGGCTTGTTCATACTGTTTTTACTCTTCAAACCAAAGCTTGGCCGAATCCACCAGGCGACCAAACAAGCCCGCCTCTTCAATGTTGCTTAGCGCCACCAGTGGCACCTCACCCATGCTCTCGCCTTCCAGAGTCAGCTTGAGTGTGCCCAATTTTGTGCCCGCTTTAATGGGCGCAATCAGGGTGTCCTTTTTTTCTACGCTTGCTTTCAACTGCTTGGCGGTGCCGCGTGGCACGTTGATCAGAATGTCTTTGGTGGAGCCCAGCTTCACCGACTTGGCCTGACCTTTAAACACCGCACTTTCGCTCACGGCTTGGTTGGCACCATACAGCTTTACGGTTTCAAACATTTGGTAACCGTAGTTCAGCAGCTTCAGACTTTCCTGGGTGCGGGCCTGGTCCGATGTGGTGCCAAGCACCACGGCAAGCAGCCGGCGCTCTACGCCATTGGGTAGTTTGCGTTGCGCAGAGCTCACCAGGCAGTAACCCGCAGCCGCTGTGTGTCCGGTTTTCATGCCATCCACAGAGGAGTCTACCCACAGCAAGCGATTGCGGTTGGGTTGGCGAATGCCGTTGTAGGTGTACTCTTTGGTTGAGTACATTTTGGCGTAATACTCGGGGAAGTCTCGAATAATGGCGGCCGCCAAAATGGCGAGGTCTTTGGCGGTGGTGTAATGCTGTGGATCAGGCAGGCCAGTGGAATTGCGGAAGTTGGTGTTGTTCAATCCCAGCCGCTTGGCTTGTTGGTTCATCAGGTTGGCAAAGTTGGCTTCGTCGCCGGCCAGCAACTCAGCAATGGCACGGCTGGCGTCGTTGCCCGATTGCACAATCACCCCGTACAGCAGTTCTTCAACAGTCACGGGCTTGTTCGGCTCAATAAACATTCTTGAGCCTTCTGCTTTCCAGGCATAAGTGGACACCGGCACTTGCTGGTCCGCTTTAATTTGCTTGGCTTCCAGCGCTGCAAAGGCCATGTAAGCAGTCATCAGCTTGGTCAGCGATGCGGGCTCCAGGCGCTCGGTGCTGTTGAAGTCGGCCAGTGTTTGCCCCGTGGTCAGGTCCATCAGCACATAGCCTTTGGCTCCAATCTCGGGAGCGGGAGGCATCACGGCCGCTTGCGCAACATGCTGGGCACACAAGCCCAAGCCCAGTGCAATGGTCCATTGGCCCAAGGTTCGGCGAATGCGGGAAAAACCGGTGGTAAACAAGTAAAGACTCCTGAAAAAAATAAAAAGGTTAACAATGCATCGGTGAAGAGGCGTCAGCTTGGGTAGTAACGCACAACCATGGCTTTCAGTTGAGGCAACTTGCCATGGAAAAAATGCTCCACTCCCGGCATGACCATCACAGGCAGGTCTTGCGGCCTTGCCCAATCCAGCACCGATTGAAGTGGCACTGTGTCGTCCACCTCGCCATGAATCACAAGCGTGTCTTCTGGCACCGGGGCCACTTCAAAACGACTGGCTGCCGTGCCCACCAGCACCATTTTGCCCAGGGGCAATTGCTCCCGCAGGCGCGTGGCCACATGGCTGGTAACAAACGCACCAAAAGAAAACCCCGCCAGCGCCACGGGCTGTTTGGCCAGTGAGGGATCGAGCAATTCGCGGTGCGCTTGTTCAACCAGCCAAGCCATGTCGCTGGCTTCGCCTTGGCCATGGTCGTGTTGGCCGGCCGATTTTCCTACACCTCGAAAATTGAATCGAACGGCGATGTGGCCCAACTGAAGAAACGCTCTTGCCAGTGTTTGGACCACTTTGTTGTCTTTGGTTCCACCAAACAGTGGATGTGGGTGAGCAATCACGGCCAGCCCCACAGCGGTGTCACTGGGGTGGTCGATGGATACTTCAATGTCGCCTGCAGGGCCTTGCCACAAGGCATGCTGGGTTTTGGGGTTCATGGCAAGCGAAGTCGCTCCACAATTTGTCCGCCAATCAGGTGGCTATCGATGATTTCGTCCACGTCGCTGATGTCCACATAGGTGTACCACACCCCTTCGGGATACACCACCAGCACCGGGCCTTCATCACAACGGTCCAGGCAACCCGCTTTGTTCATCCGGATTTTGCCTTCGCCATTTAAGCCCAGTGCTTTGATGCGCTGTTTGGCATGCGCATGTGCAGCGCCTGCATGGCAATTGGCGCAACAGTTTTCGTTGTTGTCGCGCTGGTTGGTGCAAAAAAACACGTGCTGCTTGAAGTAGGTCATGGCGGGGCGTGGCTCGCTGGGCTGCTGTAACTCCCTTGTATTATCGCTTAAATCGGCGTTCGGGCCGGCTCAAAAACCCCAAAACCGTCAGGGCAAGGATGGGCCAAAGTTCGCTCACCCATCGGCCTGCTTCTTGAAGGGTTCTGAACAGCGTGCTGATGCCGCCGCCTTGTACGCTGAGTTCGGGGTCGTGTACGCCGGGTAACAGCAGGGTAATTAACCAGCCGCCCAGCAAGTGCGCCAGGCCCAGTTGCGCCATGCCATGGGCGGGCAGAGGAAGCCAAGCCACAGCCACTGCCACGGCCATGGCCAGCAATAAGCCAATGCGGTTTTGCTCAAACCACAAGGTGCTGACATACCAGATCGCATTCATGGGGGTTTGAATCCAAATGTCAAGCATGCGGAACACCAGGGTGATGACAATCAGCAGTGCCAGCAAACGCACACGTGGGGCGCCATGTTGGGTTTGCGCAAGACCAATCA
>NZ_CAXQZX010000103.1:0-17608 GCF_964228395.1 Limnobacter sp.
ATTGCCGGCAAATCGGACAACCTGGCCAATGTGGCCTGCTGTAAGCCGATTGTGCGTGTGGTGGGCTCGGAGGTGGTGGAGTTCTTCATCGGCCCTGGCGGCCACATTGGCATCATGAGCGGTAAAGAGTCACCCGCCACCATTTGGGCCAAAACCGCGCAGTGGCTGCAAGCCAGAGCTCAGTAAAACGGGCCCCGAGGGGGCACACCCAAAGTAGTGGGTGACGGGAAGGGCTAGAGGCGATAAACTTATCGCGATTTCTATTTACAGCCCTTTCCTATACTTCATGAATCATCGAGATCCCTTGGCGCTGGAAAACCAGCTCTGCTTTTCCCTGTACTCCACCTCGCTGGCCATTACGCAGTTGTACAAGCCTTTGCTGGCCTCGCTCGGCCTCACGTACCCCCAGTACCTGGTCATGATGATTTTGTGGCGTGAAGACGGCGTAAGCCTCATCAACATCGCCCGGCAGTTGGGCCAACAGCCCGGCGCCCTGACCCCAGTGATTAAGCGCATGGCCGAACAGGGCTTGTTGACCCGCAGCCGCAGCACCGAGGACGAGCGTCAGCTTGAAATCCACCTCACTGATCATGGTCGAGCATTAAAAGACCGTGCAAGCCATGTTCGCCAGTGCGTTTTTGAGCGCTGCGGCATGAGCGAAGAAGCGCTGATGAACTTGAAGCATGAACTCGACGGATTGCGCAACCGCGTGCAGGAAGGGTAAGCCCTTCTATTTGCAATCATATAATTATTGCGATAATATTTAGTGATAATTGTTATTTAAATAGTGAATCATTTACCTCACAAGGAGCCTGCGATGAATGTTGTTTATTCCACCAAAGCCACGTCCACTGGCGGACGTGAAGGCCGATCTGCCTCTGATGACGGCCGTTTGAATGTGCAGTTGAGCACGCCCAAAGAGCTCGGTGGTGCCGGTGGCCCGGGCACCAACCCCGAGCAATTGTTTGCGGCGGGTTATTCGGCCTGCTTCATTGGTGCCATCAAGTTTGTGGCTGGGCAAGACAAAATCAATTTGCCCAAAGAGCCAGAAATTACCGCCACGGTGGGCATTGGCGCCAACCCCAAAGGGGTTGGTTTTGCAATCACCGTGGACATGGCCATTAAGCTGGAAGGCATGGACCGGGCTGCAGCCCAGGCCTTGGTGGAAAAAGCACACCAGGTGTGCCCTTATTCCAATGCCACGCGCAACAACGTGGACGTGAAGTTAACGCTGGTGTAAGCCCCCTCGGGTACACTGCAAGCATGCAGGCGGCGGGTCTTCCCATGGCCCCGCCGCCTGTTTTATTTTCAGGAGTACACGCATGACCCAACATTACGCGCCCCCGGTTTGGCGAAGCAATGCCCAAGGCGATACCCGCAAAGTGGGCTTTGAATTGGAGTTTGCAGGCCTGAGTTTGGCCAAAGCCGCCGCTGCAGTGGCCCAAGGCATTGGCGGCGAGGTGTGCAAAGAAACCCAGGCCGAATGCAGGGTAAACCATCCGGAGTTTGGTGATTTCAAAATCGAACTGGATTGGTCACTGGCCAAGAACATGGCCCGCAAGCGCCTGGAGGAGCAAGGCGAACAGGCTCAAGACAGTGATGACTTGTTGATGACCTTGGTCACGGAGATTGCCCGGCAGGTGGTGCCCATGGAGGTGGTGTGCCCACCTGTGCCCATCGATCGCCTGGATTGCCTGGATGCCATGGTCCAAGCCCTGCGCGAGGCGGGGGCTTTGGGCACAGCCGAGGGCTTGTTGTATGCTTTTGGGGTTCACATCAACGCTGAGCTGCCCAACACACAAGCGCCCACTCTGGTGCCCTATTTGCAAGCCTACGCACTGGCCCAAGGCTGGTTGGTGAAGGCCCACCGGGTGGATGCACTGCGACGTTTGTCCCCCTACATCGACGCATACAGCAAAAAATATCTGCGTTGCGTCATGGATTACACGGACAGCACCCCCATCGATCAAATTCTGGACGATTACCTCACGCACAACCCCACCCGAAATCGCGGCATGGACCTGCTGCCGCTGTTTAAAACCGTGGATGAGGAGAAGGTGATGGCCCGCGTAGACGACGAAAAGGTCAACGCACGCCCCACCTTCCATTACCGCCTGCCGAATTGCGAAATTGAACAAAGCGATTGGTCCTTGAGTCAGAGTTGGAATGTGTGGTGCGTGGTGGAGCACTTGGCCGCGGACCCTGCCACCTTAAGCAAACTGGTCGCCCAATGGAAACAATGGGATGAGCAGGTGTTGAATTTGTCGGAGGAGCCTTGGCACAGCACGCTGGACCAAATTTACAAAAACCTGTTGTCGGCGTAACCGGCCACGGGCGCTGGTGGTCGCCTGCGTGGTGGTGCACCCGCTTGTCGGTGTGGTTGGCCGGTGGTCGGGCGGTTCGCATCAGCACCCGCCATGCCGTGGCCTTGGATGGTCTTCACGCCCTGGTGATTGGTGGTGGGGACGACATCCACCCCGGTTTGTACAACGGCGAGGTGATGCCCAAGGCGCACTACGATCCAGAGCGCGATGCCCTGGAGCGCACCTGCATTCAACACGCCCTGGCCAAGGGCATGCCCATGTTGGGTATATGCCGTGGCAAACAGTTGATCAATGTGGTGTGTGGCGGAACCTTGCACAGCGATATTCGCAAACGCCGCCGCAACACCTCCAACCGGGGCACCGTGTTTGCCCGCAAAACAGCGGTGATTCGCTCGGGCAGCCGCCTGCACCAATTGCTGGGTAAAAGCCGCATTCGCATCAACAGTTTGCATCACCAGGCCGTGCGCATGGTGGGCGATGATGTGCGGGTGGTGGCGCGCGACCTGGATGGTTTTGTGCAGGCCGTAGAGCCCAGCAATGGGACGCACTGGCTAGGTGTGCAATGGCACCCCGAGTACCTTTTTTATAGGGCCGAGCACCGGCGGCTTTTTGTCTGGTTGGTGGGGCTTGCACGCCAGGCCCAACTGCAGGGGCAAAGCCGATAAATGTCGTATCTCATCCTGTTTTCTTCAGCGTTTTTGGCTGCCACCATTTTGCCGTTTTATTCGGAGGTGGTGCTGTTTGCCATGATTCGCGCGGGTGAGCCCGCACATTGGTTGTTGCTCACCGCCACGGTGGGCAATACCCTGGGGGCGGTGGTCAATTGGGTGCTGGGTTTGTACCTTCTGCATTTTCAGCACAAAAAATGGTTTTATTTCAAGCCAGCCCAAATTGAACGCATGCAGGTGTGGTTTCAGCGATACGGGGTGTGGAGCTTGTTGTTGGCTTGGGCACCTGTGGTGGGTGACCCGCTCACGCTGGTGGCAGGCATCATGCGTGTGCGGTTGTGGCAGTTTTTGATTTTGGTGGCCATCGGCAAGTCGGTGCGCTACATCGCCGTCATCTATTTTTCTGAAATGTCTTTAAACTGGTTTTAATGTTTAACAGTCATGGGTCATGGAGGCCATATTGACGATGCGCTTCAGCAATATCCGTTTGCTTGCCTTGGCTTTGCTGGCCAGTGCAATGCTTCTTGTGTGGCCCGCTGCGGCGCGCAGCGGCACCATCACCGTGGCCACTGCCGCCACCATGCGCTACGCCTTTGAAGACATCATTCATATTTTTCAGCGAAAAACCGGCCACATTGTGCGCCCGGTGTATGGGTCTTCGGGCAACTTTGTGAGCCAGGTGCGCCAAGGCGCACCCTTTGATTTGTTTGTGGCGGCCGACCTGAAATACCCCCAAGTGTTGTTGGAAGAAGGCCTGGCCATGGCGCCCGTGCAAGAGTATGCCCGTGGACGATTGGTCCTGCTGTTGCCCAAGGGCTCGCCTTTAAAAGCCGATGGCAGCCTGGCCGATTTAAGAGCCGCGTTTGCCGATGGTCGGCTTAAAAAGTTGGCCATTGCCAACCCCAGGCTGGCCCCTTACGGCGAGCGTGCTCGTGAAGCCTTGCAGCATGCGGGCCTTTGGCAAGCCATTGAGCCCAATCTGGTGGTGGGCGAAAACGTGTCGCAGGCCACACAATTTGTAAGCACAGGCGCAGCCCAAGCGGGCTTGGTGGCTCTGTCTTTGGCCATGGCACCCCAATTGCGAGACCACACGCATTACGCAGTGGTGCCCAGTCATTTTCATCAACCCCTGGCGCAGGGGGTGGTTGTTTTAAAAGGCAGCAACCCCGCGGCGGCCCAATTGCAGCGGTTTTTAATGTCGCCGCAGGCACGGGCCATCCTGAAGCGCTATGGTTATGAAATTCCACACGCTGCGGGTCCAGCCCCCAAATAAATTTCAATGGATTGGGAAGCTTTTTCGCTGTCAATGAAGTTGGCTTTGGCCACCTTGCTGGTGTTGCTGCCTGCCGGCTTGCTGGCGGGTCGCTGGTTGGCGCATATGCGTTTTTCGGGCAAGGTTTGGCTGGAAGCAGCTGTGCTTTTGCCCCTGGTGTTGCCGCCCACGGTGATGGGGTATTACCTGTTGGTGGCGCTGGGTGGCGCCTCGCCGGTGGGGCAATGGTTGGCCAGCGTGTTGGGTGTGTCTTTGACGTTTAATTTTACTGGCCTGCTGCTGGCCTCTGTGGTGTTTAACATTCCCTTTATGGTCCAGCCCATCCAACGGGCGTTCGAGTCCATTCCCCCCAACCTCAATGAGGCTGCCCACGTGTGCGGCTTGTCGGCCTGGCAAACGTTTTTGAAGGTGGAACTGCCACTGGCTTGGCCGGGTGTATTGGCGGCCATGGTGCTTACTTTTGTGCACACGCTGGGCGAGTTTGGTGTGGTGCTGATGGTGGGGGGCAGTATTCCGGGCGAAACCCGCACCCTGGCCATTGCCATTTACGACAGCGTGCAAAGCTTCGATCTTCAATCGGCCAACACCATGGCCCTGGCCTTGTTGATGTTCTCGATGTTTGCGGTTGCAGCCTCTTTGTTGTTGTCGCGCCGCAAAGGGGGAGGTGCATGAGCCAACCCGTGGTGTGCCAGGTGGCCCAAACCAAGCCCATGCGTTTGGTGGGGGAGTTTGTGTGTAAGCCCGGTGAGCTCACCGCGTTGGTGGGGCCATCTGGCGCGGGTAAAACATCCATGCTGCGAGTGCTGGCCGGGCTGATGCGCCCCCACCAAGGCCGCATTGCCGTGGGCGATCAAGAGTGGTTAAACACCTCGGCCAATGTGTTTGTGGGGCCGCAGCAGCGGCGTGTGGGCCTGGTGTTTCAGAACTACGCCTTGATGCCCCACCTGCATGCAGCGGGCAATGTGGCCTTGGCTTTGCAGCATTTGCCCAAGGCCGACCGCCTTGCGGTGGCGGTGCAGTGGCTGCGCAATATGCGGCTGAGCCCAGAAGAGGCCTTTCGCAAACCCGCAGCTTTGTCGGGTGGGCAACAGCAGCGGGTGGCCTTGGCCCGCGCACTGGCGCGAGAACCGCAGTTGCTGTTGCTTGATGAGCCATTTTCTGCGGTGGATCAAATGAACCGCGAATCCTTGTACCGCCTGCTGGCCGATTTGCGCAGGCAACTGAACATTCCCATGGTGCTGGTGACCCACGATTTGAACGAGGCCCGTCGCCTGTGCGACGCGCTGGTGGTGATGGACCAAGGTGAGGTGTTGCAAACGGGGCGTTCTTTTGATGTGCATCGACGGCCGCGCAATGCGAGGGTGGCTGACTTGGTGGGCATTCAAAACCGTTTCAGTGGGGTGTGGGTGGGGCCAGGTGAACCCCTTGGGGTGGGCATGCTGCGATGGTCGCGGGCCCTGGACCAGGCCTTGGGGGTGGATGCCCCGGGCCTGGATTTACAGGTCAAAGACAAAGGCAAAATACCCCCGGGTTACCTGGTGAACTGGGTGGTGCACACCGATGGCCTTGCATTGCACCCAGTGGGTGAGGGCGAGTTGTTGCCCAACCATGTGCAGTTGCAGGTGGAGGTGGCGGGGCATCGCGATTTGGGCGAACTCAGTTGGGTGGACCTGCGCATGCAGGCAGCGCCCTTTGAAACATTCAAAATGGCCGTGGCGGGTGCCCAGCGGCTTGGGCTAAAGCCGGGTTTGCCCATGGTCTTGCACATGGACCTGAGCATGATCCACATCATGCCCAACAAGCATCGCCACGGCAGTGGCCCCCTGGTGTAAGTGGCTTGTGTTGCCTTGGTCTGGGTTCTGTCAAAAACCCGACACAAGGTGAGCATGCAGGCCTTGCATCGGCCTGCGGGTGAATCTGCTTTGCTGCTGCTGGAGTAGCAGTTAACAGGAGACAACCCACCCAAAAATTACACCATGACAAATTTTAGATTGCATTTTGCGCTAACCGGCGGCGCGCTGTTGTTGTCGGCTTGCTTGAGCGGCGGCGAAACCCCGCTGGGCCTGGCTGGCAACGATTCCCCCACAGTGACCAACCCCAGTGAAGAACCGCCCGAGGTGCAAGCTGATCCGGGCGATGGCATTCGTGTGTTGTCTAACCGGGCTGATTTAATCAGCGGTGGTGATGCGTTGGTTGAGATTACTGCTGAAAACCCTGCCAACTTGCAAAACGTGAAGGTGAAATTGGGCACGGTGGATGTCAGTGATCAATTTGCGCTCCGCGAAAATGGGCGCTACATGGGCTTGTTGCAGGGCCTGGCCCTGGGTGAAAACCAGATTTCGGCGGTGTTGAAAAGCACCGGTCGCATCACCGCAAAAGTGATCAATCACCCCCATGGCGGGCCGGTGTTTTCTGGGCCGCAGGTTACCCCCTGGACCTGCAACAATGAGCAGGCCTTGGATGCCCAGTGTAACCAGCCACCGGAATACACTTTCCAATACCTGCCGGCCAGCAAGCTGCGGCATTTTTTAAGCCAAACCCGCCCCAATCCCCAGCGGCAAGACATTGACTTTGCCCCCACCTTTTTGCCCTACGACCCTGCGAACCCGCCGCCTGCGGATGAAATTGCCATGACCACCACCGACAACGGGGTGACCGTGCCATTTATTGTGCGCACAGAGCGTGGTGTGCAAAACCGCGATCGTTACCAAATACGCAGCCTGTACAACCCGGCTGAAGACTGGAAGCCCTGGAAACCCCAGCCCCAATGGAACGGCAAGTTGCTGGTGCATCATGGCGGCAATGTGGGCGTCACCTACGGCCCGGGCAACCCGCCCAATGGAGATATTTCGGGCACGGCGCCCGATGGCGCAGAGTTTTTGCTGGGCGACAGCATCACTGTGGCACTTGGACGCGGCTTTATCACCTTGTCGACAGCTTTGGCCAACCTGGGTCACAACGTGAACCTGGTCACCGCGGCCGAGTCACTGATGATGGCCAAGGAGCGCATTGTCGAACAGTATGGCGAGCTTCGCTACACCATTGGCACGGGTTGTTCGGGTGGAGCCATCGCGCAGCAGCACATTGCCAATGCCTACCCGGGTATTTACCAAGGCATTATCGTGCAGTGTTCTTACCCTGACGTGTGGACCACGGCGACCCAGTTTGCCGACTACAACCTGCTCAACTCGTATTTTGGCAACCGCTACCAGGGCGTGAACGAAGCTGAGAATGCTCGCCAGTTTCCCAACTTCAACCCAGGCTTTGTGCCGTATGCCCAGTGGAGCCCCGTCTACGGGCACCTGCCAGTCAACCCGGTGTTGTCTGACAATGCTTTCTTCCCCAAGGCCTACCCTTATGCATTCAATTGCCGCAACCTGCGCGGTGCCGCCACGCCCTATGACCCAGCCAACAATCCGGGCGGTCTTCGCTGTGGTTTGATTGATTACATGAGCACGCTGTTTGGCCTTCGTACCCCCGATGTGTGGAGCGAGAACGAGAAAAAAATTGGCCGTGGTTTTGGTGGTATTCCACTGGACAACGTGGGTGTTCAGTATGGCTTGGGCGCCTTGAAGCAGGGCACCATCACACCCCAGCAGTTTTTGGATTTGAACCGCGACATTGGTGGGTTTGATGTCGACATTCAACGTGTGGCCACCCGCACCAAGGCCGACCCACTGGCTTTGACCAATGCTTACAAAACCGGCGCTGTGAACACGGCCGAACACATGAGCAATATTCCCATCATTGACCTTCGTGGTGCAGACCCCGGCATTGCGCATGATGCCTTCCACAGTTGGCAGATGCGGGCTAGGCTGAAGGCCACCCAAGGCCACCACGACAACCATGTGATTTGGTTTGGTCAATTGGTGCTGGCCGGGGATTCCACCTACAGCACCGAGGCTTTGCTGGTGATGGACCGTTGGTTGAGTGCCATTGAGGCCGACAGCAGCACCGCACCCATGCCTGAAAAGGTGGTGAGCAACAAGCCGGCCGCGGCACGCGACAAGTGTCTGTCGCTGCAGAGCATTTACGCTGAAGACGGCCCGTTTGTGCCACTGTCGGGCAACCTGTTTTACCCGGACCCCATCATTCCGAATGCGCGTTCCAGCAGCATTCCAAAGCCACCGCCCGAGGCAGGGCAAATTTTTGATGTGGTCAGCAACCAGTTTTGCGGCCTGGATTTCTCCAGCTTTGATTCTTCCGGCCAATCTGCTCAACTCACTGGCCCTGTGGCCAGCGCACAACATGTGCTGGTGCAAACCCGCTTTGGCACGCCTCGCACCGTGGCTGGGGACGACATTCGCACCTTGGTCAACAAGTGCGTGTTAAAGCCCGTTGACCCCGCCGACTATGCCGGTATTCCCGCCATTCGTGATGCTGCGGCCTTTGTGGCTGACGTGAAAAAAATCTTCCCGAATGGCGTGTGTGATTATTCAAAGCCGGGTCAAGGCGTGGTGCCCACTCAAACCTGGTTGAAATACGGTACCGCCACTGAAAAAGTGGTGGGTGGGCAGCCCTTGCCTGCAAAACCTGCCAACTCCCAGCAGGGCTGGTTCTCGCCCGCATTCCGTTAAGCGTCCGACCACGGATTGTGTAATGTGTTTAAGGCCCTCATGTTTCATTCTTGGAATATGAGGGCTTTTTACCGGGGTACTGACACATTCAGATTGTGATCGGCTATGGCACAGTAGAACCCAATCCAGCGTTCCTATCGTGTCATGTTGTGAATTCCGATTTTCCATTCGCCCAGTCTTTCACCAGCCCGCCAGTGGGCCTCATGCATGTGGATATGCAGGGCAAGGTGTTGCTGGTCAATGCGGTGTGTGCACAGTTGTTTGGCTACGAGCCCGATGAACTGTTGGGCAAGCCTTTCTATAGCTTGATGCCACCAGCCCGGCACGAACGCAACCAAATGTTGTTTGAGCGTTTTGTGAGCGAGCCCGACACGCCGATGCTGGGCTTGGGCGATGGGGGTAAATTCCACACCGCTTTGCACAAAGACGGCCATATTTTGTCGGTTCAAGTGGGGTTGAGTGCCTGGCAGCACAACGGCGAAAACTACGTCACCCTGGCGGTGTCGGATGTGACCGAGCAAGCCCAGTTGCTTGACGAAATGCGCCAAAGCAATGAACGCCTTCGCAACAAAACCCGTGAGTTGATGCGCGTGGTTCGCCAACAAAACCATTTCTTGAATGTGGTCAGCCACGAGTTGCGCACGCCGCTGAATAACTCGGTGGAGATGCTCAACCAGTTGTCGGCCACACAGCTCAATGAGGACCAGGCTGAGTTGTTTCAAGACCTGGACCGTGCCAATCTGGATGTGGTGCGCAGCGTGCGCATGTTGATGGACTATGCCGACAGCATGCTGGGCGAGTTGCAACTCGATGTGGAAGAATTTGACTTGCGCGAGTTGTGGCTTGACAGGCTTCGCCTGGTGCAGCGTTTGTTTCCGGATCAGGTGGGGCTGCTGACTACTCAGGATCGATTTGAATTTGACCCGGTGGTGCAAGGCGACAAGGTGCGCTTGGGCCGAATGATGCATGGCTTTGTGGCCAATGCATTGAAGTTTGCCAAGGCCACCGAGGTGAAGGTGACCATTGAATTTGTAAGTCAGCCCAAACCCATGGTTCGCTTTGAGGTGCAAGACAACGGTGTGGGCATGAGCAGTGACATGCAGCGCGCCATTGGCAAGCCGTTTTCTAACCAGGCTGAGCGGGTGAGCCGGGGCGGCGGTGGCATGGGCGTCGGGTTTTACCTGGCCCGCAAATACCTGGACCTGATGGGTGGCCGCTTTAACCTGGTGACCCAGGAAGGCCATGGCACCAGCGTAAGCTTTGATGCGCCCTTGCAATTGGTGGGCCGCGCCAGCACACAAGCCAGCACTGGGCTTGCACAAGGCGGCGATTTGCCTTTGAGCAACCTCACTTTGCTGTTGGTGGAAGACGACCCCTTGGTCGCAAAAATCAATGCCATCCGCCTTAAAAAGCTGGGCGCCAATGTGGTGGTGGCGGGCAACGGCAAGGTGGCTGTCGAACTGTTACAAGACCAAAACGCCCGCGTGGAGGCCATTTTAATGGACCTGCACATGCCTGTGATGGACGGATTTGCAGCCACTCGCCACATTCGGGAAATGGCGCAGTACACCAAGACGCCCATTGTGGCGGTCACCGCTGGGTCACGCCACGCTGAGTACACCCGCGCCATGGCAGCGGGCATTGATGCCTTTTATTCCAAACCCTTTGAGCCCAATGTGCTGTTGCATTATTTCAAAGCCCGGGGTGTTATTCACTAGTACAATGTAATTTTATTACTTGGCTGGCGAGCATCCCATGAATGTTCTGGATCGCATTCGCAAGGAACTCAAAGGTTTGTCCAGCGCCGAGCAGGCTGTGGGTCAATTGGTCTTAAAAGACCCAGCCGGCTTCCAGACCATGCCGGTCAGCGAGTTGGCCCGGCGTGCCGGGGTGAGCAGCCCCTCTGTGGTGCGCTTTTGCAGAACCCTGGGGTACTCGGGTTTGAGCGAATTCAAACTTCGTCTGGCCGCCAGCATGACCGAAGGGGTGCCCTTTGTGCACCAGGCCGTTCAGCAGGGCGACACCGGCACCACCTTGATTCACAAGGTGGTCGATAACGCCTTGCACACCTTGATGAGTTTTAAAAACGCAGCCCCTGCCCAGGCCATTGAAGACACGGCTCAGGCTTTGCTGCGCTGTTTCGCCCAAGGGGGCCGTTTGCATGTGCTGGGGGTCGGCAATTCGGCGTTTGTGGCCCAAGACGCCCAACACAAATTTTTTCGCATGGGCTGCCACGCCTTGGCCCATGCCGATGGGCACATGCAGATCATGGCGGCCAGTTTGGTGAAGGGGTCCGACTGCGTGTTGACCATTTCAAATTCTGGACGCAGCAAAGACCTGCTGGATGCCAATCGCCTTGCCCGTCAGGCGGGCGCTTTTACGATGGCGATCACCGCCTCGGGCTCGCCATTGGCACAGGCGGTTCAAATGCACATTCCTGCAGATCACACTGAGTTGTATGAGCAGTACAGCCCCATGGTGTCGCGCCTGTTGCATTTGTGCATCGTTGATATTTTGGTGACCCGCGTGGCCATGGCCTTGGGCAGCGAGGCTCAAACCACCATGGCCCGCCTGAAAAAAAACCTCATCAACACCCGGTATGCCAAATAGAGCCAGAGCCGCAGGGGCGGATCACCGGCCAAGGTTGCACTAAACCGCTGCAAAGGCCTCGGGCCAACCGGCATGATGCGTTTGGCAGGCCACCAGGCAAGCATTTTCAAAGCCGGCTTGGTTGCGCCATTCGCCGGTGGCCGGCGCGCCGGTGACCAGAAGTGTGTTTAAGCCAGGTCCGCCAAAGCAGGGCATGGTGGGCTTGGCCAAGGGCAGAGGCACGCTGCGCAAAAAACGCCCATCGTCTGAAAAACAGTCGAGCCGATGGCCTTCCAGCACAGCCACCCAATAGGTGCCATCGGCCGTAAAGCAAGCGCCGTCTGGCCGTGCGGTGCCCTCGGTGTAGTGTTTGATCACCTTCGGCTCACCCAGGCTGCCCGTGGCTTGGTGGTAGGGGTAACGCCAGATTGTTTTGTGTCGTGTGTCGCTTAAAAAAAGCGCATCCCCACGGGGTGTGAATGCCAGGCCGTTGCCCACAATAAGATTTGGCACTTTAAGTGCCACTTGTTGGTTTTCAATGCAGTACAGTGCCGCAGTCGCAGGGCTTCGTGCATCCACAAGCGTAGAAATCCAGATGCGCCCTTGGGGGTCTGCCCGGCCGTCGTTGAATCGGTGTTTGGTGGTGTCAAATGGCGCGGGCAGTAGCCGTGTACAGAGCCCGTTGGCAAACAGCCACAGACCACTTCGGCCCAGCAGCACCCATTGTTCTGGGTTGGCCGTGGGTAGCACACAGCCCATTTGCTCGGGCAGGGTGTGTTGCTGCAACGCCGCTTTCAAAGGCCCAGCCCACAGGTCGGCTTGCGCCAGTTGATAAAGCACTTGGCCGTCGATGTCTAACCAGACCCATTGGCCATGCGCATACCGCGGGCTTTCGGCCAGCGTGCACGGCGGCAAATCGAGGGCATGCCATGGGCCCATGCTCATGCCCTGTTGCGCCGTGCAATAAAGTGCGCAATGAGGTGAGCCGACTCGGGGTTGCTTGCGGGCTCCTGGCCTGGGGGCAGGCTTTGCTCAAGCCGCTCGGCGATCACCTTGCCAAGTTCTACTCCCCATTGGTCGAAGGGGTTCACATTCTGCATGGCCGCCAGTGCGGTGGTGCGGTGTTCCCACAACGCCAGCAGCGCACCCAGGGAATAGGGGGTGAGGCTATCCAAAAACACCATTTGAACCGGGCGTTGGCCCGGGCAGGCCTTGTAGTTGGTTTGATGATCCGCCAATTCTGCGGGGCTGTTTTGTCGGCCCACGGCAAAGGCCTCGGCCTGTGCCAGCGCATGAGACAGCAACACCCGGTGCGAGGGCATTTCATGGTGGTCGGGGTCGATCACGGCCAGCAATTCCACTGAGCTTTTAACCCGGGACTGGTGCAGTAGTTGAAAAAATGCATGCTGCCCGTTGGTGCCCACATCGCCCCACAGAATGGGGCAGGGCGGGGTGTCTAGCACCTCGCCATCGTTGTTCACGCCTTTGCCGAGAGACTCCATCCAAAGCTGTTGCAGGTAAGGCACCAGCAGGCCCAAACGGGAATCGTAGGGGCTGAGCATCAGCGAATGCACATCGTGTTGCAGGTTGTACAGGTCGCTCATGGCCAGCAAGGCGGGCAGGCACTGCGAGGGCTTGGTTTGTAGCACGTGCGCGTCCATCAGGGCGGCACCTTCCAGCAATTCATTGAACACCGCATTGCCATGCACCAGACGAATGGCCAGTGACACTGGGCCCCACAGGGAATAACGCCCGCCCACGGTCTCGGAAAATTCAAACACCCTGTCGCTGGCAACGCCAAGCTCAATGGCCTTGCCAGGCTTGCAAGTGGCCGCCATAAGCGCGCTGGCTTTGTATTGGGGGCCGGCAGATTCCAGCCAGTTAAAAATGTGTTGGGCGTTGTGCAGTGTTTCGCGGGTAGAAAACGACTTGCTGGCAATCATCACCAGCGTGGTGCGCGGGTTAAGGCTGGCCAGCGCAGCCTGCATTTCGTGGTAGTCCACATTGGCCACAAAGCGCACGCCCAGAGGCTGACCCTGCGCCAGGTTCAGGCGGGCAAACACATCGTGCAGCAGCCGCGGGCCCAGGTCGGAGCCACCAATGCCCAAATGCAGCACATGAGTGTAGGGTTGGCCATCCGGGGTGGTGTATTGCCCGCTGCGCACGCGGTCAACAAACGCTTCCATGCGGGCTTGTTCAAGCCGGGCCAACTCCAGGTGGTCACGGCCTTGCACTTGCAACTGCAGGGGCACTGGGTAGGCTTGCCGGTTGGTGGCTGCGCGCAGGGACCAGTGGCCCGCTGGGCGATTTTCAGTGGTGTTGACCACCTCGCCCGTGAACATTTTTTGTTTAAAGGCCTGAAGGCGCGCAGCGGCCTCGCTTTGGTCAAACTGCAACACATGGCTGGCGCCATAGGGTTGGCGATCAAGGTTGATGTGAATGGGGCCAACAGAGCGGGATAAAAATCCGGGCGAAATAGGGGGCATGCTCATGGAAATAAAATTTAATAAACCCGAACCACAGCATGCCACAACAAAAACGCCACATCAGCCCCCAAAAGCAATGGAAGGGGTGCACGGCTCACCGTTGCGGCGCTTTACTGCACAGGTTCAGTAATAAATCCCAGTTTTTCGATGCCGGCACGTTGCGCTGCTGCCATGACTTGCACCACTTTTTCGTATTCCACCTGCCGATCGCCTTGAATGCGCAACTCAGGTTGTTCGCTTTGCTGTGCAGCCGCCTGCAGGCGCAGGCTGAGGTCATCCAGAGTGAGGGGTTCGTCATTCCATTGCAGGGTGCCATCGCGGTTGACCGTGAGCGTGACCACATTGGGTTTAACCTCGGTGGGCTGCTGGCTGGCCTGTGGCAAGTCCACATTCACCGAATGCGTGATGACTGGCACGGTGATGATGAAAATAATGAGCAGCACCAGCATGACGTCCACCAGCGGCGTCATGTTGATTTCGCTCATTTCCTGTTGGTCGTCGTAGTTGCCAAACGACATGGCTTAGGCTCCCTTTTTTTGAAGGCTCACGGTGCGCACCGCAGAATCTTTTTGCATGGGCGAGCCGGTGAGGAAATAGGCATGCAACTGGCGGCCAAAGCGGCTGAGTTTGCCAATGATGCCGCGATTGGCGCGCGTAAGTGCGTTGTAACCCAGCACAGCCGGTATGGCCACGGCCAGCCCAAATGCGGTCATGATGAGGGCTTCGCCCACGGGGCCAGCAACCTTGTCGATGCTGGCCTGGCCAGACACGCCAATGCCCACCAAGGCATGGTAGATGCCCCACACTGTGCCAAACAGGCCCACAAAAGGTGCGGTAGAGCCCACCGATGCCAAAATGGATAGCCCGGACTGCAGGCGCTCGGCGGCTTCGTCGATGGCGCCGCGCAGCGCCTCGCTGAGCCAGTCGGCCAGGCTGATTTGCCCGTGCAGGTCGTCTTGGTTGGTCGCATGGTGGTTGACTGCGGCCTGGCCTTCAATGGCCATGTGGTGGAAAGGGTTGCCCGTGTCTTTGCCCAGCACCTGCAAGCCTTCAGCAAAACTGTGGGTGTGCCAGAACTGGTTGACCGCCCCCACGTTTTTGCGCAGGCGATACAAACGGATACTGCGCGTGATGATGACATACCAGGATGCGATGGACATCACCAGCAGCATGATGGCCACGCCTTTGATGACCCAATCGCCCTGCGCCCACATTGCAGCCAAGCCGTAAGGATTGTTTTCCATGTTCAAAACCTCTTTGATTTTTTCAGTTTAATGTTCAGTTGTTCAGTACGAAAGACACCGGCTGCACATACCAAAATGCAATGGCTTGATCGCCTCGCCGGGCAGGCACGTATTTCCATGTTTTCACCGCAGCCAGGGCGGCGTTGTCCAGCCGGGCATGCCCGCTGGACGTGTTCAGTTTGATGTCCCCTACGCTACCGTCGGGCAGGATGTACACATCGAGCAATACCCGCCCTTGCTCACCAAGCCGACGGGAAAGCGCAGGGTATTGCGGGGCCGGGTTGTTAAGGTGGGCCGCGTCGGTGCGCGGTGGGGTGACCGGCGCTGGTGCCGCTGGTGCCGTTGGTGCCGTTGGTGCCGTTGGTGCCGCTGGTGATTCTGGCACTGGTTTGGCTGTTTGCACCGGCGCTGTTGGCGTTGGCTGTGCCGTGGTGGTGGGCGCAGGCGGTGGCTCGGGGGCGGGCTTTGCGGCGGGCTTTGGCGTGGGTTTCGGCTCTGGCCGGGGTTTGGGCGCAGGCTTTGGGGGTGGCGGTGGAGCTTGCACAGGCTGTGGCGGGGGCGGCACGGGTTTGGGCTCTGGCGCCACCAGCACACCAGCCACGCTGGGTGGGGTCACGGAAGGGGGGGTAATCTGCACATGCTGCGCAGCCCACACCAGGCCCAACACATGCGCGGCCACCACAGCCAGCAAAGTCAGCGGGCTGCTCCAGCGGTTTGGCGTGCTTTGAGTGTTGCGAAATGAAGCAGTCAAGGTGTTCATGAATGGGTAAGCGGGCGGGCCCCTTGGCCGTTGCCACATGGCAAGCAAATATTGTGCACGTGATTTGTTCAAAAAAAAGAGCACTGGCTTGCAAAGGCTGGCTGGTGCCGGAGGGTTCAATGCTTTCAAGGCGGGTTGGCCGTTGAGGATGCCAACTGTTGCGAAGTCAGGAGATGAGCAGTCAACCCTTTGCCCTTGTTTGCACTGAATAAACGAGAAGTATTCTCATTATTATTTGGCGAGCGTAAAAAATCAAGTCTTTTTCTCGGCCGTGGTTTGATGACAAGATGAATCCGGCAGACACCCGCGTTAAACTGGCAGGGTTAGCAAGACGATGTTCACAGGAGAAGGCCCATGAAAGGTTCCAGCAAGGTGATTGCCGCACTCAATGCACAACTCAAAAACGAGCTGACGGCAATCAACCAGTATTTTTTGCATTCCCGCATTTTTGGCAATTGGGGCCTGGATGTGTTGAAGAAAAAGGAATACGACGAATCGATTGGCGAGATGAAGCACGCGGACTGGCTGATTGAGCGAATTTTGATGCTGGACGGGCTGCCCAATTTGCAAGACCTCGGCAAACTGATGATTGGCGAGAACACCCGCGAAATTCTTGAAAGCGACCTGAAGATGGAGACAGCCGCTCAGGCCTGCATCAAGGATGGCATTACCACTGCAGAGGGCGAGCGCGATTTTGTGTCCCGAGACCTGCTCAAAGAGATTCTAGAGGACACCGAGGAACACATTGACTGGCTGGAAACCCAGCTCAGCTTGATTGACCGCGTGGGCCTGCAAAACTTTGAGCAGTCGATGATGGGGGTGAGCAGCTAAAGGGATATGTTTGATTATATTTCTTAGCTAGACTAGACTAAGATCGAAGGGGGGCTCGGTCATGCAAACCGTCAATATGCTTCAGGCTAAATCATCTTTATCGCGCTTGGTTGAAGACATCGAAATGGGGCGCGAAAGCGAGATTATCATCGCAAGGAATGGGCGCCCCGCCGCAAAACTCGTGCCCCTCGATTCGGGTGTGAACGCCAAACCTCGGCTTGGAATCGCCAAAGGGCTGTTTGAGGTTCCAGATTCGATTGATGGCATGAACGAGGAGGTGGCAAGGCTGTTTTTTGGGGTTCAGCAGGATTGAACCTTCTTCTTGACACTCACGTTGCCCTTTGGGCAATTACGGACAGCCCCAAACTGGGCGAGGCGGCGCGTGACCTTCTACAATCTCCCAAAGCCTCACTGTGGGTGAGTGCCGTTAGTATTTGGGAAATTTCAATTAAACACGCGCTGGGCAAGGGTGGGATGCCGCTCTCTGGCTCACAGGCGCTGCATTACTTCAAAGAGTCTGGTTACCGGCTTTTGCCGGTGGAAGCTGAGCATGCGGTGGCGGTTGAAACATTGCCGTCACATCACCAAGACCCATTCGACCGCATACTGGTTGCACAAGCCCTTGTGGAGCCCATGCGTCTGGTGACTCATGATGCAGTTGTGGCGCTCTACAGCGACACCGTCATTAAAATTTAATCGAAACTACTTGCAGATACAAACAAGAATAATTACTATTTACATAACGCCTGTTTGTTTTTGTAAGGAGCCCACCCGTGATTGTTTGCATTTGCGCCAATGTGAGCGACCGCAGCATTGCCGAGGCCGTGCGGGCTGGTTGCGCCTCGGTGGAAGACAT
>NZ_CAXQZX010000104.1:0-2890 GCF_964228395.1 Limnobacter sp.
TTCAGTGCATCGGCCGTACCGTAGTGATCGATCATCACCGAGTGATCAACCACCAGATCGACCGGGACCAGCGGCTCAATTTTTTTGGGGTCTTGCCCCATGGTTTGCGCCACATTGCGCATGGCCGCGAGATCTGCCAGCAGTGGCACGCCCGTAAAGTCTTGTAGCACCACACGGGCCACAATAAAAGGAATCTCGTCAACCCGTTTGGCCTTGGGCTGCCACCCTGCCAATTGGCGAATGTGTTCCTCGGTCACTTTTTTGCCATCGCAGTTGCGCAACACCGATTCCAGCACGATTCGGATTGAAACCGGTAGGCGCTCCAGTTGGGCAAAGCCGTGTTTAGCCAATTTGGGCAGGCTGTAAAACTGCCCTTTGCGCCCTTTGGCTGTGGTGAAAGTGTCAAGGCATTGAGAATTCAGGGTTGACATGGTGTGTTTCTCCCTTGGTTTGAAATTAGTGCAAATGCATGCTGCTGGGCAGTTCAGAATCCTCGGGCAATTCCGCATGCATCAGTTCGCCCTCTGCGTTGGGGTACAGCGGCGATCCGCAGTCTTCACAGTACTCCAATGGAAAGCGTTCTTCCAGAACGTGAATATGGCGAATGCCCACCTCTTTGAGCAGGGCTTCAATTTTGGAGCGAATCACGGGGTTGTCTGGCTCACTTTCAATGTCTTTTTCGTAAACCGGGTCCGGTTCGTTGCCGTACTCCTCGCCGATGAGGGGCCACACCACGCCGTGTACGATGTCGTTGCTGCCCTCGAGCGAGAATCCGATTCGATACTCTTCAATTTCGCCGCGTTCAACAAAGGCACCCACACTGGCGCGTATTTTCTGGGTGGGCACATCCAAAGCGCTTTCAAGGAAGGCAGCGGATGCACGCACGGAATATGCGCGTGCTTCTTTTTCTGCCTCGCGGCAGGCGTTGTACAAACCATTCGGTAACAGCAGTTCAAGCAAACAGCCTGGCATGATTTTTTGCAAAGCCTGACCGCCGGTGAGGCGCCAGTTGGCCAATACTTCCTCTTTGCTCAGCAGGGTGCCATTGGCATGGCTTTCAACCTGCCACTTGAAAGCAGGCATGCCCACTGGCACAGCGATGGCGCCAATCAGATAGCGCACATCGCTTAAAAAGCTCTGGGTGGCCGGCAGGTTGTCGGTGTCAATGCGAACCAGGTTACGGTCTACCGCGGCCTGGCCCAATTGGCGCGCCAACTCGGCTGCTGCGGTGTAGCTTTCTGGCAGTTGGTCGGGGCTAAACAGCATGTTGGTGAGCACCAAATGTGCATGGTCCGACAAAATGTTTTTCTGCAGCAGGGCGGTGAATTCGGCAACCGTGGCTTCTTCGATCTTGCCTGACGGTATGTTGTAAGTGGACCAGGCCAACACGGGCGCAGCCAGCAACAGGATGTCTTCAGACTCACTGATTTGTGGGGATTCCACCGTGTTTTCGATGGCAAATGCCAACTCGTCGTAGGCCCGGTAGTGGTGGGCGTACAGGTGGTCCAGGGTTTGCATTAAGGTGGTGTCGCTGCGGCCCTCCAACATGGGGGCCAGGGCTGCAAACAGCTTTTTCTTCCAGAAGCGCCGCTCGAGCCGGCTACCGGAATCGGCCAATAAAATCGCCAAATTCGCCAGAGGCTTGGCGTATTTGGACAGTTTTGATCTTGATGCGGTGTTGAGTGGTTTTCTGCGCATGGGTAGTCCTTGTGAGGTCCTCCCCATTGTAGTACGAGTTGCCGCGACCCTCGCCCCGGGTTTTTCATTTGCCCCGAAGATTGGACTGATCGGTCAAGCCGGGTCGTACCCATTCGGGCGGTGCCCAAATGTGTTTAAGCCTTTGCCACACCGGGCCGGGCTTCAGCGCATCGCCAAACATGTCTTTCCACTCGTGGGTGTTTAAGGTCCAAATGTTGCTGGTTTTTGGTTGGCGCACAATGCCATAGTCCACAGCCGCCGCTTCCGGTTCGAAGGTGCCAAATATTCGGTCCCAGATGATCAACACACCGCCGTAATTTTTGTCGATGTATTCAGCGTTGCGCCCGTGATGCACCCGGTGATGGCTGGGTGTGTTGAACAACCATTCGAACCATACAGGTAGCTTGTGCACAGCCTGCGTGTGCACAAAGTATTGGTAACCCAGGTTCACCCCGTAAGCCAGCAGCACAGCCCAAACCGGGAAACCGATGATGAGCATGGGTGCCCAAAAAATTTGATGTAGGTTGACCGCGTAAAACAAGCTTTGACGCATGGCTGTTGTGGTGGTCATGTTTTCACCACTGTGATGCACCACATGCGCGCACCAGAACCAGCGAATGCGATGGCTGGCGCGGTGGAACCAGTAATAACAAAACTCGATTCCAAGAAAAAGACCCAGGAAGTTCAACGGGGTCACGTCAATGGTCGCGATTCGGAAACTGTAGATCCACTCCATGAAAGTGGATACAAACAGCGCAAACCAAACCAACTCCATGGCTTGGTAGCTGCCACCGAGCAGCATGTTGGTGATCACTTCATTCTTTTTGAAGAAGAACGATTTTCCCACGCGCTTGAGGTAGAGGTACTCCAGCAAGGTTGCGCCAAGAAACACAGGGGTGAGCAAGGTTAAAAACACCTGCTTCCAGTCAGGATTTGGTCCAAACATGAGGTTAAACAGTGGCATGGCTTGGTCAATCAGCGATTCCATGGTTGCTCCGGGCAGAGGTTTGACCTTGTTATTGTGATGGGCAGTGGGCAAGTTGTATTGTGAAGAGCAGCCTTTTTTTTGTGAAATCGCGCCAGGGTTGGCGCTGCGCTTTTGGCCTGGTTGGCACAGGTCGCTGGGCCTGGGAGTGGGTCTGTGGAGTGCTGCGCGCAGCCTGTCGGTTTGATTCGCTTGCTCCTTGAAGCA
>NZ_CAXQZX010000105.1:0-16843 GCF_964228395.1 Limnobacter sp.
GTGCCCACGCCATCGTGGGAGAACAATTCAAGCAGCACGCCACCGTCCAGGTTAAGCGGCACAATGTGCGCACGACCCACGCCACTTTGCACGGCCAGCACACAGCACTCCAGGTAGTCTTTGGTGAGTTCGCTCAACTCCCCGTTTCGCAACAGCTCACGCGCACGGTCCAATTCAAGCTCTTCAAGCAGCTTGCCAGTTTTGTCAAACACTCCATCGATTTGGGTGACAAAAATCAGTTTGTCAGCTTTAATGGCCCGCGCGGTGCTGGTAGCCACGTCTTCCATGGTGAGGTTAAATGCCTCGCCAGTGGGCGAAAAGCCAAGCGTGGACATCAGCACGATGGCGCTGCTGTTCAAGCTCATTTGAATGGCAGATACATCCACTTTGCGCACCAGCCCGGTGTGCTGCAGGTCAACACCATCCAGAATGCCCATGGGGCGAGCGGTGATGAAGTTGCCAGAAACCACTCGCATGGCCGAGTGAGCCATGGGCGTGTTGGGCAAGCCTTGTGAAAAAGCGGCTTCGATGTCGAGCCGCAACTCACCCGCGGCTTCTTTGGCGCATTCCAGCGCGCCTTTGTCTGTAATTCGCCAGCCTTTGTGAAATTGCGGTTGAATATTGCGCAGCGCCAACTGCTCCTCAACCTGGGGGCGCGAGCCGCACACCAGCACAATACGCATGCCCATCGCATGCAGCAGGGAAAGATCCTGGGCCAGCGAGTTTAGATAGCCCTGGTAGGCCAGTTCTCCATCCACGGCCACCACGAAGGTTTTGCCCCTAAACGCATGAATGTAGGGTGCAACACGTCGCAACCATTCCACGAAGGTTTGAGTGTTGTCTACGGCGTCTTCTTGCATCGGGGTGTTGCTCATTGGCGGGCTCTAGTGGGTGTGATGGTGCTCAAAAGGGTGGATGAAAACAGGGCTCTGCGAATAGGCTGACGTGTTGCCGCCTCGCATTGATTATAATTTCTGGGCCCGCGCAGTCCAGTGTTGCACTCGGCCTTGGCCTCGATTTCTGGTCATTGGCATGCTTTTTCATCTTTTTTCTGGTTCAGTTGTGTCCTTAAAAGAACAAATTCACCCTCAGGCCCCCACCATTGAGTACCCAGAGGAATTGCCGGTTTCTCAAAAGCGTGCCGACATCATGCGGCTCATTGCGGGCAACCAGGTGGTGATTGTGTGTGGAGAAACCGGGTCTGGCAAAACCACGCAACTGCCAAAGATGTGCCTGGAGTTGGGGCGCGGTCTGCACGGCCAGAGCATTGTTCACACGCAGCCGCGCAGGTTGGCTGCCACGGCCACAGCCAAACGAATTGCCGCAGAGTTGCAAAGCGAGTTGGGGCAGTGGGTGGGTTATAAAATCCGCTTTCAAGAGCAGGCCAGCTCGCAAACCGCCATCAAGTTGGTCACCGATGGCATTTTGCTGGCCGAGAGCCAAACCGATCCACTGTTCAAGAAGTACGACACCATCATCATTGATGAGGCGCACGAGCGCAGCCTGAACATCGACTTTTTGTTGGGCTATTTAAAAGAGGTTCTGGCCAAGCGGCCAGACCTCAAGCTCATTGTGACCTCCGCCACCATTGATGCCCAACGTTTTGCCGAACATTTTCAAGATGCCAGGGGCCAGGCCGCGCCTGTGATCGAGGTGTCTGGCCGCCTCTACCCCGTGGAGGTGCGGTACAAAGACCCGGCCGACTTTGACACCACAAAAAAGAAAAAAACCCAGGCGGGTGGCACCGAGCCCGATGAGGTGGATGAAGACGCTTTGCAGTCAGCTGCGCTCGATGCCGTTGAAGAGCTGTGCCGGGAAGGCGAGGGCGATATTTTGATGTTTTTGCCCGGTGAGCGCGAAATTCGCGACATGGCGCACTTTTTGGGCAAAAACCTGCGCCAAAGCATGGAAATTTTGCCCTTGTTTGCACGCCTTACCGCGCAAGAACAAGACCGAATTTTTAAACCCAGTGGGCGGCGGCGCATTGTGTTGTCCACCAACGTGGCAGAAACCTCGCTGACGGTGCCCGGCATCCGCTACGTCATCGACACTGGCGTGGCCCGTGTAAAACGTTACAGCTACCGCAACAAGGTTGAAATGCTTCAAGTGGAGCGCATTTCAAAGGCCTCAGCCAACCAGCGGGCGGGCCGCTGCGGGCGGGTGGCCAACGGCATTTGTATCCGCTTGTACAGCGAACAAGATTTCCAATCGCGCAGTGATTTTACCGACCCCGAGATTCTACGTTCATCGCTGGCCTCGGTGATTTTGCGCATGAAAAGCCTGCACCTCACCGAGGTGGAAGAATTTCCGTTTTTGCAACGCCCCATGGGGCGCGCCATTGCGGATGGCTACCAGTTGCTGGCTGAATTGAACGCCTTGGACGATGCGGGTCAGCTTACAAAAATTGGACGTTCCCTGGCCAAGCTGCCGCTGGACCCCCGCATCGCCCGCATGCTGTTTGAGGCTGCGCATCGGGCTTGCTTGGCCGAAGTGCTGGTGTTGGCCGCAGCCTTGTCGATTCAAGACCCGCGTGAACGTCCGCTGGACGCCCAAGAGGCAGCCGACCAGGCCCAGCAAGAGTTTCAAGACCCTGATTCCGACTTTATGTCGTTCTTGAAGTTGTGGGCGTACTACCAGAGCTTGCGTGGAAAAGAACTCAGCAATCGCGAGATGAAAACAGCCATGCAGCGCAAGTTTTTGTCGGCCAACCGACTGCGTGAGTGGACCGAGGTGCACCAGCAACTTGCTGCCATGGCCAAAGAGCAGCACTGGAAAATCAATGCCTTGCCGGCGAATTACGACCAAATTCACATGGCACTGATGTCGGGTTTGCTGGGTAACCTGGGCTTGAAACACGAGACCGAGCCGGTTTACCTTGGAGCGCGGGGCATTAAGTTTGCCATTCACCCGGGCTCCAACCTCTTCAAAAAAGGTGGAAAGTGGCTGATGGCCGCAGAGTTGGTGGAGACCACTCGCCTGTACGCACGTTGTGTTGCCAAAGTTCAGGCCGAATGGATCGAGAAAGTGGGCGAGCATTTGGTCAAGCGCAACCACAACAACCCGCACTGGGAGAAAAGTTCAGGCCAAGCGGTGGCCATGGAAACTGGCACCATTTATGGCTTGCCCATATATTCCCAGCGGCGTGTCAGCCTGGCCCGGTTTAATCCCGAGAGTGCGCGCAGCCTCATGATTCAAGAAGGTTTGGTGCCTGGCCAGCTTAAAACCCACCTGGCCTTTTACAACCACAACCAGCGCCTCATTGAAGAAATTGAAAAGCTGGAGCACAAGGCGCGTCGTCAAGACATTTTGGTGGACGATGCGCTAATTGCCCAGTTTTATGACGAACATTTGCCCAAGGGGGTTTATAACCAGCAAACCCTTGAAAACTGGGCCAAGCAAGCCAGCAAAGCCGACTTGGATAAGCTCAAGCTGAACAAAGAAGATTTGTTGAGCAAGCGGGCAGGGGGCATCACCACTGAGTTTTACCCCAAGAAGCTGGACATGAGTGGCATGTCGTTTGATTTGAATTACCACTTTGAACCGGGCAGCCCACGCGACGGCGTCACGCTGACCATTCCGCTGATGCTGTTAAACCAAGTGAACACCACCCGAACCGAGTGGCTGGTCCCTGGCATGCTCAAAGAAAAAGCACATCAGTTGCTTAAATCGCTACCGCAAAAGCTACGCCGCCATTGTGTGCCGGTGCCACAATTTGCAGAACAGTTTTTGCAGGCCCATCTTGAGCAACCCAACACCGACAAACCACTGTTGGAGAGCCTGCGGGACTTTGTGGCAAGTCAAACCCCTGCACGCCCCTTGGTGTCAGACTTTCGTCTTGAAACGCTTGCCCCTCACCACTTCATGAATTTTAAGTTGGTGGACGAGCACGGTCGCCAACTCGACATGCAGCGTAGCCTTTCCGCTTTGAAGGCCGAATGGGGTAAAAAGGCGCAAGAAAGCTTTAAGTCGTCTGCGGTGGTTGAGCAGGTGCGGGCCCAGGTGGCCAAACCCGGTTTGACGGAGCACGCCGAGGCTCCGGAGCAGGGCAGATCCACCGCCAAAGGCAAGGGGCAGGCAACGCCTGCAGTGCCGGCTGCAGCCGAACAAAAAATTGTGAGCTGGAGCTTTGGCGCTTTGCCCGAGATGCTCGAAATTTCACGGGGCGGGCAAACATTTTTTGGTTATCCTGCTCTGAAGGACATGGGCGAGCATTGCGAATTGCAGGTCTATGACGAAGAGAGTGTGGCCAGGGCTGTGCACGAAAACGGTGTGCTTCGCCTGTTTGCAATCGCACTCAAAGAGCCCTTGAAATACCTGAACAAAAACCTGCTTGATTTCCAAAAGGTGGCCATGCTTTACATGCCCTTGGGCAGCGCAGATGAGTTGCAGGCTCAGTGGGTCAAGCTTGCCTTGCAACGCAGCGCGCTGGCTGCTGGTCTGCCGACCCAGGAGGCGGAGTTTTTGGCCAAGGTGCAGGAAGCAAAATCCCGCATGAACCTGATCGCACAAGAAATTGGCCGACTGCTGATGAATGTGCTTACCGAGTACACCCAATTGTGCAAAAAGCTACAGGCAGCAGGCAAAGCTTTCCCGGAGCCTGTGCAGGACATTCAAGCCCAACTGCTGTGGTTGATGCCCAAAGATTTTTTGCTGAAAAAACCGTGGGAACAACTCACGCATTATCCCCGTTACCTGAAAGCGGCCCAAATCCGCCTGGATCGTTTGCGAGATTCCCAGGACCGCGACCGCAGCGCCATGAAGGACATCAACCGACTTCAATTAAACTGGATACGGGCCAGTGCTCAGCTGAAGGGGTATGAAGACGAGAGCCTCAACCAGTTTGCCTGGCAATTGCAGGAGTTGCGTGTATCGCTGTTTGCACAAGAACTGCGCACCCCCATGCCGGTGTCGGTAAAGCGCCTTGAAAAAGCCTGGGATGCGATCGCACGCCGCCAACAATAGGAGCTTGTATGAACAATGCCATGTCTGTTTTGATCAATGCGCTGGTTGATTCCTTTCGCCCGCGCATGTTGATGTTGACGCTGGTGTCGGTGGCCTTGGCCTCGGTGTTCTGGCTGGTCATTATTTGGCTGTCCATCGACCCGCTGGTGAATGCTGCGGTGTGGATGTTGTCTTGGCTGGGGCTTGATTTCTCGGTGCCGCAAGCCGATGAACTGGCCTTGCTAGGGTGGCTCAAGGTCATTTTGGTCCCGTTGGCCGTGTTTGGCCTTCTGTGGCCTTTGGTGGCCACCTCAGCCGTTTTGCTGGCGGGCTTGTACGTGACTCCACCCGTGGTGAATTTCCTCACCGAAAAAGAATTTCAAAACCTGGACAAACGAGGCGATGCCAATGTGATGCACAGCTTGTGGGTAACGCTGCGCGCTGTGGTGGTGTTTTTGTTGGCTTGGGTGCTTACCTTGCCATTGTGGTTGATTCCCGGCATGGCCTTTGTGTTGCCTGTATTGCTGACTGCATACCTGTTGATGGCGGTGATGCGTTTTGACGCCTTGTCTGGCCATGCCACACGGCTTGAGATCAAGGCGATTAAAAAACGCGACTCCACCTCCGCATGGCTTATTGGTTTGGTGTGCGCTTTTTTAAGTTTTATTCCTCCCATTTTGCTCATTATGCCGGTGATGTCTGCCTTGGCTTTTACTCGCCATTACCTCGGCGCGTTGGGCGAATTGCGTGGGGATCCCGTGGTTGCAGTGCAGGAAGGTTAAACAAACATGCAAGTGCCTAAATTTGGTTTGATTGTGGTGGGCGATGAGATTTTGTCGGGTCTTCGGCAAGACAAGCATGTGCCTGCTGTTATAGAACGCTTGGGTGCGCGCGGTTTATCGCTAAGCTGGGTGCAAATGGTGGGGGATGATCGAGATTTATTGGTGGACACCCTGCGCCGAACTTTTAACAGCGACGATGTGGTGTTCAGTTGTGGCGGCATTGGTGGCACGCCAGACGACCACACTCGACAAGCTGCCGCGCAGGCCTTGGGCCGACCGATTGTTCGCCATGCGGGTGCTGTTGATCTGATTGCCCAGCGTTGCGCTGAAAGCGGACAACCTTTGGACGAATACCGCTTGCGAATGGCCGACTTTCCATCTGACGTGGATTTGATTCCCAACCCCTACAATCGAATCGCTGGTTTTAGTGTGGGGCGGCACCATTTTGTACCGGGTTTTCCGGTGATGGCCTGGCCCATGATTGAGTGGGTGCTCGACCAGCTTTATCCCCAATTTCACCATGTGTCGCTGGAGTACAAGCGCTCTTTGTTGTTGTTTAAAACCCCCGAGGCCCGCATTACTCCGGTGATGGAGACCCTTGAGCGCGAGTTCCCTGGCTGTCGTTTGTTTAGTTTGCCCAGTGTGGGTGACGACAAATTGGCCCGTCACATTGAATTGGGTGTGAAAGCCCGTGGCGGGCCTGAATGCAAAGAGACCGTCAGCCAAGCCTTTGACGCCCTGGTTAAAACCTTGGAGCAAATGCAATGCCCGATTGAACTGCTGCAATAAAAAAAAGGCTCACCTGTGGGTGAGCCTGAGTCATGAATATTTGGAGGTTCACGACCGAAGTCGTTCCAGGAGGAACGAGGAGACACCAGTAAGGCACCAGCAGCAGGTCAACAGAAACTTGCAGCCAGTGCCCGAATTCAGTCAGTTCAATTAAGCCGCTTTGCGAGCTTTTGGTGCAGCAGCGCTGGTGGCCTTCAGTGTGGCCTTGGTTGCAGCTTCTACATTGGCTTCAGCCATTTCTACGGCCTGCTTGGTGGCTTTGCTCACGCTTTCATAGGCTGTGTTGGCAGCTGTCAGGGCCGACTTGGCCAGGGCTACAGCACCTTCAGTGCCAGCAGGTGCGTTTTTGCTGGCAGTTTCAAGAAATTCCGCAAATTTTTTATTGCTATCAGCAACTTGCTCTTCAACCAACTTGGCTGCTTCAGACACAATGCTGGAGGACAGCGCGTAAACGTTTTTGCCATACGCCACGGCTTTTTCAGACATGGGCTGAGCAATCGAGGTGGACACAGCCACAAAATCTTGCACATCTTTGGCAGACGACAGGGCCTTGACCGCCTCAACGCTGTCTTCCAAAGCGATTTTGGCCGCATTCAGGTTCAGCTCTACAGCTTTTTCCACGTTGCTGAAAGATTTCTGGCTCAGGCCAAGAATTTTTTCAAGATTGGCTTTTTGAATTTCTAGCAGTTGTTCAGGGGTCATCAACATAATTTGCTCCGTCAGTGTGTACCGCGATTGGTTTATAGTCGTGGTGGACATCCACTGGGATCCACCTGCGAGCACTGTTTGATGCAGTGCACAAAACCGATTCTAACAAAAAAATCGCCGCTGTCAACAATTATGTTGCATTGCAATAGAAGTGTCTTCGTTCTGTAGTTTCAACACCATGCAAGCTTTTTACACTGACGAGTTCGTGCTGCCTTTGCCACAAGGGCACCGCTTCCCGATGCAAAAGTACCGCATGCTTCGCGACAAAGTGGCGCAGCGGCTTCCTGAGGTTGATCTGGCCGTTCCACCGCCAGCCACAGATGGGCAGTTGGCCCTGGCCCATTGCCCCAAGTACGTTGCCCGCGTGGTCGATGGATTGCTTTCTGCAGATGAACAAAAAGCCATCGGGTTTCCGTGGTCTGTGGCCATGGTTGAGCGTTCAAGACGTTCAGTGGGTGCCACGATTGCGGCTGTACGCAGTGCAATGCAGCATGGCGCTTCGGTTAATTTGGCTGGAGGTACCCACCATGCCATGCACAATTCGGGGGCAGGGTTTTGCGTGTTCAACGACCTGGTGGTGGCTGCGCGGGTGTTCCAAACCGACAGCCTGGCTGCCGGGCGTGGACGTCAACGTTTGCCGCAGGTCTTGGTGATCGATCTTGATGTGCACCAAGGCGATGGCACGGCGGCGATTGCCAGTGGCGACCCCAGTATTTTTACCTTTTCCATGCATGGTGAGCAAAACTTTCCATTCACCAAAATGACCAGTGACCTGGACATCGCCTTGCCCAGTCAAACCGGCGATGAAGACTATTTAAAGGCCTTGGAGAAGGCGTTGGCATCGATCGCCCAGCAGGTGCAGCCCCAGTTGGTGCTCTACGTGGCCGGTCTTGACGTACACCAAGGTGATCGCTTGGGGCGTTTGAATTTGTCTGATGAAGGTATTCAGGTCCGCGATAACATGGTTCTGAGCTGGTCTGCCAAGCGTTCTTTACCCGTGGTGGCTGTAATGGCGGGGGGCTACTTCCAAGACCTTGAACATCTCACCGATCTACAACTTGGCGTGGTGGCACGCATGGCTGAATATGGCGCTGGCCTGCATGCCTCGATAATTCATCAAAACTCTCAATTGACGGGCGGAAATCCCTGATATTCATTGATGAAACTGATTGGCACGTCGCTGTGTTTCTGCGTAAAATTGCGCTAACTCATACCAAAACCAATCAAAAAAACAATTCATGACATTGCGCCGTTTGCTTGCTGCTTTTTTGGTGGCCATTTTCACGATTCAATCAGGCGCAGTCTGGTCTGCCAATTCTTCCACAGGTAAAAAAGCTGGCCTGGCCGATGCGCACGACCCCCTTTCGTTGAGCAGTTCTGTGGCCTTGGTGGCCGATGCCGATTCTCGTGAGGTGCTCTACGCCAAAAATCCACATGTTGTGCTGCCTATTGCCTCCATCACCAAGCTGATGACGGTGGTGGTTACACTGGAAGCTGGCCAAGACCTCGATGAAGTGCTTTCTATTACCCAAGAAGACATCGACTATTACAAAAACACCCGCTCGCGTTTGAAGCCGGGCAACCAGTTTACAAGGCGGGAGCTCATCCATCTGGCGCTGATGGCCTCTGAAAACCGCGCCGCGTCTGCCTTGGGGCGCCATTTCCCCGGTGGCATGCAGGCCTTCGTGGACCAAATGAACCGCCGCGCCCGCGAGCTGGGCATGTATCACACCACTTTCACCGAGACCACGGGTTTGTCAGAGCAAAATCGCTCCAGCGCCAATGACCTGGCCCGCATGGTTTTGCACGCGCAAAAATTTTCGTTGATTCGTCAGTTCTCGACCGATCCGCAGTTTTCCGTCCAGTCAGACCGTGGTGTTCTGAACTTCAGGAACACCAACCGGCTGATTAAAAGCAAGGAATGGGACATCGACCTTCAAAAAACCGGCTTTATCAATGAAGCGGGTCGCTGTTTAGTGATGAAAGCCCGGGTTGGCGAGCGCAACCTGATCATCGTCTTGCTAGACGCATTGGGTTCACAGGCCCGCATGGCCGATGCTGAGCGCATCCGTCGCTACGTGGTGAGTAGCCACAACTAAAGTTACAGCCTGAAACGCCCACTGGGTGGCGACACACGGCCCTGCCACCCCAAAGAGGCGCTAATTCGCTGTGCCGTGTGTATTAGCTCTTGCAGCCAGTCTTCCTGAATGCGATCTGCCGGTGCAGAAATCGATAACCCTGCAATCAGCTTGGATGAGTCATCGAAAATGCCTGCGGCCATACAACGCACGCCCATTTCCAACTCCTCGTTGTCGCGCGCGTAACCATCGCTACGCACCTGGATTAGCTCACGTTCAAGTTGCTCCAGCGAGGTGATGCTGTTGACTGTGGTACCGCGCAAGGTGCTGCGGTCGGCGTAGGCCTTGAGGTTTTCTGGGGTGTCGCTGGCCAAAAACAATTTGCCCGTGGATGTAAGATGCAAGGGGGCCCGCCCACCGATGGCGCGTACCACCTGCATGCCAGAGCGCTCGCTGTAGGCCCGGTCCACATACACAATCTCGTCGCCTTGGCGCACTGACAAATTGACGGTTTGGCCGGTCAAGCGGTGCAGCTTGCGCATCAAATCCAGTGCTGCTTCCCGCACATTCAAGCGGGCCTTCACCAGGTTACCAAGCTCCAGCAAGCGCATGCCTAGTCGGTACAGGCCAGGGTCGGTTCGGTCCACCAAGCGGCATGCAACCAGATCGTTCAAAATGCGATGGGCTGTGGAGGGGTGTAATTTGGTGTCTCTGGCCAGGTCTTTCAAGGCCACCGGGTCTTGGTGTGCAGCCAGGGCATCGAGCAACTGCATCATTCGCTCAATGACCTGGATGCTGGTTCGGCCCACCGACTCATCACTCATCGCATATTTTCCTTCTCATGATGTGACAAGTGTAAACCATATGGTGAAATGCGTCATGCCTTATGGTTATCACTACTGGCTGCAAACCAGCGCGCTGCTTACACTCAACACGTTTTAGTACACGCTGGAGCAGGCTTTGCGGGTTGGTTTGTTTGTTACATGTTTGGTCGATTCCATGCGCCCGTCGATTGGGTTTTCGGCGCTCGAATTGTTGGAGTCTGCGGGCTGCGAGGTGTTGGTGCCCCAGGCCCAAACTTGCTGTGGTCAACCAGCCTGGAATTCTGGTGATGCGGCCGACACCCGCACATTGGCTTTGAAATGGCTCAATGAGTTTGAGCAATTTGACTATGTGGTCGCGCCCTCCGGATCGTGCGCTGGCATGGTGAGGGTGCATTACAATGATGTGTTTAAGAACGACCCGGACCTTAGACTTCGCGCGGCCAGGGTGGCTCAAAAAACCTATGAGTTAACAGACTTCATGGTCAATGTTCTTGGCATGGATCGAGTAAAGCTGGCCAGCAAGGCCAGTGTACAAAAAGTGACTTACCACGACTCCTGCAGTGGTCTGCGCGAGTTGGGGGTGCAAAAACAACCCCGTGCGCTCATCCAAGCCATGGGCGGTGTGCAGTTGGATGAAATGAAGGACAGCCGCCAATGTTGCGGCTTTGGAGGCACATTTTCCCTGAAGTATGGCGATGTGTCAGCTGCCATTTGCACCGACAAATGCGAGCAAATCAAAGCCACAGGCGCTCAGGCTGTGGTGCTGGGCGATTTGGGTTGCATGCTCAACATCGAGGGTCGTTTAAGGCGCATGGGCGAAAACACCGAGGTGTTGCACGTGGCAGAGTTACTCACCGGGCGCAAGCCTGGTCAGGTGTAGCAGGGGGCTTGTATGCAGGTTCAAAGCATGTTTTTTGAGCGAAAGTCGGTAGAAAAGCTCAACGACAAACGCTTGCAAGAAAACTTAAAGCGCTTGTCGGGCAAGTTCGTGAATGCCCGCGCCAACAGCATCACCGAGCTGGAAGATTTTGAGGGCACCCGCAGCGCGGCTGTGGCTATTCGCAATCGAAGTATTCAGAACCTGGATGTGTGGCTAGAGCTGTTTGAGCAAAATGCAAGCAAGGCCGGTGCCACGGTCTTGTTTGCGCGAACGCCTCAAGAGGCCGCGCAGTTGGTTGTCAAAATCGCCAAGCGCCACGGTGTTAAATCGGTGATCAAATCCAAGTCGATGGTTACCGAAGAGATGGCCTTGAACAAAGCCCTTGAAGCAGCCGATGTAAAAGTACGTGAAACCGATTTGGGCGAATACATTCTTCAAATCAACAACAACGAGCCGCCCAGTCACATCATTGCGCCGGTGGTTCACAAAGACAAAGAACAAATTGCCGATTTGTTTGAAAAGGTTCATCACCTGCCTCGTAAGACTGACATTCCCGAGATGACTCGCGAGGCTCGCGAAATTTTGCGTCCGGAGTTTTTGGCGGCCGACATGGGTGTAACAGGTGGCAATTTTGTGATTGCAGAAACCGGCAGTGTGGCCTTGGTGACCAACGAGGGCAACGAAGGCATGTGCACCATCAACCCGCGCGTGCATGTCGCAGTCACCGGCATCGAGAAAGTGGTGCCCACGCTGGAAGACTTTGCGACACTGATTCGCTTGCTGCCTCGTTCTGCCACGGGGCAGAGCATTTCAAATTATGTGTCTTTGCTCACGGGGCCCAAACGCGATGGCGACCTGGACGGCCCGGAGCACATGTACTTTGTGCTGGTGGACGGTGGGCGCAGCGGCCTGTTGGGTGGCGAGTTTCAAGAGATGCTTCGGTGCATCAAGTGTGGCGCCTGCATGAACCACTGCCCCGTGTATCAAAAAATTGGCGGTCATGCATATGGCTGGGTGTACCCCGGGCCCATGGGGTCGGTGCTCACGCCGAGCTATGTGGGTTTGGACAAAGCCCCGGATCTGCCCCAGGCTGCCACCTTGTGCGGCGAGTGCCATGTGGTGTGCCCCGTTAAAATTCCTTTGCCAGACTTGTTGCGCAAATTGCGTGAACAGCAGTTTGATCGCGGGATGCGCCCCTGGAAAGAGCGCTTGGGGCTGCGCCTGTGGGCGTTTGCGGCGGCAAGGCCCTGGCTATATCGCCTTGGGACCCAGGTGGCCGTAAAACTATTGGCATGGTGGGGCAAACGCAAGGGCAGTATTTCGAATTTGCCCGGAGCAAGCGGATGGACTGCACAGCGTGACTTTCCGGCACCTCACGGCGAAACTTTTTCTGCCTTGTACAAAAAACGCCAGCAGTCTTGAAAGTGTGGGGCCTTTGTCCCCAGCAAGTGCCCCCTAGCGTCTTTTCATGCGCAGGGCGCGCTTGGGGTTACAGTTTAATTCAATGGTGGCCGCACATTCTGTAACCAGGGCGGGGCCTTTGTAAATCAGGCCGGTATAAATTTGCACTGCCTTCGCGCCTGCGCGAATTTTTTCAACGGCGTGTTCACCACTGGAAATTCCACCAACGCCAATGATGGGGATGTCGTCCCCCAAAGCCTTGTAAAGCTGAGCAATCACATGGGTGGATTTGCTCAACACTGGCGCGCCGCTCAACCCGCCTTGCTCCTGCCCGTGTTCAAGGTGACTTACGCTGCTTTTGTCAATCGTGGTGTTGGTGGCAATCACACCATCGAAACCATAATGGATCAGGCGTTGTGCAATGGCTTCGATTTGTTCATCGTCCAGGTCGGGCGCAATCTTCAATGCCATCGGTTTGTATTGCCCATGCTCATCGGCCAATTGCTTTTGCTTGTCTTTTAGTGCGCTTAACAACTGGTCAAGTTGGTCGCCGCCTTGCAGGTCACGCAGGTTTTTGGTGTTGGGCGAAGAAATATTGACCGTGATGTAAGTGGCGTAGGGGTATACCGCTTCCAAAGCCGCCAGGTAGTCATCGTTGGCTTTTTCCACTGGCGTGGCGGCGTTTTTGCCAATATTGATGCCTAGAACACCACCATAGCTGCTGGTTTTCACATTGTGAATCAGATTGTCCACCCCATGGTTGTTAAAACCCATGCGATTGATCAGCGCTTGGGCGGAGGGCAAACGGAACAGGCGAGGTTGGGGGTTGCCCGGTTGTGCCTTGGGGGTCACTGTGCCCACTTCCAGAAAGCCAAACCCAAGGTGGGACAACTCATCCAGGTGCGCGGCATCTTTGTCTAAGCCAGCCGCCAAACCAACCCTGTTGGGAAAGTCGATGCCCATGATGCGAACGGGGTCTGCCACTGCGGGCCCCAGTAGGGGCTTAAGCAGGCCCAACTTGCGCAGGGTATGCAGGCTTCCAAAGGTGACTTCATGGGCCCTTTCGGGCGACAAGGCAAACAGGGCGGGGCGAATCAGGGCGTAGGGCAACATCATGGTTTGAATCGGAAGCATTGCATTGGCCTGCATTGTATCGTTGGAGCAGGCAATGTGGGAGCAAAAAGGCCGCCAGTGGGTTGGTGGAGCAGGGCGGTCTTATTGATGTTTTGACGTGTTGTTGCCCAGGGTGGCGGCAGGTAGCGGGCCCCAGCGTCCGTCTTGAAGCACCTGTGCTGAAGAAAACCGCGCTTTGTAAGCCATTTTCTCGCTTTCTTCAATCCAGTAGCCCAGATACAAATAAGGAAGTGCGAGGTCCTTGCATTGCTCGATTTGCCAGAGTACGCCATACACACCCAAGCCCCCTTTGATCTCGGGGTCAAAGAAGGTGTAGACCGATGACAGGCCGTCGGTGAGGATATCAATGATCGACACCATCAAAAGCTTTTGCTCGGCATCGCGGAACTCCACCAAACGCGAATTCACCCGGGTTTGCAGCAAAAACTGCGAATATTGTTCGCGGCTGTCCTCGTCCATACCGCCACCATGGTGGCGGGCCGACTGGTATTTAAGGTAAAGGGCATAGTGTTCTGCATCAAAGTGCAGGCGTTGCACACTGGGTTTCAGGCCAGAAAACAACTTAAAAATTCTGCGCTGGCTGCGATTGGTCGCAAACCCGGCCACCTCAAGCCGCAGGGGCTTGCACGCTTTGCAACCATCACACAGAGGTTTGTAGGTAAACAGGCCGCTTCGGCGGAAACCCATGCGTACCAGTTCACTGTAAACATCGGCGTTGATCAAATGACTGGGAGTGGCCACCTGGGAGCGGGCCAACCTGTCAGCGAGGTAGCTGCAGGGGTAGGGCGCTGTGGAATAAAACTGCAGCGTGGAAAAAGGAAGTTCCTTAGGTCGAGTCATGCGTCCACTTTAATTCACAGGGCTGCCATGTCAAGCCCGGTTGTATTACAGCCTGCGCCATCTCGTACTCAAAGGTTTCGCGGCTTATGGTGCGTGCCCCAAAAGACATTAAATGACTGGTCGCCTGCTGGCAGTCCATTATGCGCACATTCTGCGCTTTTAGCCAATACACCCAGTGAGCAAACGCCACTTTGGAGGCATCTGTCTGTTTGGCAAACATGCTCTCGCCGTAGACCATTTGGCCAAAGGCAACACAATACAGACCACCCACCAATTGCCCTTCATGCCAGTGCTCCACTGAATGTGCGTGCCCGCGTTGGTGCAGTTCGCAGTAGGCGGATAAGACATCCTCCGTGATCCAGGTTCCGTCCTGCCCTGGCCGGGGCTCGGCACAAGCTCGCATCACTTGTTCAAAGGCCATGTTCAGGGTGATACGGCGCGACTTGTCTTGCGTTTGGCGTCTAATGGTTTTGCGCAAAGAGCGGTGTAACTTAAATTCTTCCAGATACAACACTGCGCGCGGCGATGTGCTCCACCACAGCACGGGCTCGCCGTGCGAATACCAAGGGAAAATGCCGCGCGGATAACTTTGCATCAGCCAGTCGGCACTGATGTGTTGGCTCGCGGCCAGCAGCCCCGGCGGATATCGCAGGGCCTGAGATGTGACAGGAAAATCATTTGGGCTTAGCAGCCACGGAATGGTGGGCTGCGTCATCCTTGGGTGTACGGCTTGTGCTGGGCCAAAAAATCGTTGGGCTGCCAATCGGTGTGACCAAACACATCGCCTGTGTGCAGGCTGTAACGACCTTGTCGGCGATCTTCAAAAAACAGCTTTAATGTTTGGGTCACTGTTTTAAAAGCGAGTTCGTCCCAAGGAATGTCTTGTTCGTCAAACAGGCGCACATCCAGACTTTCTTCCCCGGCGCAAAAAACTGGTTCTTCCAGCGTGGCCCTGAAAAACAAATGCACCTGCTCGGCCCGCAGTACGTCAAACATGGTGAACAAAGGGCCCAGTGCAACACGGGCACCTGCTTCCTCCCATGTTTCGCGCAGTGCGCCTTCATGGGTGGTTTCCTTTAATTCCATAAAACCCGCTGGCAGGGTCCAAAAACCGTAGCGGGGCTCGATTGCGCGTTTGCATAGCAACACTTTGCCTCGGTAGGTTGGTATGGTACCCACCACAATTTTTGGGTTGATGTAATGAATGGCCCCGCAGTGGTTGCAACAGTGGCGTTCGCGGTTGTCGCCAGTGGGTATTTTCAGCTCCAATGGGCTGGCACATGCACTGCAAAATTTCATGGCGTTGCTGCAATAAATTGTATGAAACCGCTTGCAGTGTAACCGACATTTGTGTGTATAATTCGGGCTGCTCAAGTTGCTGAGGCAACGGTGGCAAAACCGAAAAGCAGTTTTAAAAGTTAACACTCAGGTGTTGACAAAATAAAAAAAGTGCTACATAATTTCGGTCTCTGCTTACGGGGGTATAGCTCAGCTGGGAGAGCGCTTGCATGGCATGCAAGAGGTCAGCGGTTCGATCCCGCTTACCTCCACCAAAGCAAAGTTTGCCACGCAAACACACGTTTTAGGTCCCCATCGTCTAGAGGCCTAGGACACCGCCCTTTCACGGCGGTAACAGGGGTTCGAATCCCCTTGGGGATGCCAAATATAAAAGCCCGAAGGTTAGTCGCCTTCGGGCTTTTGGCTTTTTAGCTTCCTTTGATTGCAAACTTTTACATCTGCAGGCTTCGGGTTTGTTACCCTGGCCGTCCCCGGGGAATACCCTAAAGCACACCCAGTGGTCGAACTTTAGCGCTTAAACCAAGTCTGGAATACGGTATTGTTTGCTGTAATTCTGTTTCCACCTTGTGTGGCTTGGAGCCTGTGTGTTGGGCAAAAAATTTTGGCTGGTTCTTTTATCGTTGTGTATGGGTTCGGTGGCAGCTTACCTGGTGTATGCGGCAAACACGGGCCCTGCATTGATGGCCGGCAAATCAGGCAAACCCTCCATGGCGCCGAAGGTGCTGGTTCAACAAGTGGCCCAAAGCCAAACTGCCAACCAGTTTGAAACCACTGCAACGGCTTGGGCACAGCGTTCTGCAGAAATCTACCCCAATGTCGAAGAAGAGGTGGTGTCGGTCCACTTCAAGGCGCAGCAAAAAGTAAAGCGTGGCCAGGTGCTGGTTCAACAAGACGACCGCGAACAGCAACTTGCGCTCAAATTGGCCATGGTTCAATTGGCCAGCACCAAAAGTCTGTTGGAGCGCTATCAGCAAGCCGTGCAAAAGGGAGCCGTGCCGCAGTCCCAGGTAGAAACCGCACAGGCTGACCACGAGGCGGCCAAAGTGGCAGTGGAGCAAGCCAAGCTTAATATCGAGTACCGCAAGATTCGTGCGCCTTTTGATGGCGTGGTGGGCATACCCGATGTGGATCCGGGGCAGCGCGTGGGGCCCAGTGTTTTGATCACGG
>NZ_CAXQZX010000106.1:0-3019 GCF_964228395.1 Limnobacter sp.
TCTTTGAATTGTTCGCGGCCAGAACCGGGCGGCAGGGGGCAGTTCACCATATTGCCCGCCCCTTGCAGGCCTCCAGAATACGGGTACAGAGGCGACTGAAAAGTGCCACACATCAGCACCTTGGCGTTGCCGGCAAAAGCATTTTCGGTGCCGTTGCCATGATGCACATCAAAATCGACCACCAGCACGCGGTCTAGTCGGTATGCGTCAATGGCGTGTTGAGCCGCCACCGCCACATTGTTGAACACACAAAACCCCATGGCCTGGCCCACACAAGCGTGGTGCCCCGGCGGGCGAACAGCGCAAAAGGCGTTATCAACCGCATGAGCCATCACCAAATCAACCGCATGCACACAGGCACCGGCTGCTCGGCGGGCGGCATCCAGACTGAATTCAGACAATGTGGTGTCGCCATCAATGTCCACATTGCGCTTCAACGGAAAACGGGCGCGAATGCTTTCAACATAATCGGCGCTGTGCACGGCCGTAATGGCCGCCCAAGTGGCTTGTGGCGCCTCACAATGCACCAGTTGGCTCCACAAACCCGAGGCTTGCAGTTTGGTTTGAATGGCTTTGAGTCGAGCACCGCTCTCGGGGTGGCCAGGCCCCGGGTCGTGAAGCACACAGTCGGTGTGGGAAATGTAGGCCGTGGTCATGCTGCCCCCCCGTGCTGCGGTATAGTGGGCTGGTGGCCCGGCGCAGAGCTGTGTGCAGTGGGCCGCAAGTACTGCCTTATTCGCCCAAACAACAGCCCGACCATGTTGACTCCTTTGAAAACCCGCGTTTTTCTTTGTATTGAAATATTCCTCATTCTAATCAGCAGCGCAATGGCCACTCAAGCGGCGGCTGCGCAAAACGCCAAGAATGAAGCCCCCTCCCCCACTTTTGTAGAGCGCCCCGAAGCACTGGCCATTGCCCAGCGCTTGGCCCAGAAGCATGGCATTGAGGAGGCACAAACCCTGTCGCTGATTGGCCAGGCCCAATACCTGCCGCGCGTGGTTGAGGCTGTTAAGCCCCCCAAAAAAGCGAGCGTGCGCAACTGGGACAACTACCGCGCAAGGTTTGTAGAACCCTACCGCATTCGCAAGGGCATGGCCTTTTGGAACGACAATGCCGACGTGCTTGCGCAGGCCGAGGCACGCTACGGCGTGCCCCAAGCGGTGATTGTGGCCATCATTGGAGTAGAAACCATTTACGGCGAACACACTGGCAACTTCCGGGTAATTGACTCGCTGAGCACCTTGGGCTTTGCGTACCCCAGTGGTCAGCGCGACCGTTCGGGGTTTTTTCTGCAAGAGCTGGAAGCTTTTATTGCCCTGTGCACCCAAACCCACCTGGACTGCCTGGAGGTGAAAGGCAGCTATGCCGGGGCCATTGGGCTGGGCCAGTTCATGCCCAGCTCGTGGATGGCTTACGCCGTGGACGGCGATGAGGACGGCATTGTGGACTTGTTCCACAGCCAAAAAGACGCCATTTTTAGCGTGGCCAATTTTTTGAAGGTTCACGGCTGGCAAACTGGCGCAGCCACGCGGGTGTTGGTGGAGTTTGACCACGCCGACAACCTGAAAGAACTTTTGGCCCCCGACATTGTGCCCACCTTCACTGCCGAGCAGATGAAAACGCGCGGCGTGCGGGTGTTGGGCCCGGTGCAGCCCGAGGAAAAACTTGCCCTGATTGAACTGGTACGCGGGGAAGCGGACCCAAGTTACGTGGCGGGCGGCACCAACTTCTACGTGGTCACCCGGTACAACCGCAGCTCGTTTTATGCCAATGCGGTGCTGGAGTTAAGCGAAGCCTTGGCCCTGCGGAAAAGTATTGGGGGAAAGTAGGCAGGCGCTAAAAAGCCACACCAAACCCTTGCGCAAGGCGATTCAAGCGCCTGTCCAGGGTCCAGAGCAAGCATTGGGGCGTGATTAAAGCACTGGCCAGAAGACTAAGATCTACAAGCCCACAGCCCACACCATGGAGCTGATGATCATTGATCATTTGCATGGTCTCTTCAAGAGTTGCTTGCTTGCAATGCGCCAAAGACTTTAAATCTAAAAGGGTTTGACACCGGTTCGGCGGCGAGCCACAGGCAATTTCGCCGACAACAAAAGGGTGAATTAAAACCATATCACCCAAAAGAAGTTCGATTAAGCGCGAGTTTTGCTTTTTGAAATGAGCAACCCAGACAGAAGTGTCTACCAGCACACTCATGATTGGGCATCAGGATTGCGCCGCCTGATTGGGGCCATGTCGGGAGTCGCCCCCCCCAGCGCCGCGAGCCGTTTGGCAGACTCCACCCGAATGAAGGTCTTAATGGCCTCTTTGAATAGCTCGGATTTGTCGACTGAGGGCCCCGCCAGCCGAAGTGCTTGTTCAAACAATTCGTCGTCGATTGTTACGGTGGTTCTCATTGCGCGGCCCAATCAGTCATCAGAAACACCATCAGTTTACATCATTTTTGATGACGCCTTACGCCGGAAACACCCCCGTGGACAGGTAACGGTCGCCCCGGTCACACACGATGAACACGATGGTGGCGTTTTGCACTTCTTCGGCAATTTGCAGTGCAATGTGCGCCGCGCCAGCGGCTGAAATTCCACAGAAGATGCCTTCTTCGGCGGCCATGCGGCGTGCCATGTGCTCGGCCTGCGCCTGGGTAACCTGCACCACGCGGTCCACTCCTGAAGGCTTATAAATTTTTGGCAGGTACTCTTGCGGCCATTTGCGAATGCCAGGAATTTGAGAGCCTTCACTGGGCTCGGCCCCGATGATTTGAATGTTGGGGTTTTGGCTTTTGAGGTAACGCGACACCCCCATGATGGAACCCGTGGTGCCCATGGCGCTTACAAAGTGGGTGATTTGCCCGCCCGTGTCGCGCCAAATTTCGGGCCCGGTGGTTTCGAAGTGGGCCAGTGGGTTGTCCTCGTTGGCGAATTGGTCGAGGATCACACCCTTGCCTTGGTCGCGCATTTGCTCGGCCAAATCCCGGGCATATTCCATGCCGCCCTTTTGAGGGGTCAAAATAATTTCG